>JBNJFZ010000048.1:0-33834 GCA_051747295.1 Myxococcota bacterium
CGAGGTCTCGATGCCAGCCGTGTCGTTGCCAGTACCCAGGCTTCCGTTGCCATTGTCGCCCCAGCACATGATCTCGCTGGACTCCAGCAGGGCACAGGTGTGTAGCGCGCCTGCTGTCAGTTCGATGACCGCCAACGGGGGCCCGGCCGCATCACTTGCGTCGGTGTCGTCGTGTCGCGTGTCCTCTCGAGTCGTATCTCGATTCTCGGCATCCTCGTCGGCATCCGTCGTGGCATCGGAAGTGTCTGGGTCGCCGGTGTCATTTCCCTCCGACGTGGGGGTGCAGGTTCCCTGATAGCAAAATTCTCCGGAAAAACAGTCGTCGTCGGCCTCACAGGCGCCCGCGGGGTCACATGCGGTGTGAAACAAGGTACTGGTCAGGAGTACGAAAACCGTGGAAACAGCCCAATAGTTGATCTTCATCTATCCACTCGACATCGTCAGTCATGTATGTCTGGTGAGCATAGGGTGAGGACTTTGAACGATCAATTTGAACCGTCGTTTTTACAAAAAAAGCCCGACCGGTCTCCCGGTCGGGCTTCTCGTCGGTTGCAGGCCGTCGATCAGCCGGCGGCCTTCTTCTTGGCGTCTGCGTTGCGACGTTCCGTGAGCTTTTGCTTTCGCACGGAGCGTCGAGTTCGGTTGGACTCGTCGTAGAGGAATGGCTCGCGGTCACGGATGATCCCGCGCTCGTACGCGGTATCGACGAGGGCCTGTCGCATCATCTTGCGACCCCTGAACAGGCGACTCATGACCGTGCCGACCGGGCAGTCCAGGATGTAAGCGATCTCCTTGTAGGAGAAGTCATTGAGGTCGGCGAGCATGACGACGGCTCGGAACTCCTCGGAGAGCGAGCTGAGAGCTTCCCGCACATCGGTGCTGAAGATCTTGTGCATCGTCTCTCGCTCCGGGCTATCGTAATAGTCGGTCTTCTCCCGGTTGAAGAAGAATTGCTCGATCGGACGCAGGTCATCTGCGTTGAGGATCTCGCGCTCCTTCTTCTTGCGCCGATATTTGTTGATGAACGTGTTCGTCAGGATGGTGAACAGCCATGCGCGGCAATTCGTGCCCTGCTCGAACCTGTGCCAGTTCGTATATGCCTTGACGAAGGTCTCTTGGACCAGATCTTCGGCATCCTTCTCGTTTTTGGTGTAGCGAAGGGCCGTGGCGTAGAGTTCATCGAGGTGAGGCATCGCCTCGTCCTCGAACTGCTGCATCTTCTCGTCGTCCGAACCGTCGCTCAGTTTATTAAATGCGTTGAGCTTTAGCATGGTCAGACTACCTCCAATCTATGTGATGGCCAGCGCCTCGGGGCTGCGCCGAAGCAACCCTACATCGACGCGCTGTCCTTTCGTGCTGCATGTAATCTTTAGAAGCATTCTAAGTATAGAGGTTTCAAAAAATCTTCGATCCCGTGCAACAGGTATCGCCAATTGATCAGTCGATCTGCGATTTTACGGCACGTGCAGGGCCGTCATCCTGGGGCGTGCAACCACGAGGTCCAACGAAAAATGTAAACATATCAGAGGCTTACTCAACTATCCCGTCGATCGTACTGGAAGGTCACTCGGATTTCTATTCGAGGTCAAAAGCTCCGCCAAAATAGCATTCGCCGAGCGGCTGGATCGTGGAGAGCGGCTCTCAGTGGCCTCATATCGTGACAGGCTCTCAAATCCGTAGTTCCCCCTTATTCCGAATAAAAAATCGCTCTCCGTCGCTGAGAAGCCACGGGAGCGCTTGTCTATGCGGATCCGACCTGTTAGCCTGCCGGCGCTCACAGGCGGGCGCGCGCTGACTGCGTGAGCTCCAGATGATCGACTGAGACGAGTTTTGATTCAGAGCGGCCCGTACATCGTGTTCGGGTCGCGGCGAGCGGACAAAATAGTGCTCGCCAGACGAATTTTTTGACGAATTGGAGTAGGGAGTATGACCGAGCCGGCAAATGTCATTCCGGTGAATATCGAAGACGAGATACGCCACTCGTATCTCGACTACGCGATGAGCGTCATCATCGGGCGAGCGTTGCCCGATGTACGCGATGGGCTCAAGCCCGTTCACCGCCGTATTCTTTACGCCCAGCACGAGCTGGGGAACCGATATAACTCCGCATACAAGAAGTCGGCGCGTATTGTCGGTGACGTCATCGGAAAGTATCACCCGCACGGTGACTCGGCGGTCTACGACGCGCTGGTGCGCATGGCGCAGGATTTCAACATGCGCGTGCCGCTGGTCGACGGCCAGGGCAACTTCGGTAGCGTCGACGGAGATCCGGCTGCAGCCATGCGATACACCGAGGTTCGCATGGCCCGCGTGGCCCAGCACCTCCTGGCCGATATCGACAAGGATACGGTCGAGTGGGTTCCCAACTACGACGATTCCGAGCAGGAGCCGGAAGTCTTGCCGACGAAGGTGCCGAACCTGCTGGTCAACGGCTCGTCGGGTATTGCGGTCGGAATGTCGACGAATATCCCGCCGCATAACCTCGAGGAGGTCATCGACGCGACTGTGGCGCTCATCGAGGATCCGAACCTCGAAGTCTCGGATCTGATGGAGCACATTCCCGGGCCGGATTTTCCGACCGCGGGCGTGATCTACGGAGCCGATGGCATTCGAAGCGCCTACGAGACCGGCCGTGGCATCGTGCGCATGCGTGCGCGCGTGTCGATCGAAGTAGACCAGCGCACGGACAAGCCGCGCCTGATCATCACGGAGCTTCCGTATCAGGTGAACAAGGCCCGACTCATCGAGAAGATCGCGCATTTGGTGCGCGACAAGAAAGTCGACGGCATCACCGACATCCGAGACGAATCAGATCGCGAGGGGATGCGGGTGGTTATCGAGCTTCGGCGGGACGTCCTGCCGGAGATCGTGCTCAACAACCTGTACAAAGCCACGCAGATGCAGTCCTCGTTCGGGATCATCATGTTGGCCATCGTCAACGGGCAGCCCCGGGAGATGTCACTCAAAGAGGTGCTGCGCCACTTCATCGACTTCCGTCGTGACGTCGTCACTCGCCGCACCATCTACGACCTGGGTAAGGCCGAAGACCGCGCTCACATCCTCGAGGGCCTCAAGATCGCCCTCGACTGGCTCGATGAAGTCATCGAGCTCATTCGCGGCTCCGACTCGCCCGCTGAAGCCCAGAAGGGGCTGATGGAGCGATTTGAGCTCAGCGAGCGTCAGGCCGACGCCATCCTGCAGATGCGATTGCAGAAGCTGACGGGGCTCGAGCGCGAAAAGATCATCAGCGAGCTCGAAGAAGTCCGCGAGCAAATCCAGTATTATCGCAGCCTGCTCGCCGACGAGGCGATGATGATGGGCGTGATCAAGGACGAGCTCATCGAAGTGCGCGAGACGTACGCGGATGAGCGGCGCACCGAGATCCTCTACGAGGTCTCCGAGATCTCGCTCGAGGATCTGATCGCCGAGGAGGACATGGTCGTCACCCTCAGCCAGCAGGGCTATATCAAGCGAACGCCGGTCGACGAGTATCGAGCTCAGCGTCGCGGTGGTCGGGGCAAGCGCGGCATGGGCACCAAGGACGAGGACTTCGTCACGGATATGTTCGTGGCGTCGACCCATACCAACATTTTGATCTTCACGTCCGTGGGTAAGCTCTACAAGCTCAGGACGCACGAGCTGCCGCTGGGCTCCCGGACGACGAAGGGCAAGGCGGTCGTGAACCTGTTGCCGCTCGAGGAAGACGAGACGGTCCAGACGATCCTGGCGGCGGACGACTTCGAGGAAGGCAAGAACGTGGTCTTCGCGACCCGCCAGGGCATGATCAAGAAGACCGAGCTTCTGGCGTATCAGAACGTCCACTCGGGCGGAATCATCGCGCTGAACTTGCGCGACGGTGACGAGCTGGTCGCCGTGCGGTTGTCCGACGACAACGACCAGATCTTCATGGCGACCCGTCAGGGCCAGGCGATCCGCTTCTCGGAAGATGATGTGCGAACGATGGGGCGCGTGGCCACCGGCGTCATCGGCATTCGCTTCAAGGACGAGGACGACTGGTTGGTCGGCATGGAAGTGCTGCCGAAGGTCGAAGAGGATCACACGATCCTGACCATCACCGAAAATGGTTATGGCAAGCGTACCGCTATCGAGGAATACCCGCTTCAGGGTCGCGGTGGACGCGGTGTCATCACGATGAAGGTCAACGACCGCAACGGCCCGCTGGTCGAGGCTCGCCTCGTCCACGACGACGACGAGCTGATGTTGATCACGGATAGTGGCCAGATCTTGCGGACCCGGGTCGGTGAGATCTCGACCTACAGCCGCAACACGCAGGGTGTGAAGGTCATGGTGACCGATGATGACGAAAAAGTCGTCAGCATCGCGCGTCTGCAGGAGACCGAGGAGGAGGGCGAGGACCTCGAGGGTGACGAGCTCGAAGAGGGCGAAGAATCCGGCTCGGAGAGCGACGAAGAGGCCGATGTAGAGGCCGAAAGCGACGTCGCAGACGCCGATGACGCAGGTGAAGAAGAGTAGCCCGAGAGCCGCCCGACCCACTCCCTCGAGAGGGGCTGATTTGGGGCCCAAAACCTTTGTTGACGGCCTCGAATTCACTGTGTTAGTGGGAGGGCGCCTCGACGCGCGCCGCCAAATTTTGGCACGCGAACAGGCCGCACGTGTTCCCTGCTTGAGGGACTCACCGTGAATGACACCGACAAGCCCGGTCATGAGCCGGGCGAAGACAACGGCGACGAGCAATCGCCCTGGCTTACCGTCGGCGTCTTCGGTGCGCTCGGATTCGAGTTCGTTGGCTTCATCCTCGGCGGATACGTCGTTGGACAAGCGATTGATACACGCCTCGATTCCTACCCGATAGCCACGCTCACGTGCATCGCGCTCGGATTGGTCGGCGTGCTCTGGCACACGTACCGAATCTCGAAAAAGTTTCTCGAGTGAGCGCAGTTATGGCATCGCTGGAAAATCAGTTCGTGATGGGCCTGTTCTGGAAGACGCTTCTTCTGGGATGTGTAGCCATCCTGGCGAGCGGTTTTCTGGTGTCATGGCCTTTTGGCGGCGCTGTTGCGATGGGCGTTTTGGTCAGCGGTTTGAACCTCCGAGTGGTCGGATGGGTGAGCCGCAAGATGGCCGAGGCCGCCCTGGAAGGCGATAAAGGAGTGACCAAGTGGACCCTACTACTGGTCGTCAAACTCCTGTTTTTGTTTGTCCTGACGTACCTGGCTGTCATCGTGCTCGGCGCGGACGCGGTCGGTTACGTCATCGGGTACAGCACGTTCCTGCCGGCGATTTTCTGGCAGTCCGCTGTGTATATTCGCAACTTGCCCGAAGAGGACGACGAACACGAATCTGACGACCATCAGGACACGAAGTAGCCAATGGCAGACTATACGTTTCTCGATCTGGTCGATGAGAAGGCGGGGACTCACCTCGCCCACGGTGATTACAGCAGCGTGGACTGGCTTTTTTCCCCGTTGCTCAATCCCGATAACCCCATCACCATCGCGCACTGTGTCTTCGCAGGCGTCGCCGCCACGATCATCGCTGTTCTCGCGTTGATCGCGCGCGGTCGTTATGCCAGCAAAGAGGAAGCGATGATGCCCGAGGGGAAGTTCTCTGTACGGAACTTCTTCGAGGTGATCTTCGACGCTGTGCTCAACATCATGTCGGATATGATGGGCCGGGAGAACGCCAAGCGCTACTTCCCCCTGATCGCGGCGCTCGCGGTGTTCATCCTCATCAGTAACCTGATGGGGCTGGTACCGGGGCTGGCGCCACCTACACAGAATCTCAATACAACAGTCGCCATGTCGGCCGTGGTCTTCGTGATCTACAACATCGCGGGACTGCGCGAGCATGGCCTCCCGTACCTGAAACACTTCCTGGGGCCGGTCTGGTTCATCGCGCCGCTGATGCTCGTCATCGAGCTCGTCAGCCACGTGTTCCGACCGATCAGCCTCGGAGTTCGTCTCACGGGTAATATGACCGGTGATCACATGGTACTCGGTGTTTTCGCTGACCTCGCATCCGGCTTGTTCGGTGCGATGGGCATCGGTGAAATCCCGTTTTTGCTGCCGGTCCCCTTCTTTTTCCTGGGCTTGCTCGTCTCGATTATTCAGACGTTGGTGTTTTGTCTGTTGTCTTCAATTTATATCTCCCTTGCAGTATCGCACGAGGGGCATTAAATAACCCGGCGACAGTCGACGGGTTTTGTTTTAGGAGAATTCCTCGACCTCAAGAGTCGGTTCATAAAGAGCGCGCTGGCTGAGCTGGCCGCGCCAAGTAGGAGGATTAGTTATGCTGTCCAAGAAGAAAGTTCTCGCATTCATCAGCACCTTTGGTGTGGTCGCTCTCTGGAGCACTTCCGCGTTTGCCCAGGACCTCGGTGCTGCGGCGGACAACGGGTTCACGATGTTCGCATGGTTCGCCATGGGAGCAGGCATCGCGATCGCCCTCGCCGCTTTCGGTGGCGCTATGGGACAGGGCCGCGCTGCTGCTTCGGCACTCGAAGGGATCGCCCGCAACCCGGGCGCAGCTGGTAAGCTGCTCACGCCGCTCATTCTCGGCCTGGCTCTTATCGAGTCGCTGGTCATCTACGCGTTCGTCATCGCTATCCTGATCACGAACCAGATCGACGCGGCTGCGCTCATCGCTGGCTAATCAGCGAGAGACAGATTTGAAGAAGAGACGCCCCCGTCAAAGGGGGCGTTTTTTTTTGGTGACGAACGCCCCTCCCGAGCGACCGGGGTGTCGCATCCCCGCCGTGCTCAGTGGGCGCGATTGGGCCAGTTGAGTCGAGCTACGTACGGCTCGGCATCGCCGTCGTAGTAGCCCTGCAGATAAAACCCGGCCCGCAGGAATAGGGCGATCGCGTCGTCGTACCGCTCGGTGCTCGAGAAGTCCGAGTGGATCGTCATCAACCACTCATCGGGCTCGATAGCCCCCGGGTCGAAGGCGAGTTCGGCGCGAGCCTCTGCGAAGGAGTTGCGTTGAACGGCGTTGAGTACGACGTCACGGAGAGCCCGGACGGGATCGATCTCGGTGGACTGCATCCAGAAGGCCCGCTCGAGCTCCAGTGCCGGCATCTCGGGGCTGGGATCGAGTGCATCGGACGTGGTTCGGCTCCACGGGTGAGGCGTCTCGCGCACGCAATCGTATCGAAGTCGGGTGCAGATGCATCCCACCACCCGGCGGCTGGACTCGAGTACCCAGCTCCGTTGCTCGGAGCCCCCCACGGATATCTCGCGACGACTCGGGATGAGGTGTACGAGATCTCGACCGCGCTCGATCAGGCGGAGTCCCGAGACGTCGGCTTCGACCATGCGTCGCGCCGTCCACTTGCGATCGTGCTGTCCGAACGACCGTACATCATAGTCGATCGGTTGATGTAACGGGTCGGTCATGTGGGCTACCATGAGTTGAGGATGCTCGAGTGGGCGCCATTGTGGAGTAAGAGGCGTCAAATGTCACCGCGTTGGCCCGATTTTCGCACGCTGCTAAACTTGCGCCCCCCTGTTACGTGTGATTTAATGCGAACGAATGCTTTGCCCCAGATTTTCGGATTACCAGGGGTGCGCACCAAGGGGATTCGAGCAGTCCCACGCCGCATTCAGAACCCGTCACGGAGCAAACCTGCTCATGATTGTACAGTGCCCTCAATGCTCGTCGCGCTACCGCGTGAACGACGCAAACGTGCCATCGTCCGGGGGGCGAATTACATGCCCGTCATGTGGGCATAAGTTCGTCGTCTACCCGGACCAGGACAATACCCAACACGGAGGCGGACAGCCCCCAGCCGAAGACCCGGACAAGACGTCAGTGGTCGAACGCCCGAACCTCGACCAATTAGCCGGGGCCATGCGGGGGGGCGGTGGTCCTTCAGGGCAGCAGGAGGACGACGCGCCTGCGACCGAGGTGATGTCGGGAGACGCCCTGAACGGCATGTTCGGGGGGAAGGACCCCACCACAGATGAAGGCACCGTGGAGATGCAAAACCCCTACAGCGATGCGGGCAACGACAGGCCGCCTGAGGAAGAATTCGAGGTGGCCGCCACGGAGGTCGTCTCCGGAGATGCTGTAGGTGGCATGTTCGAAGGCATCCAGAATCAGAGTGGCACTCAGCAGAGCGGCGGGCAGGGGCCAGGCGACCCTTCGACCGAAGTCGAATCTTCACCGCCCGATCCGAACAACTGGCAGCAGCAGAACCAGCAAGGACAACCTCAGGCGCGGCAACAGCGTCCGAGTTCGCCACCGAGCCAGCCTCAACAGCCGCAGCAGGGTCGAGGCGGTAAGCCTCCCGCGCGAACGCCGGAGCAGTCGTCACCGCAGGCTCCGGGCGCCGGCTCGGGACAGCCCAAGCCCGCCTCGCCGGCGAGCACGTCGAATGACGGGATACGGGAATTCACGCCCGACGAGTCGCAGGAACCACCATCCGAGCCTGCTTCGCCCGATGCGTCGGCGGAGACGGATGCCCCGGGCGCCGAATACGACGGCCCCTGGAAGCTCAAGACGAATTTCGGTCTCACTTACGAATTTCCGGATACGAGTGGGCTGAAGAACTGGTTGTCCAATCGAGAGGAGCTCGACGGTTATAAACTCGCCGGCGAGGACGGAGACTTTCGACCGCTCGACGACTGGCCGCAACTCGGCGGTGGAGGCGGGCCGAGCTCGTCGCAGCAGATGCCGTCTTACCAGGGTGGTTCGTCGCCGTCGCCGCCCTCGGGCTCACGCGCGCCCTCGTCGCCGCCCCCATCGATGACCGAGAACTCTCCGGGGAGCAGCCCATCTCAGCCGACCCCGTCGAGTACGCAGCCCCCTTCATCGGGGACGTCAGGGTCCGGACCGGACCAGAAAGATTCGATACCACCGGGCCGAAAGATCAACCCCCAGGAGTTCCGCCCGCCCTCGCAAGAGGCCAAGTGGAACAAGATCCTTTGGGTCGTGTTCCTGGTGTTGGCAATCGTTGCGACAGCGATCGGACTCCAGACGTTCGAAGTCTACGACGTCAAGGGGCTGATTCTGGGTGTGTCGGGCGAACAGGCCCAGTCGAGCGCGTCGCCGGCTGTGGAGACGGATGAGACGTCTGAGACAGCAGAAGAGGGCGAGGCCGGAGCGGCCGCCGACGGTGACGCCGCGAAGGAACGTCAGGAACGACTCGACAAGCAGATCGAACAGTTGATGGGCGACGCCAAGCGTGCGCTCGAGAACAACCGCCTGCAAACCGCGCTGGATAAGCTGGACCGAGCCAAGACGCTCGATCCGAAACGACCCAAAGTCTTCGACATGCTCGCGACCGTTTACACGGAAATGGGCCAGACTGAAGACGCCGAATCAGCGCAGGCCGAAGCCAAGCGGCTTCGTGAGCAATCTCTCTCCAAGAACGAGAAAGGCGCGGACGGGGCCGAAAAGTCGGAGAACTGATTCCGTGGCGACATTGAACATGCGCCCGGTCTGATTCGTAACCTGGACCCGTTCATGGACGTATCCTGTCCACAGTGTGAAACACTCTACGAGGTAGAGGAGCGCCAACTGCGCGGTGGTGGGGCCACGCTTAAGTGCAGCCAGTGCGACCATGTCTTTCGCCTGCAGACGAGCCTCGCGCTCAACCGTGAGAACCAGCGCCGCTGGATGCTGCGCAATACCCAGAACGGCGACATCCTGTATTTCTCGGAGTTCGACCAACTCCACAGATGGATCATGGAAGGGGAGGCGACCAAGGACGACTCGATCTCGAGGACCGGTGAGCGCTGGACTCGCCTCGAGGACATCGGCGAGTTCATGCCGATTTTTAAGGCCGTCGACAGCATTTCTAGCCTCCAGAATACGCCCGCGGTCCAGCGAGCGGGTAGCGTGCCCGACGCGGAGGGATCAGCACCGTCCGAGCCGGGCTCGATCCCGCCCTCGCCCGAGTCATCTCAAAATGCGACTGTCGAGCGTGATTCGGCGCCGCACCAGCGGCCGCAAACCGGGCAGCGGTCGCGCGTTCGCACCTCTCAACAATTCCCGCTCGACTCGGTGAATGACACGGGGAAGTCGGCTCAGACGGCCGATGGGAGTCAACCATCTTCGCATCCGAAGCCGGCGCCCCAGCAGGGTGGCCCGTCCACAGGCGGCGCCTCCCCGCAGAGCTCGCCCACTCCATCGAAGCCCGCTGGCCGCCAGGACTCCTCGTCGACCGGCTCGCAGCCGTCTGTGTCTGGGGCTTCCTCAACGGGCCCGCAGCGGCCCGTGAATCGGTCATCGAGCGGCAGCGGCATGCGCACGCCGGCGAGCGATCGCGCCAGAGGTCGAGCGAAGTCTTCGGGCGACTCCTTCGATTCGGGCCCGTTGGCTGGAGCGACGGGGGAGGACGAATGGTCTTTCGGCGAAGGTTCGGGGTTGAACGAAGATCCTCGGACGACGACCGGGGAGTTCGACGCCGCCTCGCAGTCCTCATCGAGCCGCTTGCCGGTCGTCTTGCTGGTCCTTGTCCTGTTGGTCGGCGGCGCCGCTGCAGGTGTCTATTTCTTCCAGCCGGGCCTCGTCGATGACCTCATCGCCACCGGAGAAGAGCCGGCAGTTCCCATCGAGGGTGAGGAGCAGCAGCCTGTGGAGGAACCCGTCGAAGGGGACTCGGCTCAGGAGACCGTCTCATCGGCACTCGTCAAGGCAGAAGAGGCCGTGCATGTGCGCGAGGGGGAGTTGTTCATGGCCGCCGTCGAGCCAGCGCATGCTGCGATCGGCGCGTCCGTGGTCGAAGCGAAGAAAGCTGCAGACAAAGCGGCCGAAGAGCCGGATCCCGACGAGATGTTGCGGCGCGCACGCAGATTGTTGGAGCGCGGCGACTCCGATCGCGCTCGGAAGAAGTACCACGAGGTCCTGGAGCTCCAGCGCACGAATGTCGAGGCTGTCACCGGGCTCGGCTGGTCGCTGCTCGCTGCAGGAAGCCCGGCGTCGGCCGCGGCACAATTTCGCCGTGCGACATCCATCAATTCCTCCTACGGCGATGCATATATCGGGTTGGGGAAGGCCGAACGCCAGCTCGGCAATAAGCAGGCCGCGATCGAGGCGTATTCGACCTACCTCTCCCGCTTCCCGGGCGGGAGTAAGTCGAGTATCGCAAAATATCAGAAAGAGAAGCTCGAAGACGAGCTGGGCGAATGAGCTAAGACACCGACGCCGTGCTACCGAAAGCGGCCGACGCGCTGCCGGAAGATCCGATCCAACGACATCATGAGGTCCTCGCTGGGCTCGACGGCGAATTCGTCGGGGAGCGTCAGCTCGACCTTACCCTCGCCCTCGTCGTCATCCATCGAGAAGATGAGGCTCGTCGACACTGGTCCGGGATAGCGCTGGAACAGTGAGCGTACTCGGGTGAGCTCGCCGTCGCTGATCGCCTCGACGTCGATGTTGATCAGCAGTTGGTTGACGGTCTTGCGGCGGGCGTCCTGCAGGCGCTCGAGGGCGTTTGCGCGCACCTTGTAGCTCAGCGCGTCGCCCTCGCCCTCCTCGTGGACGTTGCCGTGGATGAGGATGGGCTCATCGCATTTGAGCACTTCTTCGTACTCGGCGAACGGGCGGCTGAAGACCAGGACTTCGACGTGGCCGGTCTTGTCCTCCAGGGTGACGAAGGCCATCCGACCATCGCCACTTTTGAGGGGACGCTCGGTCATCTCGGTGACGACGCCAGCGATGGTGACTTCGTCGCGGTTCTGGACTTTCTTGCCGGAGCTGACGACCTCGATGTTGGTGACGCCGTGCAGGTTGAGCTCGCCGACGTAGGGGTCGAGTGGGTGGCCGGTGACGTAGAAGCCGAGCAGGTCCTTTTCGTTTTGCAGCAGGTCGCGGTCTTTCCACGGCTCGACGTCGGGGTAGGTGTCCTCGAGGACTTCCTCGCGCGCGGACTGGTCCATCATGCCGAAGAGGCTATTTTGTCCGACGGCCGCGTCGTGCTGTTGCTTTTGCCCGCGGGCGACGGCCATATCGATCGCCTCGTACATCTGCGCGCGGTTTTTGCAGATATCGCCGATGAACTGCGAGTCCTCGACGGGGCCGAGCGAGTCGAACGCACCGGAGCGCACGAGCGCCTCGATGGTGCGCTTGTTGATGGCGTCGTGGTCGACGCGCTCGCTAAAGTCGTAGAGGCTCTCGAACGGCCCGCTGTCCTTCCTGGTCTCGATGATCGACTCGACTACGCCCGCACCGACGCCCTTGATCGCGGCGAGCCCGAAGCGGATCTTGCCGTCGGAGACGGAGAAGTCGAGCCTGGACTCGTTGACGTCGGGTGGGAGCACCTCGATGCCCATCTCGCTCGCTTCGTTGAGGAAGCGAACGATCTTGTCGGTGTTGTCGCGGTCGTTGGTCATGAGCGCAGCCATGAACTCGACCGGGAAGTGCGCCTTGAGGTAGGCGGTGCGGTAGGTGATCAGCGCGTAGGCCGCCGAGTGCGACTTGTTGAAGCCGTAGCCGGCGAAGTACGCCATCAGATCGAAGATCTCCTCGGCTTTCCCGGCGTCGACGCCCTGCTCGATCGCGCCCTCGATGAAGATGCTCTTTTGCTTCTCCATGACCTTGGCTTTCTTCTTACCCATGGCGCGACGCAGCAGATCTGCGCCGCCGAGTGAGTAGCCAGCCATGACCTGAGCGGTCTTCATGACCTGCTCCTGGTAGACCATGACGCCGTAGGTCGGCTCGAGCACCTCTTCGAGCCAGGGGTGCGGGTATTCGACCTGCTTGCGTCCGTGTTTTCGGTCGATGAAGTCGTCGACCATGCCCGAGCCGAGCGGGCCGGGCCGGTAGAGGGCGACCGAAGCGATGATGTCCTCGAACGAATTGGGCTTGAGGCGCTTGAGCAGCTCCTGGAAGCCCGAGGATTCGAGCTGGAAGACGCCGGTCGTATTGCCGGAGGCGATCAGATCGAAGACGGGCGGGTCGTCCATCTCGATCGACTTGATGTCGAAGGGGTCCTCGCCGTGCTCGACGCGCTGGTCGTTGATGAGGCGGACCGCATCGTCGATGACGGTGAGGGTCTTGAGCCCCAGGAAGTCGAATTTGACGAGGCCGGCTTCCTCGACCTCTTCTTTGGCGTATTGCGTGACCATCTCGCCGTCTGATCCGCGGCTTACGGGGACGAATTCCCAGAGCGGATTTTCGGAGATGACCACGCCGGCGGCGTGGATGCCGGCCTGGCGGTTGAGGTTTTCGAGGCGGCGAGCGATGTCGAAGAGCGCGGCGACACGGGGGTCCTCGTCGTACAGGTTTCGCAGGCGCGATTCCTTTTCGAGGGCCTCGTCGAGCGAGATGCCCAGCTCGTCGGGGATCATCTTGGCGATCTTGTCGGCCTCGCCGTACGAGAAGTTCAGGGCGCGGGCGACGTCGCGGATGCAGGCTTTGGCCTTGAGCTGGCCGTAGGTGATGATCTGGCCGACGTTCTTCTCGCCGTATTTCTCGGTGACGTAGCGGATGACCTCGCCGCGACGGTTCATGCAGAAGTCGATATCGAAGTCGGGCATCGACACGCGTTCGGGGTTCAGGAACCGCTCGAACAGCAGGTCGTAGGGCATCGGGTCGATGTCGGTGATGAGCAGTGAGTACGCGACCAGGCTACCCGCACCAGATCCACGCCCCGGGCCGACGGGGATATTCTGCTCCTTGGACCACTTGATGAAGTCCCAGACGATCAGGAAGTAGCCGGGGAAGTCCATCTCCCGGATGATCTCGATCTCTTCCTCGAGCCGCGCTTCGTACTCGTCGCGGTCGTACTCCATGCCGAGCTCGTCGAGCTCGTCGAAGCGCGCCTCGAGGCCCTCCCGGGAGACGTGCTCGAAGTACTCGTGGATGCCCTCTTTGTAGTCCTCGATGCCGCGACTCTGGAGGAACTCCTCGGGGATGTCGTATTGCGGCAGGAAGATCTCGCCGAGCGGGATCTCCAGGTCGCACATCTCGGCGATCTTGACGGTGTTGTCGCAGGCTTCCGGGATGTCGGAGAAGACCTCGCGCATCTCCTCGCCGCTGCGGACGAAGAGCTGGTCGACGCCGTGTTCCATGACGCGGTCGAGATCGACGGTCTTCTGGAGCTGGATGGCCATCAGGACTGCATGTGCGCGAGCGTCGTCCTGGTCGACGTAGTGGCAGTCGTTTGTGGCGACGAGCGGGATGCCGAGCTCCTCGGAGAGCGCGATGAGCGCCTCGTTGCAGCGCTGCTGTTCCGGGAACGCGTTGTCCATGACCTCGAGATAGAAGTGATCCTCGCCGAAGATCTCGTTGTAGGCCTTCGCCAGGCGCCGGGCCTCGTCGCGCTCGCCGTGCAGGATGGCCTGGTTGATCTCGCCGCCGAGGTCACCGGAGAGGCAGATGATGCCTTCGCTGTACTCGGCCAGGATCTCACGATCGATGCGCGGCGTGCCCGTGCGCTCGTGGTAGCCCTCCAACCACCCCATCGAGTTGAGGTACATCAGGTTTTTGTACCCATCTAGATTTTTGGCGATCAGGGTGAGGTGGAACGCCTGCGGCGACTCGTTTTCACGGAAGTCTCCCTTCACGAGGTTCATCTCGCAGCCGATGATCGGCTTGATGCCGGCCTTCTTCGCTGCCTTCTGAAAGTCGACGGCCCCGTACATGTTGCCGTGGTCGGTCATGGCAACGGCGTCCATGCCGTGCTCTTCGACCTTTTTCATCAGGTCGGGGAGCTGGATGGCGCCATCGAGCAGGCTATACTGCGTGTGAACGTGCAGATGAACGAAGTCGCTCATGAGAATCCGGTGGAGTCTGGGGGGCACTCTTACGCGCGCAATCTTAGATGAGCGAGTCCAGCAGGTAAATGCTGCTCTGCTCCCGGGCCCAGACCGTGGCTCTTCGACAGGGTCGCGTTCTCGGCGCGCTGGTTTGACTGATCTGGTTTGATTCTTCTGGCTTGATTATTAATGAGTAGTCGCTTATTAATTTGTGGTCACAGATGGGAGTCAACGATGGCCAGGCCACAGAGCATCACAGACGAACAGATCCTCGACGCAGCACGCGATGTATTCTTGGAGCACGGCATTCAAGCGCCGACGTCCGCGATCGCCGAGCAGGCGGGTATCTCCGAAGGGACGATCTTTCGGCGCTACGAGACCAAGGAGAAGCTCTTTCAGGCAGCGATGGGGATTCCCCACGAGCCCGAGTGGTTCGCACAGGCCGAGCAGCTCGAGGAGCACGAGGATGTCGAGGAGGCGCTGACCGAGTTGGGGTTCGGCATGATCGAGTTCTTCTCGGATATGATCCCGAAGATGTCCATGCTGATGTCCTGTGGGGCGAGTGGGCCGCAGATGTTCGAGGGGAACGCGGATGCGCCGCCTATCCGCGCTATCCGAACGCTCACGCGTTTTTTCGCTGCGCATCAGAGAGCCGGGCGGCTGAAGAATTTCGATCCGGAGATCGCCGCGCGCATGTTCCTGGGCTCGATTTTCCACTTTTGTTTTTCGGAGTGTGTGGGCATCAATCAATTCGCGCCGATGCCCGAGCGAAGTTATGTCCGCGGAGTGGTTGATACGATCCTGCGGGGAACTGCATCTCAGCCCTGATTCGGTCCGGGTTTCTTCCAGGAGTCAGCCTGGAGCGGTCGCATGCATATTTTTTTGGTAGGTCGAGCGAGAGTTAATAAGTGAGTGCTCAAATATGAAGATGAGTCGACATATACTGATCGCGGCGGTCGCCGGGGTGGCGCTCGCGACCGCGTCGTGCCACGCCGAGAAGAAGGCCGACGAGGCCGAAGAGATCGTCGAGGTGCCCGATTCGTACGGGGATGTGGCTGTCGACGGCGTGGCGACCGATCAGTGGTGCAGCGACTTCGGCGCCACCAGCCTGGACCGGCTCGTCGAGCAGACCTGGCAGCAAAACCTGGACCTCAAGGCTGCCTGGGCAAGGCTCGAGCAGTCCGAGGCGGTCGTCCGGGAGTCTCGGGCGCCGCTCTGGCCCCAGATGAGCGTGTCGGCGAGCTTCAACAACTCGAAGCAATTCATCGGCAATATCGACACACCTCCGGGGGTCGATCTGTCCTCGGATGCCACCAGCACCTTCAGCGTTGGTGCAGCGGCGTCCTACGAGATCGACATCTGGGGCAAGTACCGCAAGCGAGCGCGTGCGGCGGCCCTCGACCGGGACGCGGCGCGGGCGGCGGCGGAGTCATTGGCTATCACGCTTACCTCGCAGGTCGCCGAAGCCTGGTTCGACGTCGTGGCGCAGCGAGAACGCATCGCGTTACTCGAGGCGCAAATCGAGGTCTCGGAGGACTACCTTGGCCTGACGAAGATGCGCTTCGAGCGCGGGTTGGCGACCGGGCTCGATCTGACCCAGCAGCAGCAAAACCTCGAGTCGCTGCGCGGCCAGTTGGCCACCGCCCAGAGCAGGCTTCAGACATCGGAACACCGGCTCGCGGTGCTGACCGGGCGGCCGCCGGGGACCGATATCGACATCGCTTTGCGGGAGATGCCCGAGATGCCGGCGCTCCCCGACCCGGGCGTGCCCGCCGATCTGGTCGAGCAGCGCCCGGATGTGCGGGCGGCCCTGCTGCGCCTGAAAGCGGCTGATCAGCGAACCGCCGCGGAGGTCGCCGATCTCCTCCCGACGCTGCGGCTCTCGGCAAACGTGCAGTACCAGGCCGAGGAGATCGCAAACCTATTCGATTCGCTCTTCTACAACCTGGCGGCCGAGGCGTCTCAGTCGGTCTTCGAGGGTGGGCGGCGGCGTGCGCAGGTCGATCGTTCCGAGGCGGTCGCCGAGGAGCAGCTCTACAACTACGGGCAGACGCTGCTGGGCGCGATGCGGGAGGTCCGCGACGCGCTGGTGCTCGAGCAGCAGCAGACGACGTTCATCGAGAGCCTCGAAAAGCAGGTCGAGTCGGCGCAAGCGGCGCTCGGAGTCTCCCGGGACCGTTATCGACGCGGGGCCCTGAGTTATCTGCGCGTGCTGACGGCACTTCAATCACTCCAGCAGGCCGAGCGGACACTGCTCGACGCCCGTCGCCAACAGTTTTCCCACAGGATCTCGCTGTGCCGCGCGCTGGGAGGCACGTGGACGCGAGATCTCGAGTCGTCGATCCGCGACTCGGATGAAGGTTCGACGAACGACGAAGGAACCAACCATGAGTAACTTCAACAAAGTCCTGAAGGTCGGCATCGTCCCGGTGTTGATCCTGGTGGCCAGTGGCATCGTGGCGTACTTCATCGTCGAGTCCCGGGCCGAGCCCTCCAAGAAACAGCGAGAAGCTGTCGGAGTCGCGGTCCAGACGATGGTCGTCGAGCGCAAGAGCGTGCGCCCCGAGGTCTCCGCGTCCGGGGCGGTGGTCCCCGCGCGGCAGCTCGACGTGATGCCGCAGGTCGGCGGGCGCTTGACCTGGCTGTACGAGTCACTCGATCCGGGCACGTTCGTCGAGGAAGGCCAACAGCTCTTCCGGATCGACCCGTCGGATTACCGGCTCGGGGTCGACCAGGCGCAGGCCCAGCTCGACCAGGCCCAGGCGCAACTCGCCATCGAGGCCGGCCAGCAAGAGGTAGCTCGCGAAGAATGGGAGATGTTCAAAGGCGAGATCGACAATCCCGATGCCGATCCGTCGCTGGCGCTGCGTGAGCCGCAGCTTAGGTCGGCGAAGGTCTCGGTCGACTCGGCCCAGGCCAACCTCGAGAGCGCGAAGCTGAACCTTCGGCGCACGTCGTTTCGGGCGCCGTTCAACGCGGTCATTACCCAGTCGAACGCCGAACTGCAACAACTGGTCGGGACGCAGTCGCAGATCGCGCGCCTCGTGGGCACGGACGAGTTCTGGGTGCGCGTATCGCTGCCCGTCGGCATGCTCCGCTATATAGATATTCCGGGACTCCGAGGCGGCTCCGGTGATCCAGAGGCGGCCGCCAGGGTGACCATTCGCCAGGACGTCGGCGGCCACAGCGTCGAGCGCAGCGGCGAGGTGCTCCGGCTGCTCTCGGAGCTCGATCCGGCCGGGCGCATGGCGCGGGTCCTCGTCTCGATCGACGACCCGTACGGCCTCGAGCAAACCACCGAAGATGGGCTGCGCCCCTACCCGGTCTTGCTCGATGCCTACGTAGACGTCGAGATCGAGACGAATCGCTCGCCCGAGCTCATCGAATTGCCCCGCGAGGCGCTCCGAGAGGGCGACGAGGCGTACGTCTTCGACCCCGAAGATAACGTGCTCGACGTGCGAAAGGTCGACATTCACTGGCGGCGTCCCGATTCCGTGCTCATCGCCGACGGGCTCGAAGAAGGCGACCAGGTGATCACCTCGCCGCTGGCGAACGCGGTCGATGGCATGCTCTTACAGCGTGCCGAGGACGCGGAGGAGGCGGAGCCCGCGGCAGCCGAGCAGGCGGGCGACGAAGGTGAGGAGGCCACCGATGAGTAGTGCGCAGATGCCAGATGGGCCCGAGCGCTCCGAAGACACCGAGGACGACGCCAGGGTGTCTCGAGAAGGCGCCATCGCCTGGATGACGACGAACTCGGTCGCCGCCAACCTGCTCATGGTCGTCCTGATCGTGGGCGGCTTGATCATGATCAACAGGGTCAAGCAGGAGGTGTTTCCCGAGATCGAGCGCGACATGGTGCGCGTCGAGATCGCCTATCCGGGCGCGAGCCCTGAAGAGGTCGAGTCCGGTGTGCTCCTGGCTGTCGAGGAGTCCATTCGGGGCATCGACGGCATCGAAGAGATCCGAGGTGACGCTGCCGAAGGTCGGGCATCGGTCTCGGCCGACCTGCTGCGCGGCGCCGACAAGGACAAGGCGCTCAACGACATCACCGCCGCGGTCGGTCGCATCACGTCACTGCCGCAGGACGCCGAGCGGCCCGTCGTCTCGCTGGCGAGCAACCAGCAGCAGGTGTTGAGCATCATCATCAGCGGCGATAAGACGCCCCGCGAGCTCGAGCGTCTGGCCGAGGAGACGCGGCGGCAACTGCTGACCAAAAAGACGGTCTCGTTGGTGAAGATCACGGGGATGCCGCCTCCCGAGATAAGCATCGAAGTCTCGCAGGAGAGCCTGCGCCGATATGGATTGACGCTCCAGCAGGTCGCGGACGCCGTGCGCGCCTCGTCGATCGAGTTGCCCGGCGGTGGCGTGCGGACCGAGGGCGGTGAGGTCTTGCTGCGTACCACCGAGCGCAAGGAGTTCGGCTGGGAGTTCGACGATGTCGCCGTGCTCAGCCGACCCGACGGAACACGGGTCACGCTCGCCGACATCGCCACGATCAAAGACACGTATCGCGAGACCGACGAGGCCGCCTACCTCAACGGGGAGCGAGCCGTTCAGGTCCAGGTCTTCCGCGTGGGCGACCAGACACCTATCGATGTCTCGGATACCGTCAAGGACTACCTGGACAACGATTTGCAGGCCCCACAGGGCGTGAGCTATCAGGTCTGGAACGACCGCTCGGATATCTATCGCGACCGGATCAATCTGCTGCTCGAAAATGCCGGGCTGGGGCTGATACTCGTGCTGCTGCTGTTGGGATTATTCCTCAAGCCGCGCCTCGCGTTCTGGGTCACTCTCGGCATCATCATCAGCTTCATGGGCGCGATCCTCTTGATGCCGGCGTTGGGCGTCTCGCTCAATATGATCTCGCTGTTCGCCTTCTTGCTGGCCCTCGGCATCGTCGTCGATGACGCGATCGTGGTCGGCGAGGCGATATTCAACGCGAGATCGGAGCACGACAACCTGATCGACGCGGCGATTGCTGGCACGCGCGAGGTCGCGGTACCCGTCGTCTTTGCGGTCTTGACGACGATGGTCGCCTTCACGCCGCTGCTATTCATTCCGGGGATGATGGGGCAGTTCTTCGAGAATATCCCGATGATCGTCATCCCGATCCTGCTTTTCTCGCTGGTCGAGGCGCTGGGGATTCTCCCGGCGCACCTGGCGCACGGAAAGACCAGCGAAGACAGCTTCCTCGCCAAGATCTCGGCGCCGCAGCGCGCCTTCAGCAACTGGGTCGAATACGCCATCGATGCCTACTACCGGCCGTTCGTCGAGAAGGTCGTCGAGTATCGCTACATCACCATCGCGGCCTCGCTCGGGCTGTTAGTGCTCACGGCCGGCGTCATCGGCGGTGGCTTGGTCAAGTTCAACTTCTTCCCGGAGATCGAGGGGGATCAATCCAACGTGTCCATCGAGATGCCCTTCGGGACGTCGGTCGGCGAGACCGAGCGCGTCATGAAGATTGCGACCGACGCGGCTCGAACCGTCATGCGTGAGAACGGCGGCGAAGAGAAACTCGGTCGCGGGGTGTACGCGCAGATCGGGCGCGTCGTCGAGCAGGGTGGGCCGCAGGGCGCACGCGTATCGACCGGGAGTCACGTGTCTCAGGTCACCGTCTCGCTGGTGCCACCCGACCAGCGCGAGCTGTCAGCCGCCGAGTTTACCTCGCTCTGGCGTGAGGAGATGGGCACGGTCGCGGGGGTGGAGCGGCTCAACTTCGAGTTCAGCATCGGCCCCGGTACCGGCGCTCCGGTGTCCTTCGAGCTGCGCCATGGCGATCAGGACATCCTCGAGCGCGCCGCCAAGGATGCGGCGGCCGCGCTGGATGAGTATACCGGCGTCTTCGACATCAACGACGGGTTTCAGGAGGGCAAGCCGCAGTTGGACTTCGAGCTGCTACCCGCCGCGCGGGCGCTCGGCGTCACCGAAGCGGACCTCGCGCGACAGGTGCGCAACGCATTCTACGGCGCCGAGGCGCGTCGAGAGCAGCGCGGGCGAAACGAGCTGCGCATCTTCGTCCGGCGACCTCGCGACGAGCGCGAGACGATGTACAGCATCGAAAAGATGATGATCCGGACGCCCAATGGCGGTGAAATTCCGCTGGAGCGGGCCGCGAAGATCACGCGGGGCACATCTCCGACCGAGATCGAGCGCGAAAACGGCAGTCGCGCCGTCGACCTCTCCGCGGACGTCGACCTCGAGCAGACCACGCCCAATAGCGTCATGTCGTCTGTCGAGTCCGAGTTGCTCCCGATGCTGATGGATAAATATCCCGGACTCAGCTGGGAGAAGAGCGGCCAACAGATGCAGCAGGAAGACTCCTTCGAGGCCCTGTCGACCGGCATGATGATTGCGCTGATGGTCATGTTCGCGCTGATGGCGGTCACATTCCGAAGCTACATCCAGCCGCTGGTCATCATGTTCGCGATACCCTTTGGTGCGGTTGGCGCGACCATCGGCCACCTGGTCCTCGGGTATAACCTCAGCCTGATCTCGGTGCTCGGCCTCATCGCGCTCAGCGGCGTCGTCGTCAACGACTCGCTGGTGCTCATCGCGGCTGCCAACGACTACCGGCGCAAGGGGGAGGGCGCGCATCAAGCGATTGTGGATGCGGGGGCGCGTCGATTCCGCCCGATCCTGCTGACGTCGCTGACGACGTTCTTCGGGCTGGCTCCGATGATCGCCGAGACGTCGGTGCAGGCGAAGTTTCTGATCCCGATGGCCATCAGCCTGGGCTTCGGGGTGCTCTTCGTCACGGTCATCGCGCTGGTCATCGTGCCGGCGACCTATATGGTGGTCGAGGACGTCCGCCAGCTATTCATGAGCGAGGATGAGGCCGTCCCGGGGGGCGGTGCGCACCTGGCCGAAGCAGAATAAGGGGCGCGCAGTGCCCGTGATTTTGGAGTGACCTCGGAGGAGCCATGCAGGGACCTACACTTCGCCAGCTCGAATACCTGGTCGCGGTCGCCGAATACGGGCGATTCAACGACGCGGCGGACGCCTGTTCTGTGAGCCAGCCGGCGTTGAGCAAGCAGGTCCGCGCGGCCGAGGAGCTGCTGGGCGTCGAGATCTTCGAGCGCGCTCGCCCTCGAGTCCTCGTCACGCAGGTCGGACGGCGAATCATCGAGCAGGCCAGGCGAGTGCTCGGCGAGGCGCGCGAGCTCAATGAGATCGCCGAGTCGTCGCGAGGGGCGCTTCGCGGGCGTATCGTGCTCGGTGTGATCCCCACGGTGGCGCCGTACGTATTTCCCCCGTCGATCGATGCCCTCGGTAAGGCCTTTCCCGATCTCGAGATCGTGATTCACGAGGCGCAGACTGAGGTGCTCGTCGAGCAGGCGTCGCGCGGCGAGCTCGACCTGATCATGATGGCGTTTCCGGTCGATCACGGAGGGTTGGAGGGCGTCGATATGTTCTCCGAGCCGTTCGTGCTCGCCGTGCCGCGCGGCCACGAGCTCGATGTCGAGCGACCTGCCGACGTCGACGAGCTCGTGGGAAGAGAGCTGCTGTTGATGGCCGAGGGGCACTGTTTTCGCGACCACGCGCTCGAATTCTGCTCCCATATCGACGCGAAGGAATCGAGCAAGATCCGCGCGACCAGCCTCACGACGCTGTGTTTGATGACTCAAAACGGCATCGGCCCGACGCTGGTGCCGGCGACGGCGGTTGGGGCGGAATTCCGGGGCGTGAATAACGTGCGGCTTCGCGCGTTCGAGGGTGCTGCACCCGGCCGCCGAATCGGCTTGAGGTGGCGCTCGACGCATCCCCGCGCCGAATCGTTCCCTCAGATCGCCGACGTCGTCACGAGCGCGATGCTCGAGCAGGAGCTCTACGAGGGGATCGAAATTTTCGGAGCGCCTCCGGACATTACGCATCTATGATATCTGGACGTATTGGCCGGACACCACCGCGCGGCTTGCGTGGCGCCCGGCCGGCGTCTATCAATTCCAGGCGTCGCCCCTCCTGATCGGGTAGCAACTTTGTCTGAAGAAAAATCATTTATCGCAGAGAGCAATGCCGGCGCCTACATGCTGTTCTTCGGGGCACTGGCGCTCTTCGTGGTCACCTGGTTCGTGCTCGATCAGTCCCTGAGCCTGCACTGGACCGCGGTGGGCTCTCAGTTCATCGCGATCCTCGGGGCGGCGCTGATCTTTCGCGTGATGGCGGGGGACGACGCGGCCGATTGGCCGGCATGGGACCGCCTCGGCACGGGCCCACTGGGCTTGCTCGTGCTGGCGATCGCGTCCGTGTCGCTCGCGCTCACCTCCAATACGGTGACGTCGCTGCTCGTCGAGCTCGTGCCCGCATTCCGCGATTTCGCGGAGACCTATAAGAAGCTCATCGATGAGATGTTGGTCGACACGACCGGCTGGACCAAGGTTCTGGCGATCGTATCGGTGTCGGTCGTCGCGCCCCTGTGTGAGGAGTCGCTATTTCGTGGCACGATCCTCCAGGAGCAGCGCAAGGTCGAGTCCTTTGCGGTCGCTATTGTCCTGAATGGGTTCTTATTCTCGGTGCTACACTTCAACCCGATCGGGATGATCTCGCTGTGGGTCGTGGGGGCATTCTTCGCGCACCTGACGCTGTCCGCCAACACCATGTGGATGCCCATCCTCGCCCATGCGTTCTTCAACTTTTTCAACAGCGCGATCTTGCCGGCGCTGGCGCCGGAGGTCAGCGAGGTCGAGACGAAATACGGCGCCTCCGAGCTGGGGATCGTGCTCGTGATCCTCGCCCCACTGACGGCGGGCCTGTGGGCGTTGACCGTCTATTTGATCCGTCGACATCGGTCCAAACGGGATGGGGCCGACCACGCGCAAGATTTGCCTTAGAATACTGTTTAACATTTGTTAAGTTGCATCGTTGCAGGGCCTATTGCGGGCGTGCAGATTGGACAGGGTGTATCGAGGAATGACCCGATGAAGACCGAGAATATACGCTTCGAACTCCCCCGATGGCTGCCGCGACTCGTGGTAGCATCGGGCCTGCTGGTCGTCTTCGCGTTTGTGGGGTGCGGACCGGAGTTCGACCCGTATTGGCGCGTAAACAAATTCCGGGTGGTCGCCGTCAAGGCGGAGCCCGCCACGGTGCGCGAAGGGGAGAGCACGACCCTCACCGCGGAGACATTCGATCCACAGGGCCGGGATATCTCCTATGAATGGGAGTGGTGTCCATTCGAGACACAGCCGGCCAATCGCTGGGAGTGTCCTCTGAGTGCGACCGACCTGCAGGAGGCCTTCGAGTCTCAGGACCCCGACGGCCAGCCCACGCCCCAGATCCCCGACGACTTCTTCGAGATCGGCGAGGGACAGGCGGTCGAGTTTGCGTACCCGGGCTCCGAGCAGATGATCCTGCAGTTCTGCGAGGCCATCGTCGCTCAGGTCCAGGATGTGCCCGAGGACAGCCCGCTGGCCGGAGCCCTGCCGGTCGCGGATTGTAGTCGCGGCTTCGATATCTCGGTGCGCCTGGTCGCAAGAGCGGGTGAGGATGCCGAGATCATCGCGCGCAAGAAGCTGACGCTGTTTACCGGCAACGAGCGCTTCGACAACCAGAACCCGGACGTCTTCGACATCCAGGTTCAGCCGCGCAAGGACAGCGATATTCCGAGAGCCGGCGCCGAGCTCGACTGGGTGCGCCCGGCGAGCGACAGCCGCGAGAACCGGTGGGTATCGGTGCCCGAGGACGAGCCGCTGCCGCTGTTGGCCGGCCTTCCCTATGATCTTCGCTCGCAGGTGGAGACGTCATCCGTCGAGATTTGGACCCCGCCGGCCCCGGTCGGCGCCGACGATGAGTATCTCCCACCGGAGTCGGAGGTCATCGAATACCGCTGGATGCTCACGACCGCGGGCCTCGAGGAATCCGAGGGGCTCTTCGTCGAAGACCGCAATACGCTACTTGCTGCCTCAGAGTCCGGCCTGACGGTCAATTACGACCCGAATACGCCGGATTTCGACGGAGATGGCGTCGAGAATACCGCCGACAACTGCCCGCCCTACGCCAACCGTGACCAGGTCGATTCGAACGGCGATGGCATCGGGGACGCATGTGATATTTACGTCTGGTCTGTGATCCGTGACGGCCGGCTCGGCATCGATTGGGTGCGCCGAACGCTTCGCGTGAGCGAGTGGTAAGGAGATGACGATGTTCACGACGAAGCTAGTGCTACTCGACAGAAGTCTTAATCCGTCTCGCGGGTTAATTTTCGCGGTCGTACTGGCCTTTTTGTGGCTCGGTGCGGCGCCGACCGCCCTCGCACAGTCGAAGACCGACGAGGAGGCAGAGAGGGGCTCCGCGCGGCTGACCAAGGCGCCCAAGCTGATCAAAGAGGCCGAGGCGGAGTACACCGACGAGGCTGTCGAGGCCCGCGTCGAGGGGACGGTAACCCTCAAGTTGACGATCTCGTCTCAGGGCGACGTCACGGAGGCCGAGGTCCTCGACGGGCTGGGATACGGGCTCGACCAGGCGGCCGTCGAGGCCGCCAGGCAATTCGAGTTCGAGCCCGCCGAGATCAACAACCAGCCCGCCGCGGTCAGTCTGACGTTCAAGGTGCGGTTCTCGCTGCCCACGCTGCCCGCGACGTTTTCGGGCACGTTGGTCGAGGTCGATAGCGACATGCCCATCGCCGACGGCGTGGTCGAGCTGCGTTATGTGGGCGACGAAATCGAAGGCGACCTCGCCGAGACGCGAGAGACCGGGGCGGATGGGACGTTCGAATTCGAGGACGTGCCCCCGGGCCCCTATCAGGTGACCGTCGAGGTCGAGGGCTACGAGGACAAGCAGTCGCGGGTGACGTTCGACTCCGATGAGAAAGTCGATGTCACATACAAGTTCACCAGGGCGCCGATCACGCTGTCGGGGCAGATTCGGGAGGCCGGCACGCGCGACAAGCTCGCCGGGCTGACGGTCAATATCTACGACCCGGAGTCCGGCGATCGCCTCCGGCAGGCCTACACGGACGCGGAGGGTGAGTTCGCGTTCCGCGGCCTCGAGCCCGGTGAGTATCGGGTCGAGATTCAGGCCGACAATTACGAGACCATCAGCTACGTCGAGACTATCGAGGCCGACGAGGTCACGCAGGTCTCGTACTTTATCGAGGCGGAGTATTACGACGAGTACCGCGTCAAGACGACGGGCAAGCGAGAAGAGCGCTCGGTGAACCGCCAGCGCATCAACCTCGAGGAGGTGCGGCGTATCCCGGGCACCGGGGGCGATGTGGTGCGCGTCGTGCAAAACCTGCCCGGCGTGGCTCGCGCGCCGTTCGCCAGCGGCTCGATCATCGTGCGCGGTGCGGCGCCCGAGGACACCAAGATCTTCCTGCAGGGCGATAATATCCCGCTGGTCTATCACTTCTTCGGCGGCCCGGCGGTCATCAACTCCGAGATGATCGATGCGGTCGACTTCTATCCGGGGAACTTCAGCGCCTATTACGGCCGCGCCACCGGCGGCGTCATCGAGCTTCGAACCCGCTCGCCCAAAGACGACCGCTTCCACGGCTTTACCGAGATCGACCTGCTCGATGCGACCGCTCAGTTCGAGGGGCCGGTCACCGAAGACCTGAGCGTGGCGGTGTCCGCCCGCCGCAGCTACATCGACGCGATCCTGCCGCTCGTGCTCCCGGACGAAGGGCCCGATGTCACGGTTTCGCCCAAATATTACGACTACCAGGCGTGGGTGACCTGGCGCGGCTGGGAAGACCACAAACTCGAGTTATTCGTCTACGGCTCCAACGACCAGGTCGCGCTGCTCTTCCCCGAGGACGAGCCCCAGGGCAACGCCGAGGTCCAGGTCACGGGCGTCGACTTCAGTAACTCCTTTCACCGCGTCCAGGGTCGCTGGGAGTGGCGCCCGGCCGACGCGCCTGTGGAGAACGACTTTATCGTCTCGTACGGCGTGAACTCGTTTGGCTTCCGCGCCGCAGAAAACCTGAACTTCGAGGGCGACTTCCTGCAGTCGCAGATCCGTGAAGACCTGCGTATCCAGGCCGACGAGACGCTCGAGATTCGCCTGGGCGCCGACCTGGAGTTCGGCCAGACCAACTACAGCTACGCGTTTCCGCGATTCACCGACGACGGCGATACCGACTCGGAGGACGGAGAAGGGCGCCCGAACTTCAACGAGGATGGGATCGTCGGCGAGCGCCAGTCGCCGCTGATGCAGCCCGCGTTTTATACGGAGTTCAAATATGAGCCGATCGAGCAGCTCAAGGTCATCCCCGGGTTGCGGCTCGACTACTACGGAGACGTCGCCGAGTCATCGGTCTCGCCTCGCCTCAACACGCGCTGGGAGGTCGTCGATCGGGTCACGCTCAAGGGCGGAGTCGGCCTGTTTACCCAGCCACCGGTGCCCGGTCAGACCGAAGAGGACTTCGGCAACCCGGATCTGACCTTCGAGAAGGCCGCCCACTACGCGGTCGGCACGGAGTGGTCGATCCTGGACTACCTCGAGGTCGACGCGACGCTGTTCTATCGGGATATCTGGGACCTCATCGTGCAGACCGATGAGGTCGGCGGCGACGGACAGCCGCTTATCTACGACAACGATGGGCAGGGGCGCGCATACGGGCTGGAGTTATTGATTCGTCACTACCCGAAGGACAAATTCTTCGGATGGCTGGCCTACACACTTAGCCGCGCCGAACAATACGACCCGGCCACCGACGAGTGGAACGCGTTCGAGTACGACCAGACGCATATTCTGACCGCCGTGGCCGGGTATAACCTGCCCGCTGGCTTCGACGTGTCCGCCCGAATGCGCGTGGTGACTGGAAGCCCCGAGACGCCCATCGTGGGCGGGGTGCTCGACGTCGACACCGACAGCTACCGTCCGATCTATGGAGAGCGCTTCTCCGAGCGGTCGCGCACGTTTCATCAGCTCGATGTCCGCGTCGACAAGAAGTTCGTCTTCGACACCTGGATTCTGGGCGTCTACCTCGACGTCATCAACGCCTACAACGCGAAGAACGAAGAGGGAAAACGCTACAACTACGACTACTCGGAGCAGGCGCCGGTCATGGGCCTGCCGATTATCCCGACGCTGGGCGTCAACGGGCGGTTTTAGCCTCTCGATCATCCACCGATCGGGACACACTCGCCGGAACCGCCGCAGAACTCACCCGGCTGACAGTCGGAGACGTCCCGGCAGATGCAGGATGCCTCGTCGAGCATCTCGTTATTGTCCTCGACGCACTCGTTGTGCTGCTGGTTGCCGTCTTCGTCCTCGTCTGCGACCGCACGCACGGTGATGTCGGCCCCCTGCAGGTCGGGCGCGTCCGTCCACGCGTACGAGAGGGTTTCGCGGCCGCCCGGCGGCAGGTCCTGAGTGGTCTGCAGCGTGACGAGGTGTTGTTCGGTGCCGCTCTCGGTCACGTAGACCGAGACGTCGACTCCGGCGCGCACACCTCGCGAGCCCAGGTTGCCGACGGTGATCTCCAGGTCGACCGTATCGCCATTACAACTGGTCTTGAGGTTCGTCACCGCCAGGTCAGGCGCGTTGAACAGTCCCTCGCCCTGCACGTTCTGACGGAAGTTGTTGAGGTAGCTCAACTCCCAGTTCTCGGGGCGCTGGACGGGGATGGCGCCGGGGCGGTTCGCGCGGCCCTGACACAGGTTGGGATCCACTCCGTCACATACGTTCGTGACGTGGTAGGCGTGCTGGTTCCAGACCGGACGCGTGGCGACCCACCGGTTTTGCGAGTCTTCGATGACGATGATACCGCGCTCCTCGCCACCCAGCGACTCGAAGTCCGACCAGTTGGCGGCACATGAGTTGCCGACGCCGGAGTAGTCATTCGAGATGAGTACGATCTCGGCGTGGAAGTCGGCGTCCACGTCGACGACGACGGGGAGCTCGCGGGTCGTGCCGGAGGTGTGCGCCCGCTTGAAGAGCACGTCGGTGGTGCCATCGCCGTTGCCGGCTCCGTCGTAGACACGGATAAAGCACTCATCGGCGTAGACGACCTCGGCCTTGCCGTCGCCCTGGAAGTCGAACACGCTCGAGCCGGTCACGCGGCTGGAGAAATCCTGCGATGGGTGCTTCCACAACAGCGTGCCGTCGGTATCGTAGACCACGTAGAAGCAGGCGCCGGCGGTGGCGATTTCGGGGACGCCGTCGCCATCGAAGTCCGCGACAGTCGGCGGTCCGCCACCGTTCTTTCCGTCACACTCGGCCGAGGTGAACAGCGGGTGCCCGTCGACGGGCAACGTCTTCGACCAGACGAGCGAGCCGTCCTGTCCACTTCGAAGCTGGACCTGGTCGCTGGCGCCGGTATTGACCGTCACGATCTCGGGCTTGCCGTCGAAGACACCGTATTGCGGCTGGCTTCCATCGAAGGTCCCGAAGTCGGCGAGCGCGGGGTAGCCGCCGCCGTTGGGCTGAGTCCAGTAGGCGGGGCAGTTGAAGCCTCCCTGTCCGTCGGGCTCGAATTTGAAGGCGCCCGAGCCCGTAATGACCTCGAGATTACCGGTGCCGTCGAGGTTTGCGGCCGAGGAGTTCGAGGCGCTGGCGCTGACACCATCCGCGACGCAGAGAAGCTCGCCGGTGGCGCCGTCGTAGACGCGATTGGACGCGACGACTTCGACCTTGGTGTCGGCGTTGAGGTCGACGAGGTACGCGCCGTCCCAGCTCATGCTGAATGCCTCACTGGTCCACATGACTTCCCAGCCCGTGGTGTGATCGTCGAGCGCGAAGATCCCGCGGGCACTGTCGGCCGGCGCGGCGGGCTGGACGGCGACAATTTCGTTGCGCCCGTCCGAGTCGATGTCCCCGACAGCCAGTGAGGCGGAACCGGAGACGAACTTACTCGAGTCGGTCAGGTCGAAGATCGGCTCGTATGTCTCACCGTCGATCGCGCGCAGGACCGAGCCCTGGTTGTAGCTACTCCCGGTGAACGTCGAGAAGATGATGTCTGGAGAGCCATTCTCGTCGATGTCGACCACC
Organism: Myxococcota bacterium; assembly: GCA_051747295.1. Lineage (GTDB taxonomy): Bacteria > Myxococcota_A > Bradymonadia > Bradymonadales > Bradymonadaceae > JBNJFZ01. The sequence goes on from JBNJFZ010000048.1 coordinate 29,619, forward strand.
GAGGGCGTCATCATGACCTGATTGTACTGCGGTGCCGGGGTATTCGCGTCATCGCGCCACGCCAGCTCGACGGCCGGGTCGAAGACTTGCTCGCCGGGACGATACTCGCAGGTGTCGCCCAGATCGGGGATGCACTTGCCCAGCGTCGGTTCGCATACCTCGTCGTTGGGGCACTGGATGTTGTTCTCGCAGTCGGTACCGGGTAGCACGCACGCCTCACGAAGGCAGAGTTCCCCGGACGAACAGCATTCGGTGCCGCACTGGTTTGCGGCGGCGCACTGGTCGGCATCGGCATCGGCATCGTCGTCAGCGTCGGATTCGGCGTCGTCGTCCGACGTGTCTGAACGAGAGTCGGCCTCGTCCGCATCACCACCATCGTCGGTCGCGTCCTCCGGCGAGGTGTCGCCGGACGTGTTGTTTGTCGAGGCTCCATCACAGCCGCCACATCCGTTGAGCAGGACGAAGGCGGCGAGCACGGTGGCGGCGAGGAGTGAGACGCGCAGTTTGAGCGGATGCATGTGGTCTGAATCCATAGTGCGGGTATGTACGCAGACGAGACTGCGAATTTCTAGTTCGGGAATCCGGAGTATCGGGTCGGGTGTCCGACCAAGGTGTTGGTCGTGGCATCCCAGTAGCCCAGGATCCAGACTTCGTCATTGCTTCTGAGGCGTTGCTGCAGCAGATCTTCGGTACTGATCGGGATCTCGCTGAGGTCCTCGATATCGTCGCTCAATTCGAAGGCGTCGACGCGCTGCTCCTCATGGTAGAGCCGTACGTCTGCGACAGCATTTTGAAAGCCGCCGAGGCTCCACGCGTGGATCGCGATGTAATATCGATCCCGCTCGATGGCCGTGAATGCCACGCTCTCGCGGTGGGCGCCACTGACGCTCGCCGAGCGGATCTGGCCGTCGTAGATATCGCAGCGTGACTGGGCGGGCTCGGTCGCGTCTGAATCGCGCCAGAAATACTCGCCATATCGGTAGCAGTCACCACTTCGGTCGCCCCATGGCAGCCGGCGCTCCACCTCCGAGGCCGGCAGCACGTGGAGGTTCAGGTCGGCGCCACGGCCGTAGCCGGTATCATGGCCGATCAAATCGCCGTGGGTCTTCCACTTCATGTCGATGTAGAGCGGAACGTCGGGGCGGACGTGGACGCGGGCCGTCTTCCACTCACACAGCGGTCGGCCGGTGGCATCGATATAGTTGAGGTCGACCCTGTATGTACCCGGGATGTCGGGCGTGAATGTGTTCTTGCCGAGTGTCGGGAAGGTCGCATGCTCCCACTCGCTTCGGCTTCCGTCCGGAGGGCGGTAGCGATAGATCGGAGTGGTCCCGCTCAGTGGGAGGCCGTCCTCGGCTTCGGGGAGGTGCATCGCCAGGCCGACTTCCTCACCTGCGAGCGCGGAGAATTCCCAGGCGCGCATGCTCTCCTCGCCTTGTTCCAGGCGGGGCGGTGGGAGCTGCTCCGAGCGGCATTCGACCGATGCAACTCGCCCGGTGACCGCCGTGGAGATGCGCTCCTCGGTGAACTTGTCGGCATCTTCGAGGTGGTAGATGATTCGATGGTTGAAGGGACCGAGGCGGCCTCCGGCAATCCTGTATGGGACCTCCAGGAAGCCCCCAGATTCGAGCGTCTCGAAGCCACTCGTCTTATCCAGGGTGACCGTAGCTTGCGGCTGCGGCTCGTCTTTGTCGGGCACCGTCGAGATCGACTCCAACTCGATCGGCTCCGTGCCACAATTGTGTAAGAACACGCTGCCGCGCTTTGCCCCCTGTATCAGACCGGTCTCGGCGTGCGGTGTCGCCGAGACGCAGTAGGAGCGGGGCTCCAGGGGGATGTCGAATTCGTGCAGCTCCTCCCCGATGACCTCGAGGCGCAGGTTCGCGGGCTCTCGCGAGAACGCGTAAACAGGCTCGTACTTGACCCTGATGGTCTCGCTGATGCCCGGCGGAATGCGCAGGCCCTGAAAGTCTGCGGGGTTGTTGATCGAGAAGACCGCGCGGCCCGCTGACGGTGACGACGCCCGAATCTCGGTACGCTTGAGCCAGATGTCGCTCTCGGTGCAATTGGCCAGCTCGAGCGAGGCGGTGGTCGACTTGAGGTCGTCGGTCGTCTCGAATGTCAACTTCGTCGACGACACGGTGAAAGGCAGGTTGTTGTCGGTGCTCTCTTCACATTGTGTGGCGATCGGTGTGCACGCGCCTTCCTGGCAGAGGGTGCCGGCGGCGCAGTTTTCCTGGAAGACGAATTCACTGCCGTCGTCGGTACACTGCTCGACCAGGGGCAGCGATCCCGGGCAGCGAGTTTGACCGGGGATACATGTCGTCGATGCGGCATCGTCCTGGGTACCGGTGTCGAAACCGCGTGTCGGATCGCTGGGTACCGGGTCCAGATCGCAGCCACTCAGTGTGTACAGGCAGGCCAGCGCGATCACGAGCCAGCGATGTTGAATTGCCTGGGACATGGTTCCCGAATCGGCCTGAGCGACTTAGACGCGTCCTCGAATGACACGTCGTTCATTGTGCGTTGATCGAGGCCAACTTGCAACTTCACGCCGCCGTGCAGGTCATTTTGGCAACAATCTCGAGGTGGTCGCAGGCCGCGCGACGTCACGGGTTGAACTCGAGTCCGCCGAGGATGCGGGTGCATGCTTTCTCGAGGAAGGTCGACGGTGCCGCAGTCACGGACACGTCGCGTTCTCGTCGTTGTCGGACGTGACTGCGATCTGTTGGTCGTCCGGAACGCGGGACAGGAACTCCTCGATTTTGCACTGCGGCAGCATGGGGTTGCGCTCGACGCGCACACGCAGGAATTCGTCGTAGTCCGCGCTGCTGTAGAGCCTATCCAGCCCCGGAAGTGCTCGCAGCTTCGGATTGCCCACAACCGTCAGATAGGGGACGTTGACGATCCCGTCCAGGCCTTCAAACGTCTCCAATGCGTCGTTGTGGACAATGGCCAACGAGAATAGGCGCCCGTTCCTCGCGTACTCTGGGACCTGTAGTGCGCTCGTATCCTCGAGCGAGGCATTCTGGATAAGGCTTACCCCACTGTTGTCTTCGATATTCTGAAGTCCATCGAGGCTCTCGAGGTCCTCCGTATATCCAATTTCAATCTTGCCGGTCACGGTTGTCAGGTTCTCCAGAAGTGAGAGGTCTGTCACTCCCGGAATATGATAGATGCGCAGCGACTGCCGGATACGATGGCATCCAGAGGCTTGAAGGTCCTCGAGCTGACTCCTGGTCTCAATCCAGGTGTCACCGCTGCCGATTGCCGCAGAGTACCTAGCACAAACCCCTTCGGGGGTAGGACCGATTGGTCCAGATACAAAATCGTCGTCTGGCTCATCTGCGCCGCAGGACAAGATAAAGAAGCTCGAAAGCAACAGGGCGAAAGCATTGCTCGGACGGAGGAGTCGATTCATGAGCAATCTCCCGACCCGAGTCCGGCGAGGTCCACTTCCACATCGGTGCTTTCGAGTCGTCCGAGGAGTTCGTCGACCTGGCATTCGGGGACCTGAGCGTTGCGAATCGTAAGGAATTCAAGGGTTTTCATTCCATAAAGCGACTCAATCGAACTGAGGTTCTCGCAGTTCGTGATTGTGACTACCTTTGCGCTCTTGAGGTTTTCTAGTCCATCCAGCGACCTCAAGCTTGGATTCCCCGCGATCCGAATCACCCCCGGCTCCTCCATGCCGGTGTAGAGCGGATCATCTGGAGGCGCGACAGTCCTTAGCCCATCGAGACCCTTGAGTGTCTGGAGAGAGCTGTTGCCCACAATCTCCAGCATGCCGGTTCTCTGTACCGATTCGAGTCCCTCGAGTGACTCGAGTTCGTCGTTCCCGTCGAGCAAAGTTGTGCCCCAAACGCTCTCAATACCATCGAGAAACCACAGGTTGCGAATCCCCGGTACTTCAGAAATCGACAAAGCGCCAGCAAGTTTGCAGGGCGAATGTGCGATGAGTCTCGCGCCGGCGAGGTGGCTTCCAAAGACTTTGGTGTTAACGTTGGAAATGTAGCAGTCATCATCCTTCGTCACGGGTTCGAGTTCCGCGAATCCTGCGGGCATCGGAGCCGGATCCGCATTGCCGCACGAGAGCGTCGCGGCGCATAGAAGCGCAATGACACTCCCGCGCAGCACGCGGTACCAAGATGAGGCACGTTCGCTGGCAAGAAGCATAGACATTCAACCGTGACCTAGTTTGACTGGTCGTAGAGGT
>JBNJFZ010000049.1:0-10409 GCA_051747295.1 Myxococcota bacterium
GCTTCGCGCGGTGTCCCCCGCGTGGCGGGGCGCAGGCTTTTGGGTTCGCGGTGCCATGACCCCCTCCGCGCTTCGCGCGGTGTCCCCCGCGTGGCGGGGGAACGAGATGGTGTCTCCGACCGCTCCGGGTTTCCCCTGGAAAGCAACCCCGTTTGGTCAACGCACGATCGTTTCCCCGCCGGCGGAGCCGAGCGGGGAATTCCGGCGCCGCGACAGCGGCGACCGGATGGGGCCATGGCGTCGCGAACCCAACGCCCCAACGCGACGTGGAGACGTTCGACCCCAGATTCGTGACTCGAACGTCGGACCGAGACTCGGCGAGGTGATTTTTTGACGAGACGCCGCGGGCGAACGCAGGCGATGCCAGCGGCATCGTCGAGGCTCGACCGCAATGTCTCGGGGAAAATCACCCGGCGAGGCGACGTGGAGACGTTCGAGTCACGAATCAAACATAGAGGGTTGACGACGCGACTTCAGTATGATTGGGAAGGGCACCTAAACGCGTTAATCGTCGGTAAATGCGGGGCGTGCGACCGGCTGAGTCCGGTTGAGAGTCCAGCTATACCGTACGCGATACTGAGTTCCGGAGCATCCATGAGCAACAAGCAGTTCGAGAACGTCGGAAACCTCGGCGACATCCTCAAGCATGGCGCCCTGGTGCGCCTCGCCAAGCTGATGAGCACGAAGGCCATCAAAGCCCCGCTGCTCTACTTCGAGACCCACGCTTTCCAGCTCAACGCCCCCTGGAATAACGAGCTCAAGTGGAAGCAGGCGGTCAATCGCGAGTTGGCCGAGCACCCGTATTATAAAGACTACGTGCGGCTCGAGGCCGATCGACTCGACGAAGACGAGGGCTACCGCTGCTCGGCGGGCCTGGTCATCGACGTCATCGGAGATGTTCCGCACCGGGTATATCTGGCCGAAAAAGACCAGGAGACGCGCCGCACGCTGCAGTCTCAGGTGCGCTCGGAGCCGATTCGATGTGACGCGATCGTCGACGACCCGATCAAGCTCAGGGACATCGTCCCGCCCGGCGGAGACGACTACGAATACGAAAAAACCGACGTCGCGGTCTTCGCGCTCATCGACCCCTTCGAGCTCGACGACGCCGACTGGGCGGAGTGGTCCGACATGATCGCTGGCTTCGCCGAGGAAGACAGCTACGGCGTCATCCAGGTCTTCGACTTCGACGTCGATGTCGAGGAGAAGAACTGGCCGGAGCCGCCCGAACACTTCTACGGGCCGATCTCGACGCTCAGCCGCGGGCCGTATCACAACGCCGTATATGCGACACGCACCATGATCGATCAGGTGCACGAGCAGCTCGAACGACTCGGGTGGACCGAACACGAAGTCGAGATCGTCGAACCTGAAGAATAAGACGACTCCCGGTCGTCGTCACCTGACCGATGCGGGCGCTCTCCGTCAGAAAACGAAACCGTACTCCTGAAGGCAGTCAAGAAGATGACCTCGTACCAGGAAGCAGACGGTGCAACTGATGGTGAGCTCAAGGGCTTCGCGCGCTATACGAGCTGCCTGATTCCGATTATCGCGGCGCTCGTCCTGCTCGCATTGGGGATCACCGCGATCAACCATTTCGTCGACGGCGACAAAGCACCCAACGAGAACGCCAACGCCAACGCCGAGAGCCGCTCGCAGATCTCCAGCGCACCCGAGGAGGCCGCCGAGCCCAAACCCGAGTCTGCACCTGACTCGAAGCCCAGCTACTCGACCGAGGGCATCCTCGCCGTGGTCTCGGGGCTCGGCTGGACCCAGTTCGGCGAGCTCGCCCACTACGAATTGGGCGGCCGACAGCGCCAGACCCGCAAATTTCGCAAAGACGGCGCCCAGCTCTCCGTGACTGTCCACTCCTTTAAGAGCGCGCCCATCGCCAGGCGCGAAGCCGGAACACTCGGGGCCGAGTCCCGCCGCGTTCGCTTCGGCCATAAGATCGTCGTCCTCGAGGCCCTCAACGACGCCGCAGAGCCCGAGTTGCCCGACATCATCGAGCGCCTCGAGAAATACCGAAAGATGGTGCGCGATTGACGCGGGCCGACAATCCAACCCGTCGATCTTCGGCGTTCTATGTCAGCATTGGAGGGGAGATCCATCGCGGCTCGACTCGTTCACCCCGCACGCCTATACTGGCCCAAATTATGTGTTCGAAATACAGGTAATGAACAATGTTGGATCAGTCCGTCGCGTCGATGGAAAACGCAGACACTCGCCGCCGAAACGGCGTCTTGTTCGCCCTCTTGATCGCAACCCTCTCGCTCGTGGTCTTCGGTGTGCCCTCGCCGGTGTCCGCTCAGGACAAAGCGGAGAATGGCGAGGCAGACAAGCCCGCCGAGTCGACCGACGAGGACGGCGCCGACTCGGAAGGCGGGCCGAGCTACGTCGGCGTCGGGTTGGGATTCTACACCGAGAATAGCCGGCTCGACGGTGAAACCACCCGCCAGATCGATACGGACGACGACTCGTTCGACTACAGCGCGGACAACTTCCTGCAGGGCAGCATCTGGACGATGATGTCCGCCGGAGATCGGCTCCGAGCCGGTATCGGCCTGCATTATTACGGCAGCTACGAGACCGTGCGCGAGCCCGAGGAGGACGAGGACCCCGAAGATATCGACGCCCGAGAGCTGGGACAGTACGCCACGCTATTCGCTCGAGGTGAGTGGCTCTTACCGTTCGCCGACGACTACGAGCTCGTCCTGGGTGCAGAAGCCGGGGTGAGCGCGCTGTTTCCCGACGGCGAGTTCCGTCGGCGGATCGAGGGGATGGAGGAGGATGGAATTAGCGTATTCAGCGGCCCGCGCCCGGGCATCTCTCTGGCCCCGCTCGTCGGGGCGCGCTGGCAGCTCGACGAGCGCCTGGCCCTGCGCGCCGATTTCGCCGTACGTTGGGAGCGCATCTTTTTGTTCAACGTCTCGGACACCGTCGAGAATATCAGCTACGAGCGCACCTGGACGGCGAAAGTCCTCCGATACAACCTGGGCATCGGGATGGAAGTCACGCTCTGACCATCACGTCAGATCGCCCGAGTTTCGCACCCGTGAGCCGACATCCACCGCCGCCTCGCGGGCGTATTCATGCGGGTGACCGACCGGTCAAGACCGGCATCCCTCGAGTGGCCATGTACCCCGCTGAGCGCCTGCTCAGACCGCTGAAACCGGTTTGCGTGCGAATTGACCGCGATAAAGATGCTCGCTACGATGACTTCAGACTCACAGCACGAACAATTCACTGACGTTGCCCTGGAGCCGACCATGGTCCGGCCTAGTTTCGAATACGGATCGCCCGTACGTACTCGGCATGTTCGCCCTTTGCTGGCACTGATCGCCACGAGCCTGCTGTTTTTTGTCGGTTGCTCTGGCGACGACGCGGAGTTCGAAGCGAGTGACCCGGCCGACGGTCCGGGTCAGATGGTGGGCAACAGCGGCCCGGTCACCGCAGGCGACTTCCCCGGCGGTGCAGACGCCATCCCGACCGCCCGAGAAACCTCGCCCCCCGACGGCGGGACGCTTCCTGACTGTGGCGCGGAGTGCTTGAGTTATTGCGATAGCCTGGAGCTGAGCAACCCGGTCAACGCGGGACTCTGCCCGAGCCTGTGGGGCGTGGGGCTCTCCCACCACGAGATCGATAAGACTCAGGCGTGCCGACGCGTGTATGCAGACATGGCCGGCCGCTTCCCGACCTCGCAGGAAGCTGCGGAATGCCGCGACAAGCCCTGGGATGAGACGGTCAGCAGCCTGCTCGACTCCGACGACTTCGTGCTGGTCAACCAGCGCTTCTGGGCCGACAAGCTCCTCTACAACAACGAGTCCGTCAGCATCGTGCGTATCTACGACGCGGACAACCTGGTCGAAAAGCTCTATCGCGGGCGCGTCCCCTACGATCAATTCGCCGCCGTCATCAGCGCGCACCCGGTACTCACGCGGCGGTATTCGACCGCCGGTGACCGCTCCGAGGCGCTCTTCTGGCTGCTCATGGGCCGCCCGCCCCTGGGCAACGAGCGAAGCGACCTCGCCCGGCTCTACAACCTGTGGGACAACGGCTATTACGACCACGAAGAGCTCGGGATGCGACTCCCAGACGCCTTCATCGAGTATGAATGCCTGACGGATGACGGACAGATCAACGACGAGACCAAGGGCGAGTGCACGAGCATCCTCTGGGGCTACAACGAACTCATCTTGCGCCCGGACATCCGCGCCGAGGGTGACGATGGGGACAAGCGCATGTGGAGCGGTCAGCTTCGCACCGATGAATGGGAGAAGCTCCAGGCACCGGGCCGCATCCTGTCCCAGCAGCGCGCGTTCTGGGAGAAGGCCGTCGACGATGTACTCGAGCAGTACCTCGGTTACGAGTTGGGCACTCAGGTTCCGGAAGTTCGCGACCAACTCGTCGAGTACTTCCTCGAGCACAATGCCGACATGCGAAGCCTTCACTACGCGGTCGCCACGTCTGTGGCGTATCGACAATCCGCCTTCGGTGACACGGAATCCCCGTATCGCTGGACCTACGGGCCGATCAAGCAGGTACACGCCGAGACATGGATCGACAGCATCGAGCAGGCGACCGGCTACGACCTGGCCAAATGTGACCACCGCCTGCCGGAGACCCGGGACCTCGAGCGCTCCGACCGGCTCAGTGCACTGGCGCTGCTCCAGAACTCCCGTTGGGAGCTCGACGACGATGGTGAAGTACGCAACGACTACCGCCAGCTCGCCCAGAGTCTGGGGGGCTGCCCGCGAAATGACGTCGGCGGACGCTTCAAAATCATCAGCATCCTGACCACGGCCCAGCAGCTCAACTTCGTCAACCAGGTCTGCGACCCCGCGCTCGAATCTGGCAACGGAGTCGACGCCGCACAGCTGCTCCCGCCGGATATCAACCGAGACAAAGCCGTGGACGCAGACACCGCCGCGTCGATCGTGAACTTCCAGACCCGTAAATTCCTGGGGCGTGCCCCGACATCCAGCGAGCTCGAGAACGCCCGCGGCTACGGCGAGGAATGCGCCCGCAGCGTGTGCAACGCCGAAGAATTCGCGCGGCCGGCGTGCTTCGCGATGCTCTCCAGCTCCGAGATGCTCTTTTACTGAAGTCCCGACACCAACCGACTCGCGTCGATCTGGACCTCTTTTCGAGGGAAAACCGCTATGAGCGATGACAACAAAAAAGCAACTTCGTCTGGTGAGGAATCGGCTAAAGAACAGGCCGACGTGGGCCGACGATCCTTCTTGAAGGGGCTCGGCGCCGCAGCGGCCGCGGGCACGGTCCTCCCGCATATCTGGACACCGAATAAGGTGTACGCCAGCCAGACATCGGCGCGCGGCGAGCTAAAACACCTGCTCTACATCCGGTTGTCCGGTGGTTTTCGATTCACGACGGCGTTCAACGCCGACGTATCATCGGAGTTCAATCCATTCGGCCAGGCCGACAGCGTCGCCGACGGCACCGAGTGGGGCGTCGGCAGTATCCTGACCGATGCACCGTATCTCGATGGAGACAACGGCCAGGTCCTCCGCGAGCAGTGGGGGATGCGGGCCATCCACGAGATGTCCAACCAACTGGCCGTCCTGCCTTGCGTCGACCACGAGCCGTTCTCCGGTCGCGCCGACGGCAACCACGGAACCGGCCTGGAGCGCTTCCAGAAGGGCTACGTGGGCACGGGCACCGCGTTCTTCACGATGATCAACTACGGGCTTCGCGCACGCTTCGAGGCCGCCCGCGAGGCCGGCGAGGTCGCCCTGCCGGCGTTCTCGCTCAACGACTCGGGCATGGCCGTGGGGGCGGGCAAATACGCCGGCTATCGACCACCGGTCATCCAGGGCGACGGCTTCGACGACTTCGGCTTCAGCGCGTCTTCCTCGCTTCCCGACTGGGCACAGGACATGACGCAGAAGGCCGACCAGCGCATGCATGCCAAGCAAAACGAATTCGAGAAGGCCCCGATCGAGGCCTACATGCAAACACGCGAGGCGACCGCGGCCTACAGCGAGATCTTCAACAGCGAGTTGCTCAAGATCCGCAACAACTCCGATGAAAAGGTCGACGGCATCAGCAACGACGAGCTCGAGACGATCTTCGGCGACAGTCGCGCCGCCCGAAAGGTCCGACTCGCTCTCAGACTGTTCCACTTCGGCTCGCCGGCGGTCTACCTCAACCAGGGTGGCTACGATCTGCACTCCGGGGAGGAAAACGCCCTGCCCCGCCGAATCGACGAACTCAACCGGCTCATCAGCGGGCTCGAGGTCGCGCTCAAGCTCATGGAGCACCCCTCGGGCGGAACCTATTGGGACAATACGATGGTCGTGTTCGGCAGTGAGTTCGGACGCACGGCGCGAGGCAGTAAGTTCAACTCGGCTCGCGGCAGCGACCACGGCGGAGACCTGGCCACGCGATGGATGTCGATGCCCTTTATGGGCGGCCTGCTCGATCAAGCCGGCAACCTCGGCCGCTCCTTCGGTCGCACGGAACCCGGCGAGCTCAAGGCACAGGGCAAGGTCTACTCCTACCGCTCGGTGCTCAAGACGTTGATGGACGCATTGGGATGTGACCATAGCGAGTTCTTCCCTGCGGACGAGCCATTCGACGATCTGTTTACCTGAGCAGTGTCGCGACCCGCACGATTTTGTATGCAGCACCCCTGGAGCCACGCTATGCCACGCAGTCTCACGCGAAACCTCTTGCTCGCCGCCCTGGCAGCCTCAATGCTGGGCGCGTGCGGTGATGATCCCAGCAAAGAAGATATCCTCGGCGGAGAGATCGAATTCGAACCGGAGCGCCCGAACTCCGAGGGTACCTCCGATGTCGAGCCGTACACCGGCGACAATCAGACCGTCCTCGCCGCTCAGGAGAGATTTCGCACCCCGCTGGACCTGCAGAGCAAGGTCATCCAACGCACCTGTGGCCCCACCGGCGGCGTCTGCCACAACCAGAAAGAATACCCCGACCTGCATACTCCGGCGAACTTCCTTTCGACCGTCGGCGCGCCCTGCAACGTGCAACCCGGCGAGTGGGAATCGGTCTACGACCGGTGCGAGCGCCCCGGAGACCGCTTTAAATTTCAGGGTGCCGATTACCAGGAAATCGAGATCGGCCACATCCAGCGCGTCCAGGGCGAATACGTCGACTACCGCGAACAAGAAGAAGTCCCGACCGCTGACTCCCCCGGCCTCCACGTGTACCTCGCCACGCCGATTCCGGTGGACCGCCAGGAGACCTACGAAACGGGGCAATTCATCCGAACATTCGTCAACGCCGATGGCAACGTCCAGGACCTGGCGTTCGCGAACTTCCGCACGCGCTGGTGGATCCTCGACGGCGGCACACACCTGATGGCTGAGGTCCGCGACTACCAGGTCGACAACGTCAACGAGTTGCTATCGGTCGGCATCGAGCAGGGCGACCTCAATCGAAACGGCACGTACGGCGCCAGGGAGACCGACGGCGCCAAGCTCCTCGACCCGGGCAGCCCCGAGACCAGCTACCTCATCGCGCGCCTCCGTGGAAAAATGGAGGGCGAGACCGTCCCCGGCACGCGTATGCCGCTGGCGAACCAGCCGCTGTCGGTCGACGAGATGCTCGCGCTGTTTTGCTTCGTCGAGCAGCTCCCCGCGAATCTCGAGACGACGCCCGACGGAACGACGCCGATCGACTACAAAAACTGCTCCTACAGCGAGGACCCCGAGTCGCTGAACCTCCTCGGAGACGGCGTGAGCTGGTCCGGCCGCGTCAAGCCGCTACTCGAGGCCAATTGTGGCGGTTGTCACGCCGGCGAACAGCCCCTGGGCGAGCTCAACCTCATCGAAGACGATGCCTACACAACCGTGCTCGGCCCCTCGACCCAGAAGCCCGACATGAACCTCGTCGAGCCCGGCTCGCCCGAGGACAGCTACCTCTGGCTCAAGATCATCGGCGACGAGTCCATCGAGGGACAGGCGATGCCCATCAACCCCATCGATGGCGAGTCCACGCTCTCCGAGGGTGAGATGGCGGACATCAAGACCTGGATCGAAAACGGCGCGATCGACGAGTGAGTTCGGGTAAGTGGGTGACTGGGTGAGCTGGGTGAGAGGGTCATTGATAGCTCACTTGTCCGCTCTGCATTATTGTTGCCGCAGGCCGAGGCAGCGTTGCTGCTGAGACCTGCGGTTTTCGGCGCGTACCCGCTCCGCTTCGCCCCGCCCTGTTGGATCACACCACCGAAAGCGCTATAAACACGGCCTCGAGTTGATCCTAGTACCTCGGTCCGCAAGTATGACCCCAGTTGAGCCATCCAGCCCGACGATCGCTGTGTCGACGTGTGCTCGACGATGTTACACATCGCCTGCGCACGTCTCCTTGCGCTCCTCGCGCTGGCCAGGCTCAACGAACTTGGGCGAGCTCAGCGCGGGGAGGCCAAGGCGGTGAGCCGAGGCGATGCCTCAGCATCGTCGAGGTGAAGCCAACGCAGGCATCGTCGTGCTGAGCCACCCAAGTGGGGTCATACTTATGGACCGAGGTACTAGGAGGGCTGTATGAAGCGCTACATACTAATCCTGGCCGTATGTTCGGTCGCCTGTAGTACGCCAAGCGCCGATCAGACCGATGACAGACCGACGGACGGTCCTGAACTCACGCGCACGGCCGCAGATGACGAGTCGAAGCCGACGGCGACGGACACGCCGCAACCGTTTCGCCTGGAGATGGACGGCGAGGAGACCGAGTGGTTCGTTCCCTACAGTACGGAAAAAGGGCGTCTCTATTCGGACGACCGCGTAGTGGGAAAGTCCTGCGGCATGCACGTCTTCTCCCAGTCCGACCTCGAGGCCCTCGTCTATTGCCTCGGAGAAGACGCACCGCGCCTGATCGACACAGTGCCGGGCACGCAACTGCTGCGCTTCGGCCGAGACGACACGATTGTCGCGATGACCGATGACAAGCGCCTCCTCCAATACGAACCCGAGGCTAAACAATGGAGGGTGCGTAACGACGGGCTCCCGGCCGTCGACCACGCGGATGCCGTCGCGGGCTTCGTCGCGGTCGCGGACAAATCTCGCGTTTGGGTTTCCGAGGACGGGGGCGAGACGTTCGAGCAGGCGGCGCGCCTGGATGGCGTTTTGGTCTCCAACCTGCTCGTTAGACCGGATGGCACCGTCGTCATCAACGGCGAGAAAGAAGACGACGACGTCGCCTACTCAGCGCAACCACCGTACAACGCCTGGAGCGCGATCCGAGCATCACAGCGGCCATTTACCCGCAAGGGAGCGTGGATCACGCGACATGAAACACCGGGAACGCTCGCGGCCGACGGCCAGACGTGGGTCGCCGCGGGACTCCCCGATCAAGAGGACTGGCGAGACTACCTTTGGCCGTACTCGAACGGCGATGCGCGGGCCCGCGCCGGGCTCCCCCGCCGAACTATCAACCATCCGCCTGCCCCGCCCGCAGACGGAGACGCTCAAGGGCCTGGAGGTCACGGATTCGGGTATGTTGGGACCCGCAGAGAGTGCTCTGGTGCGGCCTGCCTCGACAAATATCCGCGAACTTTCGGCTCTCATATCACGTACAGTTTCATCGGCCGTTACTTGTGTGACCACGAACTCGCGCCCAAAAAGGGCGTCGACTGCCCCGAGGACGCGGACATCGTCCACGTTCCAGCGCAGGCAGCGTTCGATGAGGTCGCCAACGACTTCCTCGCCCTCAAAGCCGCCCAACCCTGGATGCGAGGAGTAAAGCTCCAGAGCAGTGGCGGCCTCGGGTTCGCCGGTCGTGAGCTCGCCGATGGACGAACGCAGTACCGGGTCACGGGACCGAACCTCGACTGGAAGAAAGAAGCCGTTCTCGAGCATGACGAGGGGTTGTACACTCCGATATCGGCACCCGACGGCACGATGTTGTTTCGTTCGACCAACCGAGAGTCCAACCAAGCTTGGATTCGACCGCCGCGCGAGCCCGGAGATGCGACGAGTTGGCTGGAGGTCCGCGTCGAAGGCGCGATCTTCTATCGCCCGCTCCCTGGCGGCGAGGCACTCGCCGTCGTCGACCGATCCGACGAAACCGAGGATGAAGACGACGCCATCATCGACCTGGTGCGCGTCAATAACAGCGGCGAACAATCGGTCGTCATGGAGCGCGTCGAGCTCCACGATTTCGACGGCAAATTGCTCCTCGTCGACGACGATGGACGGGTGTTCCTGACCAAGGCTCGCCAGGGACAATACGACACATACCGGGTCATGCAGCTGCTGATGGATGACGGAAGCTGGCAGGAGGTCAGCGAGAACCGAGGCGATTGAGGCAGCGCCGGGCCGCCTCCTCGAACACGTCCACATGCGCATCGACCGAACGCTCGATCGGCTTCGCGTACCCGCCACCCATGAACACCACCACCGGCAACTCCCAGTAATCCGCGTAGTCGA
>JBNJFZ010000049.1:10509-16550 GCA_051747295.1 Myxococcota bacterium
CGCTCCGCGACTCTCTCACGGACCAGTCGGTAGCGATGTTTCGGGAAGCGCGCGTCGTCCGAAATAGCTCCTGTATAGAGCTCGCTGTAGAACAGTGGAAGCACGTGTTGAGGTTCCCGGACAGCAGAAAAGCCAACTCGAACCGACGACCGATGCGACATCCGAACGCCCCGAGATTGCCAAGGCGTTCGATAAAGGCAAGGATGCCCTCGAGATTATAATCGCCAAGCCCCGTGTCGTGATGGATCGTAGCTCGTCGCAAACCGCTGAGACCGAGGTCGAAAGCCGATGTTCGAAAAGTTGCTCGATAAGGCTCGTGAGACATTCCTCGACCATGAGGAGGTGCAGCCGTCCGACCCAGATCTAGACGTCTTATTCTTCTTCGACCCGATCGCAGAGAATATCGAGGAGTATTTCGACGCGGAAGTGCGCGGCCTCGACCGCATCCCGGACGGTCGAGCCCTGCTGACTGGCAACCACAACGGCGGCGTTATGTCGCCCGACTCCTTCATCTTCTTGCGTGAATACTATCACCACACGAATTTCGAGGACGGTGTCGTCATCCTGGCGCACTCGGCGCTTTTCGAGGCGCCGATCGTGCGGGACATCCTGAAGGGAGGCGGCGCGATTCCCGCGTCGCGCCACGCCGCCTGCAGCGCGCTGGAGGACGGGCGCAAAGTACTGGTCTATCCCGGCGGCGACTGGGAGGTGCACAGACCGAGCACGATGCGCGACGAGATCGACTTCGGCGGGCGCAAGGGCTTCGTCACCCTGGCGATGGAGGCCGACGCACCGATCGTGCCGTTCGTAACCGCCGGCGCGCACGACGGTTGGTATGTCCTGACGCGCGGGGAAAAGATCGCGCGGGCTCTGATGCTCGACAAGCTCTTTCGCGTCAAGGTCTTTCCGATCGCGTTCGCTGCGCCAATGGGGCTGCTGGTCGGGCCGTTGTCACTCTACTGGCCGATGCCCACCAAGATCCTCATCGAGGTGCTGGACCCGATCTCTGTCGAGGGTAACCCGGACAACCCCGACGATGTCGACGCCGCATATGAGCATGTCGTCGACACGATGCAGGAAGCGCTCACGCGGCTGGCGGGCGAGCTTCGCAACGGCAAATAGTGCATCTCACCACTTGACCACCCGCTTCTCGAATAACTCGAAGACGCCCTGCACCAACAGCGCGAGTCCGGCGGCGGGGACCGCCCCCTCCAGAATCAGGCCCATATCGTCCAGGCGAATGCCGGTGAGTATCGGCTGGCCGTATCCGCCCGCGCCGATGAGCGCACCCAGCGTAGCGGTGCCGATATTGATCACCGCCGAGGTCTTGATACCCGCCAGGATGGGTCGAGCCGCCAAGGGAAGCTCGACGAGCCTCAACCGCGCGGACGCCGACATGCCCAGCGCCCGCGCCGAATCGATGACCTCGGAGTCGATATCGGTCAGCCCAGCGTGGGTATTGCGCACGATCGGGAGCAGGCTGTAGAGGAATAGTGCCGCGATGGCAGGCCAGGTGCCGATGCCCAGAAGCGGTATCATAAACACCAGGAGCGCGAGCGATGGGATGGTCTGTAGGATACCCACGCCACCGAGGATGAACTGGCCTTCGACGCTTCGGCGCGCCGCCCAGATGCCGAGAGGGATCGCCAACAGAACCGCTCCCAGCATCGAGATGAACACCATGAACAGGTGCTCCTTCGTGCGCTGCCAGACCCGCTCGAGCCTGGACTCCTCATCGACCGTGCTGACCGTCCCGAATTCCTCCTCGAGAAAGTCGGCCGCGACGCGTTTTTCGGAGCGCCCGTCGATCTTGACCGCCGCGTTCAGGGCGGTCATTCGGCGCTCGTCGATTCGGCCCTCGAGCATTTCGAGCGCTGCAATAGCCGCCGGATGGGTGTCCTCGAGCTGTTTTCGGTACACGAATACCGCTTCGTATCGCGGGAAGTAGCTACGATTGTCCTCGAGGACCTCGATATCGTAGTACTCGATCTCCGCGTCGGTCGAATACAGATCGATGACGTCGATCTCGCCGCTCTCGAGCCCCTGATAAGCCAGGTCGTGGTCCAGCCCGCGCACGTTCTGAGGGGCCAATTCGTAACGCTCGCGCAGGCCGGGCCAGCCGTCTTCGCGGTCGAGGAACTCGTTGGTAAAGCCGAAGCTCAAGTCGGGGTGTTCGCGCAGGTCTGAGATGGTCTCGATGTCGAGCTCCTCGGCCCGAGATCGTCGCATGCCGAGTGCATAGGTATTGTTGAACCCGAGCGGCTCGGTCATCCCGATACCGCGCCCCTCGAGCTCGCGTCGCAGCGCCGCTGATGACTCGAAGCTCTCTCCACCCAGAATTTCCTGCTCGATCGTGCCCGTGTACTCCGGATATGCGTCGATGTCGCCGCGCTCGAGCGCGCTCCAGAGAACGCGTGTCCCACCGAGTTGTTCGCGGTGCAGGGCCGGCCCATTTTCCGCGTCTACAACCCGCGCGGCGACCTCGCCGAGCACGACGCTCTCGGTGAACTTCTTGGACCCGACCGCGACGTCGGCGGGCCCCTGTGCGGCGGCTGCAGCGGGGGCCAGGACGAGGACGATGAGCACGAACAGCAGGCGTCTCACTGCTCCTCCGCACCCGACAGGTTCTCGAGTGGACTCCGCTGCGCGCGGATGAAGTCCTCGACGAATGGCTCGCTCGGCGACTCGACCAGGTCCCGCGCCGCACCCGCCTGGACGATAGCCCCGTCGCGCATCAGGACGATGTCATCGCCGAAGAAGACCGCCTCGCCCATGTCGTGCGTTACCATCACCACGGTCTTGTCGAGCGAGGCGAAGATCTCGGCGAGGTCGTCCTGAAGCTGCGCGCGGATGATGGGGTCGAGGGCGCCGAGCGGCTCGTCCAGAAGCAGTATCGGCGGGTCGAGCATGAGCGCACGAATCAGGCTGACGCGCTGCTGCTGTCCCCCCGAGAGTTCTTTTGGATAACGGTCCAGTCCGGCGTGCGGAAATTCGGTGAGCGCGACGAGCTCCTTCAGTCTCTCGTCGACACGCGCGTCGTTCCAACCCAGGTGGCGTGCCATGAGCGTGGCGTTTCCCCGCGCGGTCAGGTGTGGGAACAGGCCACCATCCTGGATGACATAGCCCATCTCGAGGCGCATCCGACGGGCGTTAGACGCCGCGACAACCTCGCCGCCCACGCGCACCTGGCCGTCGGTCGGCGACAAGAGCCCGTTGATGAGCTTGAGCGTCGTCGATTTTCCGCAGCCGCTCGGCCCGATGAGGATCGTCGTCGAACCGTCCTCGACGCGCAGCGAAACAGCATCGACCGCCGTCTCGTCCTCGAAGCGCTTGGTCACCGAATCGAGCTCGATCATCTCACTCACGGATAATCTTTGACGGTCTGAACGGCCTCCCAGTACTCGACGTCTTCGTCGCACTGGTCGGTGTCTTCGTCGACGTACGCCGGATAGAGGCGCAGGTTATTGGGCCACAACGTAAATGCGTCGTCACTCTCGATCGTCCGCGACGGCCGCTCGCCGTCATCGCAGACCTGGAGCAACCCGTCGATCTCGCCGTCCGACTTCGCGACGACCAGCACACGGACGGGCGTCTGGGCCTCAGGCTCCCACGCGACGGTCAGCGAGCCGTCTTCGGTGGGGTCGAACTCCAACGACGGCGTCGAGCTGGCGTCGGCGCGAATCCAGGGACCGAAGGCCTTTCGATGCGCGTCCAGAAAGCGCGCGAGTTGGGTCGCGAAGGTCGGCCCGGTGTCCTGGATGATCTGGGCGGCTCGGGGGCTCTTGGACTCGCCGAGCACCCCGACCTGATCCTCGATCGCGCGTCGAAAGAGCTCCTTCTTCCGGTCGGGATCCTCGGTCTTCTTGCCCAGCAGGTAGCGAATCGTGGCGAGCGTATCGATGATCTGAGGCTCGCGATTGTCCTCGATCGCCGCCTCCACTGCTGACTCGAGCAACTCGAGGTGCTCGCGCGAGAGTTCCTGCTGCGTCGCGACCATGAATGAGGTGTCATTGACGTCCAGCGGGTCCATCTCTCCGGACTCGGCCTTCTCGACCAGCGCCTGGAACATCCTGGTGCGATCGTCAGGGCGATCGTTGATGGCGTACGCGGCCGTCCATGCGGCGCCAGCCGCAAAGACCGCCAGCATGACGCCGGCGAGCGCCTTGACCCATTGCGGTGGCCGGTCGACGTGGTCGAAGTCGCCGCGCGGGATAAGCGCGAGCCACATGGCGAGCGCCCCCGCGACCATACCGCCCATGTGCGCCCATTCGTCGACCATGTCGATGCCGAATGAGAGCCCGGCATTGAGCCCGATGATGATGATCCACCAGGTCTTCGACTGGCGGTAAAGGGCCGGCAGATCTCGTCGATATTTCAGATGCAGGACCGCGAACGCACCGAAGAGGCCGAAGATCGCTGCCGACGAGCCCAGCGAATAAGGCCAGGGTTGCGTCAAGATCCAAGACGTAGCCACGCCGGCCACCCCGCTGAACAGCGTCACGAAGATCAGCGTCCACTTGTCCGTGATCTTCTCGACGACCGTGCCGAGGAAGAATAACGCCACGCCGTTGAGCAGCAGGTGCAGCCACCCACCGTGGTAGAGGTTGGCTGCGACCAGCCGAAAATACTGACCGTCGTCGATCAGCGGCGGCGCGGCCGCCCCCCAGCGAACCATCCCGAGTATCCCGTCGAGGCCGCCGACGAAGTGCTGGAACGCGAAGACCAGCCCGATGACCGCGAGCATCGCGGTCGTCGCGGTATTGGAGCGTTGGCTGAGATCGCGGGAGCGCTGCTCTTGCTCCTCGAGCCGCGAGAGTACCTCGTCGGAGTTCGGGAGCTGCTTGATGCGTCGCATCAGCTCGCGACGCAACAGAGCCGGGGCGTCTTCTCGCTCGAAGTCCTTGCTGCTGTACATGGCCGTGCCGTCACCGTAGTCGACGATGACCGACTGGATGGGGCCACGAGCCACCGCCAGGATCGCTTGAATCTGGTCGTACGGTGCCTTGTCCTCGAGCTTCGAGTTCGACGACTTTGGCAAGACGACCCCGTCTTCACCGAACTCGACGGCCTGTCGCTCCCTGGGATAGATATAGGCTCGATACAGAACGTAGAGCAGGTAGATGCCCGGAATCACCGCCATGACGACCTTGAAGGCGATCGGCATGTAGGGCGCGGTGAAGTACTCCCAGATTTGCCCGCCGTAAAAGAGGGCTCCTGCGAGCAGCGCGATACCGGGAAAGACGACCCCGCGCGTCAGGAAAGTCGGCTCGCTCATCTCGAGTTCGTCGATCGGACCCGACGGCGCCGGTTGCGGACGCTGTTGCCACTGCTGCCAGAAGCCCTCACTCGAGGCCGGCATCTCGGATTGCGGGGCGTCGTCCGTCGCGCCGAGGAGCTCGGGGCCGGATTCGTCTTCGCCACCTCGATCTTCGGCCGTGCCGACAAAATCGACGTCGCGCTCGACCCGATCCTCGGGGGTCTGCTCCGCGTCGCTGGACGTCTCTTCCGGAGACTCGGGTTCGGTCTCTCGGGACTCATCGCTCATAGGATAACCGATACATACAACTCGAATGAATGTGTCACGAGGCCACACTTACACCATCAAGACGTGGAAAACACCCGTCTGGCCGGCCAACCTGACCGCGTTGGCCTCATCGCGCTGGTCCAATCTCGCTGGTCGCGCTCGCATTGCGCGGGCGACCTCGGCGCAAAGCTAACCGCGCTCGCCGACACGCAAAGCCCAACCGAACAGGAACGGCCTCGATGTCGGGCTGCATGGCTCAACCGAAGCTTTTACTAAAGCTCCACAGGCTACGTCGATGCAAGACGACGCAGAACTCGTGAAAATCAGCCGGCCTGACGAAGCGGAGGGTTTCTTCTCGACACCGACTCCTGGGACGAAACCCGGACCGAGTCAGGCCGAGATGATTTGTGCGAGATCGAAGTCGGCTGAAGCAGGCGTAGCCGCAGGCTACGTCGATGCAAGACGACGCAGAACTCGTGAAAATCAGCCGGCCTGACGAAGCGGAGGGTTTCTTCCC
>JBNJFZ010000049.1:16650-33019 GCA_051747295.1 Myxococcota bacterium
CTGACGAAGCGGAGGGTTTCTTCCCAGGAGTCAGGTACTAGACGTCTCGGGACCGAGCCGATAAGCTGCTGGGCGAGGTGGACGAGAGCGCGGACGTCGACGAACGCCTTATTCCAAGCGCTGGGGAACTGCGAGAACGCAGCCGACTGGACGCACCCGATATCTATGCTGTGATATTGGATGGCCAAGCGGCCCCGGACAGCGCACCCGCGTACGAGACGGTGCCATGGGCCAGGAAACGCCAGATGGTGGGAAGCAGCGCTCATCGGCGGACTACTCTGTGTCCGATGAGTCGCGACGCACGCTCTGGCACGACCTCTGGGACAAGTACTCTCCCATCGGTCAGATGGTGCTGGACACCGACCAGACCATCCGCGACTGCAACCCCACTGCCGCGAACCTGCTGGGTTGTGATGTGGAAGACCTCCGAGGCCAACTGCTCTCGGAATTCACCAGTGACGACAGCTCCAGGGTCCTCGAGCTCCACCTCGAGCGCACGAACGACTCGCGGTCCCCACAGACCTGCGAGTTGCACTTCAAGCGAGGTGAAAGCCACACATTCGACGCCGTTCTGCACAGTACCTACGTCGACGCAGACCCCGAGCGACGCTACTGTCTGCTCGCGTTCTTCGACATGAAAGAATGGAAAGGCGCCGAGCCCTCGAAGCTGCTGTTCGAGGAGCAACTCCGCCAGTCCCAGCGCCTCGAGGTGCTCGGCCGACTCGCCGCCGGGGTCACCCACGACTTCAACAACCTCCTGACGCTGATCACCGGCTATAGCCGCCTGCTGACCGACCAACTCCGAGAGGACTCACGCCTGCGAAGGCACGCCGAGAAGATCTCGAAGGCCGGCTCTCAGGCCACGGAATTGGTCTCGCAACTGTTGTCCTTTAGTCGAAAGAGCCAACTTCAGTCCGCGGTGATCAACGTCAACGAGGTCATCGTCGACTTCGAGAGCATGCTGCGCCAGATCGTCGGCGAGCAGATCTCACTCGAAGCCATCCTCGACCCCGACATCGCGAATATCCGGGTCAACCCGAGCCAATTCGACCAGGTCATCATGAACCTGGCCACCAACGGCCGCGACGCGATGCCAGAAGGAGGGACGCTGACCTTCGAGACCACCGACCTCCACATCTCGAATCCCTCGAGCTACGGCCTGCCCGATAGGGCGAGCGGGCGCTACGTCCGCCTGACGGTCTCCGACACGGGCGTCGGCATGAGCGACGAGGTCATGCAGCACATCTTCGACCCGTTCTACACCACGAAAGATGTCGGCAAGGGTACGGGCCTTGGCCTGGCCACGGTCTTTAGCGTCGTGAGTCAATATGGCGGCGCCATCGATGTGACGAGCGCGCCGGGTGACGGCACGACCTTCGACTTGCTCTTCCCGAGCGCGGAGGCGAGCGTCGATCGAGATCGCGCTCCCGTGGGACTCGCAGAGCAGTCATCCGGCTTCGAAACCGTGTTGCTGGTGGACAGCAACAACGACGTACGGCGCTTTGCGGCGACCGTCCTCGAGGACTACGGGTATCGAGTCGTCGAAGTTGCCTCCTCGCCCGCCGCCATGGAGGTCATCGAAGAAGAAGACATCTCGGCGGTGGTCTGCGAGATGATGAAGCCGGCGGAAAAATACGAGAAGTTCTTGAACGACCTGCTCGCGGCCGCTCCAGACGTCAAAGTCGTCCAGGTCTGCAGCCACCCGACCGACGAGTCGAAGGCAGCCCCCGACATCGCAAAGCTCCCCAAACCCTTCACCCCCGACCAGCTCGCGGCAACCCTGCGGCGTACCCTCGACGACTCCTAAAACACTATCCCTTGATCACCGCGACGGGCCGCATACGGGCCACCTTTCGCGCGATGGAAGCGTCTCTGAGCGTGTCGATCACACCGTCGACGTCCTTGTACGCCACCGGAGCCTCCTCGGCGAGCCCGTCCATCGACCCGGCACGCACGCGGATACCGCGAGCCTCGAGTTGGCCACGAAGGTCGTGGCCGTAGACCTCCTTTTTGGCCTTGGTCCTGCTCATCAACCTGCCCGCACCGTGCGCCGTCGAGCCAAAAGACTTGCTCATCGAACCCTCGGTGCCCAATAGCACCCAGGATGACGTCCCCATGCTCCCGGGGATGAAGACCGGCTGGCCGATGTCGTCGTACTCTTCGGGCACGTCGGGTCCGTGAGGCCCAAACGCACGCGTCGCGCCCTTTCGATGCACGCAGACCTCCATCTTCTCTCCATCGATCTCGTGCTCCTCGATCTTGCCCATATTGTGGGCGATATCGTAGACCTGACGCAGGTCGAAGTCGTCGAACGCCCCGGCAAATGCCTCCTCGAAGGCTCGCCGAGCCCCATGAGCGAGGACCTGGCGATTCGCGAACGCGAAATTTGCAGCGCAGCGCATGCTCGCCAGGTATTGCTGTCCCTCGTCGGTGTCCATGGGCGCACAGACCAGTTGTCGGTCGGGCAACTCGATGCCTTCCCGATTCATGACGTCCTGAAACGATCGGACATACTCGGTACAGATCTGGTGGCCGAAGCCCCGGGAGCCCGAGTGGATGAGCACGGCCAGGTTGCCCTGGCGCAAGCCGAGGACCTCTGCGGCATCCTCGTCGAAGACTTCGTCGACCACCTGTGCCTCGATAAAGTGGTTTCCGGCTCCCAGGGTGCCGACCTGGGTGCGTCCGCGCTCGACGGCCTTCGCGCTCAAGAACGACGGGTCGGCGCCGGCCATCGTGCCGCCCTCCTCGCTGCGACGCAGGTCCTCGTCGCGTGCCAGGCCTTCACTCTTGGCCCAGCGAGCTCCCTTGCGAGCGACCGTCCGAAGCTCCTCGGCGCTCATGTGGTGATGACCATCGACGCCGACGCCCGACGGACAGAAGTAGTCGAGCGCGTCCGCCAGGGTATCCAGGTACGCCTCGGCCTCCTCGTGGGGGATCTGTGAGGACATCATCCGTACCCCACAGTTGATGTCGTAGCCGATGGCCCCAGGAGACACGACGCCCTCGGGGTACCTGGTGGCGGCGACCCCGCCGATGGGGAATCCGTAGCCCTGGTGCATGTCGGGCATGACGTACACGCGTCCCACGAGGCCGGGGAGCGTCGCGGAGTTCACCGCCTGCTCGAGCGAGCGGTCGTCGGCGATTTGCTCCAGGATCTCCCGGGTCGCAAAGATCCGAACCGGGACCTGCATGTCGTCGCGATACGACGCGGGTATCTCCCACTCCACATCGCTGATCTTGTCGAGCGCATCGAGCTCCATAGCGTGCTCCTTTCTGGATTCTAGACATCGAACGTGACGGTGGCCTCGAGACCTCGCCCGGTCTCCCGGACGTCGAGGCCGTGATAGGTGACCGCTTTGACTTCCTTGTCCTGACGCACGATCGACGCGAGGCTCCCGCGACCGAGGACCTCCCCGTCGACGCACTCGAATGAGAGGTCGGCGAGGCCTTCGTTGCGTGCAGACCACAGGAATACGACCTCGGACAGCCACGCCACGAGTAGATCCTCGCGGTCGGAGCCGTCGACGCGAAGCTGCTCCTCCTCGTCGCTCGCCGGCTCGCCGAGCTCGACGCCGGCGAGTTCGTACATGCCGCGAGTGGCCTCGAGCAGCAACGTCTCGAAGTCGGGGGCCCATACCTCGAGCGCCCAGTCCGCGGTATGCTCGATCTCGGTGTAGCCGCTCGCGGCTCCCGCATCTGTCTGTGTCTTGTCCATCGTCGAGAGTGCGGTCGGGGCTGGTTGACTGGAGTGTGGCTAAAGGTCGAAACGGACGACGAGACGTCAAGGACACGGCCGCGTCGACGACCTGGAGCCTGAAGAACTTGACCGCAGGCCCATTGTGAGATTTGCTTGCGTCAGATTACCTGCCACGACTGACTTCCCATGAGACTCAAAGAGCACGTCTGGAGCATCCTCAACGACCCGGAAGACGGGCGCTACCACTGGTTCTTGTGGTTCATCAATACGCTCATCATTACGAGCGTCGCGATGCTCACCTACGAGGTCCTCGCCGACCCGGGCGAGCAGATTCTCGGTGTCATGCACACCGTCGACGCGGTTATTCTGACCATCTTCTCGGTCGAGTACGTCGGCCGACTCTGGACGATCAAGGGCTGGAAGCCCGAGGTCATGGAGCTCTCGACGTGGGAGACGGTCAAGTTCTACGTGATGTCACGGCTGAAGTTCATCTTCAGCCTGTGGGGCCTCATCGACCTGATGGCCCTCTTACCGATCTTCCCGTTTCTGCGCTCGCTTCGCATCCTGCGACTGCTGCGACTCTTCCGATCGGTACGCGTCTTTCGCTACGCGAAGCCGATCCAGACGCTCTACAATGCGTTCAAGGCAAACTCACTGCTGCTGGGCGTCTCCATCAGCTTTGTGATCGGGAGCATCACGCTCGCCGCGGTTATGCTCTTCTTTGCCGAGTACGGCGACCCGAACAGCCAGATCGACAACTTCGGAGACACCCTCTGGTGGGCCATTGTCACGATATCGACCGTCGGGTTCGGCGACATCACCCCGGTGACGCCGGGCGGCAAGGTCATCGGTGCAGCGCTGATGTTTGCCGGGATGTTCGTCATCGCGCTCTTCGCCGGTGTCATCAGCTCGACGCTCGTCGGGCACCTGCTACCACTCCAACAGGAGCAAGTACGTATGTCACAGACATCTGATCACGTCGTCATCGCCGGCTGGAACGACAACGTCCCCATGCTCATCGACCAGATGCGCGAGGAGTTCGGCGCACGGATGCCCAAGACCATCGTGATGGCGAATCGGACGCGCCCGTCCTCGCTGGACAGCGAGCACACGTTTGTGCAGGGGGATTCGACGAAGGAGCGCGAATACGACAAAGTCCGCCTCAAGTACGCCCGGACGGTCCTCGCGGTATCAGACGACTCACCAGGCCCGACCAAGCCGCAGGCTCGAGACGCCAGCACGGTGCTGACGGTGTTCACCATGCGAAGCATCGAGAAGAAATTCGAGCACGAGCGGAGCCAGAAGCTCCATATCTGCGCCGAGATTCTAGACCCTGAGAATATGCAGCACGCCTTCGTCGCGGGCGCCGATGAGGTCGTCCCCAGCTCGCTGCTGGGCTACAGCGTCATGGCCCACACCACGAGCAACCCGGGCGTGAGTAGCCCCCTGAGCAACCTGGTGATGGCGAGCGGCCAGAACCTGTACACGTCGCGTCTGCCGGTCTCGCTACTCGACGGCCAGGAGATGCCATTCTCTCGCCTCCAGGACAGGTTGCGGGAGGAATCCGGCGCGCTGTTGCTCGGACTGGTCCACCAGGACAAACTCAAGCTGAACCCGCCCGGCGACGAGAAGGTCTACGTCAACGACGAGATCGTATACCTGGCCTCGAAGTCGATCGACTTGTAGTTGGTGGTTGGTAGTTGGTAGTCGGTGGTCGGTGGTCCGGAGCAACCACCAACGACTAACTACCAACTACCAACCACCAACTCACCTTACAGCTTCGCCTGAATCGCCTCGATCGCCTCGACATTGGTCTTCTGCGGCACGTTGTCGAGCTCGCGGATCCGCTCGCGGGCCGCATCGATGCGGTTGCCGGGCGCCGGGTGGCTCGACATAAACTCGGGCATGCGCGCGCCTCCCGAGATTTTCTCGAAGAACGTCACGAAGCCCATCGGGTCGTAGCCGGTCTTGACGAGGTAGTCGAACCCGACGGCATCCGCCTCGCGCTCGTGATCGCGGCTGTACTTCAGCAAGAATCCCTGCGTACCCACGCTCGCGACCAGCTGCTTGATCAAGCCGGGGTTCTCCCCGAGGGCCGCGTCGGTCAGCGCCTGTAGGCCGTAGGCAGCTACCAGTCGCTCGGCGACGTGCCGCTCGGAGACGTGCGCGATCTCGTGGGACATGACCGCGGCGAGCTCAGCCTCGTTATCCGCCGCTTTGATCAGCCCTGAGTAGATATAGATATAACCCCCGGGCATCGCGAACGCATTGATCTGCTCGTCGTCATCGACCACGCGAAACGTGTAGCGAATCGGGTCGGGCGTGTCGGCGCGCTTCGCGATCTGATCGCCGAGGTTGCGGACGTAGTCCTGAACCTCATCATTCGAATGAAACGTCAGCTCTTTGTTGACGTCCCGCGCCAACTCGCGGCCCAGCTTGACCTCCTGGCTGGGTGGCAGCAGCACGTTCGTGGCGGCCTTGGTCGCCTTGCCCGTCTTGCCGGTGGTCGTCGCGCACCCGACCAGCCCGGCTGGAGCCGCCAGCGCGCCAACGGTGAGCAACACGGTGAGCCATCTCGAGACATATCCAGTTCGTCGGCGTTGATCCATCGACAAAAACCTCTGAAGTTATACAGTGATCGCATACACATGAATTACCGCCCGCGGAAAGCCCCATCGAGGAACTCGCGAGCGACGTGCCAAACATAGTCGGCGACCGCCCCCCGTCAATCGGGTAGAGCGAATCATTCTTTGCGGTCGATGTGACGAGAGCCGGCGAGTCGACATTCAATGCCAAGTCTCAACCGAGGGAACTGATGCCAAAGCTCGAGATTGACCGTGGCGCGATTCACTTCGAAGAATCCGGCGCGGGAGACGAGACCATCGTATTCTCACACGGCCTGCTCTGGAGTACGCGCCTGTACGACCCACAGATCGCGGCATTTTCGTCCGACTATCGATGCCTCGCCTACGATCACCGCGGACAGGGCCAGAGTGACGTGCCAGCCGGCCCGCTGGTGGACATGGAGACGCTCTACCTGGACGCGGTTCGACTGATCGAAGCACGCGACGCCGGCCCATGCCACTTCGTCGGGCTCTCGATGGGTGGCTTTGTCGGGCTGCGCCTGGCCGCACGACGCCCCGACCTTCTTCGCTCGCTGATCCTGCTGGACACCGCGGCCGACCCGGAGCCGCGCTCCAATATCCCGAAATATCGCAAGCTCAACGCCGTGGCGCGCTACCTCGGCATCCAGCTCGTCTCCGGACAGGTCATGCCCATCATGTTCGGCGAGTCCTTCCTCAACGACCCAAATCGCGCCGGTGAGCGCGACAAGTGGCGCGCGGAGTTGGAGGGCAATCGCAGGAGCATCTACAAAGCCGTCAACGGCGTGATATATCGCCCCAGTGTCGAGCGCGAGGCGTCCAGAATCGACCTGCCCACGCTGGTCTTGTGGGGCGAAGAAGACAACGCCATCTCACGGGACCGCTGCGAGGCACTGGCCGACCTCATCGACGATGCAGAGTTCGTCACGATCCCAGAGGCGGGTCACTCGTCGACCATCGAGAACCCCGCAGCCGTAAACCGCGAAATCAGCGCGTTCCTGGAGCGCCACACATGACATTTTCAGATGCAAAACTGGACGCTCCGCACTTGATGTGCAGCATTTCCTAATAAAAGCAAGACACGAGAACTCTCTTCCCCACGCCCCCGAGTTGCTCCATGCCACAAGAATTCAAGAACCTCGTAGAAGTCTATGAAAACAGCATTACCAGCTACCCCGACCACGACCTGTTCGGAGTCAAAGAACACGGCGAATATCAGTGGCTGACCTACCGAGAGTTCGGTGAACGTGTGGACGCGTGCCGGGCCGCCCTCGCCAAGCGTGGCGTCGAACCCGGAACGACCGTCGCTATCATCGCCGACAACCGCGTCGAATGGGCCGTGTGTGCATACGCCACGTACGGACTCGGTGCCCGTTATTGCCCGATGTACGAATCGCAAGCGCTCAAGGATCGCAAGTACATCTTGAACGATAGCGAGGCCCGCTTCTTATTCACGGCCAACCGCGAGATCCGCGACGAGATCGAGGGGATTCAGGCCGATGGTGAGCTCCAGGACATCGAACATATCGTCCACTTCGATGGCGGTGGCGACGGCCACTTCGAAGCGCTCTTGAGCGAAGGGCAGAGCCACGACGTCGAATTGGTCGAGCCGGACCCCGATGATGTCTGCGCCTTGATCTACACATCGGGCACCACCGGCAACCCCAAAGGCGTGCTGCTGACGCACCGAAATATCACCTCCAATATCAACGCGATCCACGACATAAATATCATCGAGCCCGATGACGTCAGCCTGGCGTTCTTGCCGTGGGCCCACTCCTTCGGGCAAACCGCCGAGCTCCACGGTCTCTTCTCGATCGGTGCCTCGATGGGCCTGGTCGAGGACATCTCGACTATCATCGAGAACCTCGGTGAGGTCCGCCCCACGCTGCTGTTTAGCGTGCCGCGCGTCTTCAACAAGATCTACGACGGCGTCCACCGCAAGATTCACAAGGAGAGCGCGTTCAAGAAGAAGCTCTTCGATTGGTCGATGAGCAATGCCAACCACATCCGCGAGCGGGAAAAGCAAGACAAGGGACCGGGCTTCTTCCGCTCGACGCTCGACTCGATCTTCGACAGCCTCATCTTCAGCACGGTCCGCGAGCGCTTCGGAGGACGCCTGCGGTACGCGGTCAGCGGTGGCGCGAAGCTCAACGAGCAGGTCGCGCTCTTCCTGGACAACCTGCATATCACGGTCCTGGAGGGCTACGGGTTGACCGAGACCTCGCCGCTCGTCTCGGCGAACCTGCCCGGACAGCGCAAGATCGGCAGCGTCGGCAAGCCGATTCCGGGGGTGGAGGTCACCCTCGAGCCCGCACCTGGCTACAGCGACCGTGACGATGAGGGCGAGGTCTGCGTCAAGGGCCCGAACGTCATGAAGGGCTACTTCAAGCTGCCCGAAAAGACCGACGAGGTCCTCGACGAGGATGGCACGTTCCACACCGGTGACCTCGGCCGCTTCGACGAGGACGGCTTCCTCTACATCATCGGTCGCGTCAAAGAACAGTATAAGCTCGAAAACGGCAAATACGTGGTCCCCGGCCCGATGGAAGAGGCCATCAAGCTGTGCGGATACATCGACCAGGTCATGATCGATGGCGCGAATCGCCCATTCAATATCGCCATCATCAACGTCGACCCCGAAGGCATCGACGAGTGGGCCGCGGATAACGACATCACCATCGACGACTACGCGGACGACGAACGGGTCCATGACCTGATCGAAGCGCAACTCGAAGAGTGCATGTCCGACTTCAAGAAGTACGAGCGCCCTCGCAAATACATCATCATCAACGACGAATGGAGCGCCGAAAACGGAATCCTGACCCCAACGCTCAAGCTCAAGCGACGCATCATCCTCGATAAGTACAGCGAGAAGATCGAGCAACTGTACGAAGACGCGTGAGCGACTCCAGGCTGGGTTTCCCGAGCCGTCGGTGGCGAGGCAGTGGCGTCATTTCGCTCTGCGGTCTATAACAAACGCAGACTCTTCAATAGATAGCCGCCCCGCTGGACCGGGGCTAGCATTACTCGACCGAGACCGCGCCCTATGATCGTCCGGACTCGACTGCTGGTCGCCCCCCTGTTCGCGCTGGCCATTGGACTGCTATTCAGCACCCAGGCCCAGGCCGCAGACTGGGATCGCTTCCCCGATCCACGTTCGCACGTGGGCATCAAGAAGCGCTTCGACGGGCCCAAATACACCGATTTGCGCCGCTGCCTGCGCGGCCTCGACTCCCGTGTCGGCGCTGACTATTACGCTGGCCTGGTCGACGTCACCGATGAAGGAGGGAGCCGTTCGCGCGACCGAGACGATGCGCATCCGTATGCAGACGCTCTGTTCGAAGAGTGGGAACTCGACGAGTCGAAGGACGTGCTGATCGCCGTCGGCATCCGCAACCGCTCACTCGGGGTGCGCGCCGGTAAAAAATGGCAAAAACTCGGCCTCGACAAGCGTACGTTCGACGAAACTGTCGACGGATCCGACTACGACAAACACCGCAGGCGTGGTGACTACGGTGAGGCGATCTGCTCACTGGCGACCGCGCTGGACTACCGCCTGGCCGCCCTGCAGCAGTCGATGAAGCGCCGCATCGAGCGCATTGGCTCCCGACTCCCAGACCTCCGCAAAGAACGCGCGGCACTCGCAGAGCGCGTCGAAGAGAACTTCGCGAAAGAACACCCCTACGGCGATGAGCTCCGGGACAAGCTCGAGCTCGCCCAGCAATTCCTCAGTGACGCCGACGAGACACTCGAGGAGGAACCGGCCAAGGCGGTCAACCTGGCCGATAACGCCAGCGAGGCGATGAGCGAGGTTCGCCAGAAGCTCCAGACCTACAGGGAAGAGATCGAAGAACTGGACGACGTCGAGGCAAAAATCAACTCGTTGCGACGTCGGATCGAGCAGCGCGAAGACGTCGACCGCGAGGGGCCACAGGAGGCGCTCTCGATGCTCGAGGGATGTCAATCCCAGGTCGAGCAGACCCGTCAGACGCTCGAGACGGATCCCTCGTCCATCCGGGTATGCATCGCCGACGTGAAGACGCGCCTGGCCAGCGCGGAGGTTCACCACGAATATCGCTCGGAGGTCGTCCCTACCGTCATCGGGGTCGCACTGGCCCTCATCGCAGTGGTCATCCTCGTGGCGCTATTCCTGCGCCGCCGCCGAACCATGCGCTGGGTGCGACCGGAATTGGAAGAATGGGAGCGACTGCTCACGGATGCCCGACAGCGCCTCGAGCATCTCACACAGCGCTTCCCGGAGTACTTCGGCTCCCGTGACCCATGGAGCGGCGAGAGCGAGTCGCTCGACGAGGAGATTCGCCACCACACCACGCTCGCCGCGCTGCTCCAGGAGCGGGGCGCGAAGCTCCTCGCCGATGCCCGCGATGCGGCGACGTCGGTGATTCCCCTGGCCATTATCGGACCGGAGAAGGCACTTCGACTCCTCCGAGAGGCGCAGGTCCAGCTCGAGAGTGGTGCGCGACCGGTTGAGTCACCGGTCGAAGCAGCCCTCGACCGCGGGTACGACGCCCCCGCAAATCAACTCCTCGGCGATCTCTACCAGGCGTTGCTCGAGGGCGTCCGCCTGCTCGAACGAGCAGCCAGCGAGTTGGAAGCCCTCGCCGAATTGAGCGGCGAAGTCGACGATCTCTACCGCGCAGTCCAGCATGCGGTGCAGCGCCGCGACGAGCTGGGCTTACCGATGCTCGAGATGCAGGCCCAGGTGCGCGATATCACCGCTGCGTTCGAGCGCGTCCAGTCCCTGACCCGGCGCGATCCGCTGTCAGCCCGGGGCGAACTAGAGGGCCTCGCGAAGCGCCTCGAGTCGATCAAATCCGACCTCGAAGCCGCCAACGAAGCCTATGAACAGGTCACCGGCCCCCTTCGAGAGCAAGGCGAGAGGCTTCGAAACAGGGTTCGGGAGCTCAAGCGAAAGGGGCAAGGCGTCGAAGAGCCCGGCTTTTCACCTGTCGACGAGCTCGACTCGGCCGCCAGGTTGGCCGAGCGTGTTCTGGAGCTGGCCCAGGAAGGCCGCGGCGAGGACGCCCTCGAAAAAGCCCGCGAGCTCGCCGATGCACTCGACGAGTTGCAGCGCCTCATCCAGGTAAGCGAGCAAGCACAGGACATCATCCCGATTGCACTCGACGCCATCAAAGAACAACGCGATGCGCTTAAGTCCGACATCCTCAAAGTCCGCGTGGCGATCGGACGCGCGCAGGAGCAAGCGGATTCGAATGCGACAAACGGCTATATGGCGCAGGTATCGGACCTACAATCATCGCTGTCTGACCGCGCCCTGCACCTGAGTCGAATCCAGCGCGCCCTCCACCAGGGCAAGCTCCTGAGTGCGGCGGCCGATGCCTCCCGCACCGTCCATCACCTCGAGCGCGGAAAGAGCCTCACCGAACAACTCGCACGAGAGCTGGGCGTCGATCGAGACGCAATCCAGTCGGCTTCGACTGTGTGGCCCGAGGACTGGCAGCAGAGCGCGCTCTCGTCGTGGACAAGTGCCCGCTTCGGCTCCGCCGGGTCGACCGATCTACCCTGGTAGCCCTGGTTGGCATACGCCGCCCTCACCGAGGTTTTCGGCGCTCTCTCAGCTTGCGACGCATACGCCGTGGTGGCATCCTTTGCCAGAATTCACACGCCCCGCGCCAGAGAGAACGCCGTGCGAGACCGACTTCGTTTATTCGGCTTGATGCTGCTCTTGCCGCTCTCCGTGACGCTCGCTTGCGACAACGGTGAGACGGAATCGCCCGCCGACGCGGCCGACGCGGCTGACGCGGCCGCCGATACCGACGCCAGCACCGACACGGCTTCGCACGACGCGTTGGAAGACGCCGGGCCGGACTCGGGCGAGCAACTCGGCCCATATCCCGAACCCGACGACTGGCCGCAGAACCACGGACCCGGCGGGCCAACTGTCAGCTTTTCCGAGTCGGACCTCTACAAAAACTGTGCGACGCTCGACGGCGGTGAAAACGACCAGGACCATCACAATCTGGTCGTGATGTACGACGGCTACCTGGTGATGCCGTGGGCACACGAGGCCGGCGGCTTGCTCGCCGGCGAGGTGGGTGGGCTGACGTTCTTCGACATCAGCGATCCGTGTAACCCCGAAGTCGCGGGCACGAACGAGTCGGAGTTTATGCGTGAATCCCACTCGATCGGATTCGCGCACATCGACGGCCGCCGCTGGGCCGTCGTCAACCAGTCCGAAGGGCTTCGAACCGGGGGCATTCAGTTCTGGGATATCACCGACCCCACAGCCCCCGAACCGGTCAGCCGAGTCAATGTGGATGGCTATCTGTACCCCGACGCCTACGCGCGGATCGTATTCAGCGTCTTCTGGCAAGGTGAATATGTTTACGCCGCCGGCTCGGAAAATGGCATCTACGTCATCGACGCGTCCGACCCCGCGAACCCGTCAGTCGCGGCGCAATACAACGTCGAGCCGGTCGTCCAACTCGGCCAGGTTCAGGTGATCGGCAATTTGCTGACCGCGACGACATCCGAGGGAAGTCGCACGGTCCTCCTAGACGTAAGCGACCCGACGCGCCCACAGCCGATTCCCGGCGGTGACTTTCAGATTCGCGACGAGGAAGGCACCCCTCGCGAGGCGTACTTCTCGAACACGACCAACGGCTACATCTATTACGCCCGCAAAGAGGGCGGCGGCGGGCTCTTCATCTACGACATCACCGACCCCACCAACCCGACCAAGGCCGGTGACTATTTGAGCGACGGCAACGGCGGGTACGTCTTCGTCAAAGACGACCACGCTGTAACCGGCGAGTCGCGCTTCGCGGTCATCTACGACATCTCGGACCTCGAAAATATCAGCGAGGTCGCCCGACTCGACTTGGTGGGCGATTTGGATACCGCCACGCCGATCGGCAACGTCATCGTGCTCAGCGTCGACGATGATGCCGTGCCGAACGAGGCGAGCAAGGTCGCGCCCTACTTGACCGAGCCCGACACGACCGCCCCACACGTGACCTGGGCGTGGCCAAACGACGGCGCCGATGACCTGCCGCTGACCTCGCGGGTCGGTGTGACGTTCAACGAGATGGTCGACGTCAAGAGCGCCTGGCGCGGCTCGGTGCGCCTGTACGTCGACGGTGAAGACCCCGACGAAACGCAGGTCCCCGGCTACATCAATACGCAGGAGACCATCGTCAACTTCACCCCCAAAGAGCCTCTGGAGCCAAATACGACGTATCGCCTCGAGATCCCCGCCGGCGGCATCGTCGACTACAACGGAAACCCGGTCGAGGAGAGCTTTACGATGACCTTCACGACGCTCGGCGGGTAGAGGAGACGTCATTTTTTATCGCGCTAGATATCTGACCCCACTCTTCGCGGGGTTCTTGGTCTCGCTCTTCGTGCTCGCCGCGTGCGAGGACCCGGGTGGTGAGACTGATGCGAGTGCATCCGATGTGGCGACCGATGTGGATGCAGCGGCAGATGCACGCGAAGACACCAACACCGATGCCGATGGCGGTGATACTCGGGACACCCCCGACGCGACCGAGGAGCTGAACGCCGAGGCCGGCGAGTCCCGCTATGCCGATCTCGGCGTGGAAGTCTCGCTGGACGGAAGCGCGTCGACAGGAGCCGTCGCGTATCAGTGGAATTTCGGCAACGGAGACGGATGGCGCGATCGGCGTGAGAATCCGGTCGCAACGGTGACGTACGACGAGCCTGGTCGGTATCGCGCGGTGTTGACGGCGTACGACGAGGTCGGGCGTTCGAGGAGTGATCAGGTCACGATCTCGGTCACGGCGCCCCCGAGCTTCGAGCCGCGCAACAGTAGCAGCGTCATCATCCGCGCCAGCGGTGGCGCAGCCGTCGTCAGCCCCGACAGTGACGAGCTCTTGCTGGTGAGCCGCTCTCAGGACGGATTTGCCGTCGAGCGACGGCTCGACACGTGCGCGTCCCCCCGAACGGTCGCTGAAGTCGGTGTCCGCTACGCCGTCGCATGCCAGGAGGACGACGCAGTCTGGATCGTGGATCCAACGGGCGGCGACACGCTGGTCGCGGACTTCGGTCACGGCGCGCGGCCATTCGGGGTGATCGCGATCGAGCAAACGCTCTACGTCACCCTCCAGGGAAGCGGCGAAATCGCGGTTTTTGACGTCGCATCGGCCAGCGGCGAGACCCTGGCGGTCGATGATCGAATCGACGCCATACCGGACGCTCGCACCGTATCGCTCCTTCCCGACCAGCGCCTCGCGGTAACCCGCTGGCGCTCACCCGACGAACGCGGGGAGATCGCCGTTGTGGACCCCGACGGAACCGAAACAACCGAAATATGGGCCCTGGACTTCGACGACCAGGCCGCCTCCGATACGGAAACCGGCGGCGTGCCCTCGTATCTCTCCGGTGTCGTCGTCTCCCCTCAGGGCGACCGGGCGGTCGTCCCGTCGCTGCAGGCAAATATCGGCCAGGGCCTCTTTCTGAACAACGAGCCGCTCACGCATCAGTTCACCGTGCGCGCGGCCCTGTCGTTTCTCGACCTGAACGCGGGCGCGGAAGCCGAAAACCGGCGCAAGTTATTCGATGACCGCGGCTTTGCCGCTGCAGCGGCGTACTCTCCACGCGGTGACTACGTCTATATCGCGATGCGCGGGAGTCGTATCATCGAGCGGTACGACGCGCTGACTCGTGTCGAGTCGGGTTCCATCATCGATGCCGGTTTCGCGCCGCAGGGACTGGCGATGTCGCGAGACGGAGAGTATCTGTTCGTCGATGCGTATTTGTCTCGCGAGTTGTTGATCTTCGACACGACCGACTTCGCGTCCTTTCCCGAGGCCCTGGCGAAACTACCGATCCCATCGAACGAACCGCTGCCAGACGAGGTCCTGCTCGGAAAGCAACTGTTTAACGACTCGTTCGACCTCCGCCTGACCAAGGACGCGTATATGGCTTGCGCCCACTGCCACCTGGACGGGGAGTCCGATCGACGCACCTGGGATTTCACCGACCGAGGCGAAGGACTGCGGAACACGATCTCGCTCGAGGGCCGCGCCGGGATGGGCGATGGCCCGCTGCACTGGTCGGCCAATTTCGACGAGGTCCACGACTTCGAGAACGATATTCGCTTCGAATTCCTGGGCGACGGGCTGATGACGGACGACGCGTTCGATGCAGGCACACGCTCCGATCCGCTCGGCGATCCCAAAGCGGGACTCAGCGATGACCTCGACGCACTGGCAGCCTATGTAACCTCGTTGAGCGACGTACCAAAGAGCCCGCACCGCGCCGACGACGGGTCGCTAACCGCCGCGGCTGCCCGAGGGAAGGCCATTTTCGAATCCGCACAGGCCGCCTGTACCGACTGTCATACCGGCCAGCGGCTCACGGATTCGCAATTCCTGGCGTCGGGCGCGCCTCTGGTACACGATGTCGGCACGATGGGACCGGGGTCCGGCCAGCGCCTGGGCTCATCGCTGGATGGAATCGACACGCCGACGCTGCACGGTGCCTGGAACGCTCCGCCGTATTTGCACGACGGTTCGGCGGCGACCCTCCGCGAAGTCCTGGTCGAGAAGAACCCGGATGACGAGCACGGCGAGACCAGCCACCTCTCGGATGCCGACATCGAGGACCTCGTGGCCTATCTACTGAGCCTGGACGGGCGCGTCGACTGAGCCGCCGGTGCAAGGCGGACACCCGAGCCTCAAGCAACTTGTCCTGCGAGCTATTCTCTTGCGGAAGGTCGATCTGGACGTACCGGTGCGTCGCAGCCATTGACTCCTGTGAAGACACCCGAACCGAGTCAGGCCGAGATGATTTTTGCGAGATCGAAGTCGGCCGAAGCAGGCGTAGCCGCAGGCTACGTCGATGCAGGACGACGCAGAACTCGTGAAAATCAGCCGGTCTGACGACGTGGAGGGTTTCTTCTCAGGAGTCAGCCGTTGAATCGCGGCCGTTGATTCTGCTCCTTCAGCTCGCTTCTGCTTTCGATTCTGCGTCTCTCCCTCCACGCTGGCTCCGCTCGACGCTGGCTCCGCTCGACGCTGGCTCCGCTCGACGCTGGCTCCGCTCGACGCTGGCTCCGCTC
>JBNJFZ010000050.1:0-32945 GCA_051747295.1 Myxococcota bacterium
CTCGAGCATGCGGCCCGGATGACCCCATGACGAAGACACGACGTGGTGCGGCGAGAGTCGACGTGGTGCGGCCATCCTGGCCGCACCCCCGATTCGGGCCCATCAGACGGCCGCTTCGCCCGTGGCTTCATTGCCGGTTATGCCGCGAACGTGCTACTACTCTGGGGGTAAACGACTATCTGGAGAACCCTATGAGAGTTGCTATCGTCACCGGCGCGTCGTCGGGTCTGGGATGGGAATACGCCAAGCAACTGGCGCCCAGAAAAGAGGTGGATGAGGTGTGGCTGATCGCCCGGCGCCGCGACCGCCTCGAAGAACTCGCCACCCATCTCGTGGGCGCCGAAGGACGGCCATTTTCGGTCGACTTGACCGACGAGGAGCAGCTCGCCGGACTCTTCGACCGCCTCGAGCGCGAAGAACCCGAGATCACCTGGCTGGTCAACAACGCCGGATTCGGCAAGTACGGGCTCTTCGACGACTTCTCCGTCGATACCAACCTCCGGATGATCGACCTGAATATCCGGGCGCTCACCGAGATCACCCAGCGGGCGCTTCCTTACTGTCGGCCCGGCAGCCGCATCCTACAGGTGGCGAGCAGCGCTGGATTCGCGCCGCTGGCGAAGTTCGCCGTGTACGCGGCGACCAAAGCATACGTGCTCAACTTCTCCAACGCGCTGGCCGCCGAGCTCGCCGACCGAGACATCGGAGTCACGGCCGTCTGCCCCGGCCCGGTGGACACCGAATTTCAGGCCGTCGCCGAGGCCCCGGGCGGAGACGATCTGCCCGTGACATTGAGCGCGCGTGCTCCAGATGTGGTACGCCACTCGATCGCCGACGCCCGCAAAGGCCGGTACAATTCGGTCTACGGCGCATCGATGAGCGCCTGGCAGGCACTCAGCGGCATCGTCCCCCGCCGCGTGACTACTTGGGTCACCAACAACGCCTCTATCTAACCTCGACTTCGCCTCCGCGCCGCCCCAAGAACCTCCATGGAACTCGTAGGCCGAAGCCAACAACTCCTCGAGCTGCAAAAAGCCTGGGCCGTGACCCTCAGCGGACGCCCACGCGTGGTCTTCGTCGAGGGGGCCGAAGGTGTGGGCAAGACCGCCCTGGTCAACCAATTCGCCCAGGCCGAGCGGAGCCGAAAGACCGATATGGGACGGCCGGTCATCGGACGCGGCCAGTGCATCTCCTCTCGCCATCAGACCGGGAACCTGCGGCCCGTCTGGGACGCCACGCACGACGTCCTGAACAAGTACGACACCCTGTTGTACTCGTCCGGGCGAGCGTTGCACTCGAACCTCTACGATGTCGCCGCCGAGCTCGCATCAGTCATCCCGCTGGCCGGCTCGGCGAGCGTCGCGGTCAAGCTCGCCCGGTTCCTGCTCGACAATGAAGGGCGCCTGGAGATCCCGGTCGAGCGCTACACCAACCTGCCCGAACTGCTGATTCGAGACGCCCTGCTCAAGACAGCGTCGCTGCGGCCGATGCTGCTGCACCTCGACGACCTCCAGTACGCCGACCCCGCTACGATAAGCCTGCTCGCCAACCTCTGTGAGATCCTGTGGCGACAGAATGCCGACTGCCACCTCATGGTCGTGTTGACCGTCGACATGAGCGTCGCGGCGACGACGGGGTTGGTCGACAAGCTCAAGCGCCACCTCCAGCAGTACGACAGCGCCGGGAATCGAGTCGTCTTCGAGATCAAGCTCAGCGGCCTGAACTCGTCGCGCGTCAGCAAGACGGTCAGCCGGGACACCAATGGCTGTCGGGTCGGCTCGCAGGAGCTCATCGAATGGCTCAGCAAGACCTCGAAGGGTATTCCGGGGCGCGTACGCCACCTGACGCGCGGGCTGATGGCCGACGAGCTGGTCGAGATTCGCCACGGTGAGCTCTTCCCCGCTCCGTCCATCGATGACGGCGACCTCGACTCGAAGCTCGATGTCTGGCTCGAAGAGCGCACCCATCGGGCCGCGCTCACCGATTCAGACCTCGCCCACGCCGCGATCGCTCTGAACTCGCTCGGCTCCAACGAGCGCACGATCCTGGCCCATGCGGCCGTCCAGGGGCCCAGGTTTTCGTCGCAGCTCCTCGCGGCGATCACCGGCCGGGACGAGCTCGACGTGATCTCGGTGGTGCGCGGGCTCGTGGACGCCGGCGCGCTCGAGGAGGTCGAGGGCCACCCCGAGCTCACGCTCTTCGGCGGCGGCGTCTTCGACTTTACCAGTGCGGATCTGTGGCGGGTGGCCTCCGAGATGCTCAGCGAGCGGGAAAAGACCATCCTCCACGGGCGCATCGCCGATTTCCTACACGACCGCCGCATCGAGATGCGCGCCGAGCTCGACCGGCTCGAATCCGAGGAGATCCAGCGCTCCACCCCCGACGCGGAGCGACAGGTGGTCCGACAGGTCAAGCGCCAGGAGCTCATCCAGGCCTTCGACCGCTCGCTGGCCCATCACCTGACCCAATCTCGGCGTCCGCTCGAGGCGGCTGAATTCGTCACGCGGGCGGCCAATCGCAGCCTCCAGGGCAACCCGCGCGATGCCTACTACGAAACGGCCACGGCCTATTTTGCGGTCGACACGACCCGCGCCTGTGAATTCTTGCTCGGCGAGCTGGTCACGGCCGACCCGAGCTACGACATCCACGACGTCACGCGGGCCGAGATCTCGCTGGCGCTCACCAATGCGCACGCCCGGGCGAAGACCGGCCGCTTCGATCTCGCCGAGGAATACGTCGAACAGGCAGTCGACAAATCGCGTTGGCTCGGCGACGGATTGCTCTCGGTGCGCGTGCTGATCCGACGGATGAACATCCTCTATTGGACGGGTCAGTCCGAGCGCGCCAGAGAGGTCTTCGAACAACTCATGAGCAGCCACCTCGAGGACTTCGAGCCCTCGCTGCTCGACGAGCTCGTCGAGGTCTTCCGCGTCTGGGAGCACCCGCTGGTCGCCGGCCAGAAGCTCGAGGAAGCACGCAAGCAGGTCGAGAAGCTCGACAGACGAGACCTCGAGGAGCTCATCGAGCAGGCGAGCTTCTCCATCCTGAATCGATGGCGCATGCAGCAGTGGGCGCGAGGCATCGTCGGCGACGAGCAACTCGCCAATGTCACGGTGAATGCACGCGTCAGCGGCCTGCTACCCATCTGGGTGGAGATCTTGCTCGAAGGGGTCGAAAACGAAGTCTACGCCGAGTGGGAACGCCACGCCGAATACCACCTGGGCCCCCACGATCTGGAGGCCGTCCGGGCCTACGCAGAGGGCCTGGTGCAGCGAAGCGAGCGCATGTCCGATCTGGCTCGACGCGCGGCGCAGGCGACAAACGTCTCCAAGATCCCGAAGCTCGACGCGCGCTCTCGAGTCGCGTGGGCCAAGCTCTTCGGGACATGGCGGCGGCGGGCGCGACACCTGCTCCGGACATGGAGCGACCTCGTGAGCTCGCTCGGCCCCGAGGATGCCACGTTCGAGCAGCTCGACGCGCTGTTCAACCACGGCCGCCTGGACGAATCGCATTATGTCGAGGAACTCGAAACCGCGATCAGCTTCGCCGACCGCCACGGGCTCACGCAGGACAGTATCATGCTGCGCAGCGAGCTGCTCCAGCAGCCCAGCGTCGGCCAGCAACGTGCAAACCAGGTATCCCGCGAGCTCCGGCGACTCACGGACGACCTGCCCGAGCGCGCGCTGAGTATCTTTGGGCTGATGGCTGACCTCGGCCGCGCCGTGACCCTCGGGGAGCGGTCCCGCACCGAGTCGATCGCCGAGACCATCGAGTCGACGGCGAGCCGCTACCTGTCTCGCGTCACGCACGAGGACCGCATCTGGCTGACCGCGCAAGTCGCCAATGCCTGGCAACTGCTCGGCCGTGCGGACCGGGCCGAGCCGTGGTTCGAGCGAAATATCCGCGCCATCGAGGAGTTCCGACGCCTGGACGACACGCCGCGCGTGCTTGGGCCCGCCGAGACATACGCCGCCCACACCGAGCAACCGATCGTCACCGTGGTCCACCGCGGCTCCGAGGCCCTCGACTTCGAGAGCCTCGACGTACGCTCGATGCTCGCCGAGATCGACGCACATCTGGATCAGCGTCAGTTCTCCCAGGCCATCGACCCGATGGAAATGCTGTTGGAGCGCGTGGGGCGCCGCGAGGTCTCCGGCCCGCTTCGCATCCACGTCTACGCGAAGCTCGCCGACACCTATCACCGCCTCGCACAGCGCTCTCTGACCGGCGATGAGCCCAAAGAAGCGCGCCGGCGGTTTTTGAGCTGGTCCCTCGATGCCTACGAACAGGCAGTGGATCTGGCCCGCCAGATGTGCGACTTCCGCCGCTGCTCGGCGCTGCTTCGCGACGCGGTGTATCTGGCCAGAAACGGCGAAGCTCCGCGATTCTGGCAGCTCCACGACGAGTTGCTCGACCTGGCGACCGACCTGGGAGACCTCAACGAGCTCGACGCCACGTTTGACCTGGCTCGCAGGCTGCTCGAAGATGCACACAAGCGTCCGCGGCAGAGCGTGGTCCAGCCATCACGGCTCGGCCAGCGCCTCCAGCAATTCGTCAAGCGCAACCTCCCGCTGCTCGAGTCCAGCAATGCCAACCACCTGATCCGTCGTTGGACCCAGCAGCTCGAGGAGAGCACCCGCATGCCCGGAGCTGCCGGCTAATCCCGTCACAAGGCCCCTATGAAAACCTTTGGACGCCGAGAAAAACTCTTCGAGTTGCAAAAAGCCTGGGCCGTGGCCTTGAGCGGCCGCCCCCGGGTGGCGCTCGTGGAGGGGCCCTCGGGGACGGGCAAGTCACACCTGGTCGACGCGTTCCTCTCGGATATCCGGGAGCGGCGCTCCACCGAGCGGACCCCGCTCGTCGGCCGGGGGATCTGCTCCGAGCGTGACGGATGGTCCGTCCCGATGCGCCCGTTCTGGGAGGCGCTCGGCGCGGCTCTGGACGACTGGGGATCTCGAGAGTCGACCCTGGACTTCGAGCAATACGACCTCGTCGGCCGCATCGCCTCGGTGTTGCCGGGCGCGGTCACCCCGGAGCTCGCCCCCAAGCTCGCGCGGGTGATCGCCGGGCGACACCTCCACGCTCGACTGCCGGTCGACCGCCTGGTCGAAGACACCGAATTACTCGCTCGCAACGCACTACTCGAGTTGGCCGCAGAACACCCGGTCTGCCTGGTCATCGACGATGTCGAAGTGGCCGACGACGCGACCTTCAGCCTGCTTCGCAACCTCATTCGCCCGCTGTGGGAAGGAGAGACGCAGACGAACCTCCTCATCGTGCTCTCCTACGATGTCGACGAGGCGGGGCGCCGCGGGCAAATCCAACAGATCAAGGCCGACCTGGACCGCCATAACCGCCCCGACAACCGCGTGGCCCACACGCTCGACATCAAGGGGCTGGGCCGCTCGGCGGTCAACTCGTTGATCGAGTCGGAGGCACGGGGCGCGCAGCTCGACGACCCGATTTTTTCGGACTGGATGACGACGTACACCGAAGGCAACCCGCGGGCCGTCCAGGAGCTCGTTCGGGGCCTGCTCTCGCAGGGCATCCTCGAGGCGGTCGACGGCGTGATCTACGTCCACGACAAGCTCACCCAACGCGAAAACTCCTGGCAGCTCGGAAAGCGCCTGTCGTACTGGCTGAACTCTCTGGGCGAGTCCGAAGCCCTGAAGGCAGCCCGCGCGGGGTTGACGGCGCTGGACCGAGTCGGCGTGGAGCTCTTGGCCATTGGCAGCATCGTCGGCCCTCGCTTCTCGACGCGCACGGCCGTCGCCGTCAGCGGTCGCGACGAGCTCGAGGTCACGCGCGCGCTGGGAGATCTCACCCGGCGCCGCTACATCCGCGAAGTTCGCGGTGTCTCGGAGTCTGGGCGCGTCGACGACATCCTGCTGGAGTTCACCAATGTCGATTACGTGGCAGCGCTGCGATCGATGCTCACCGAGACCGAGACGAGGGTCATCCACAACCGGCTGGCGAATCACCTGATCCTGGAGCGCAGCAAGCTCCGTGACGCTGGCGACCGCCTGCGCCAGGGGGTCAGCCCGCTGAGCCACTCGACGATCTCCCAGAAATTTCGCAGCGACTCCGAAAAAGTCGGCCAGGCCCGCCGCATCGTCGAGCGCGGCCTCGCCCGACACCTGCTGGGCGCGGGTCGCGCAGTCGAGGCGGCCAAATACCTGTACTCGGCGGCTGACATCCTCGATCAACCGCCCCCCGACGACCCGGTGCGCATCGGCGAGCGTGCGCGACAGGTGGTTCGCCTGGCGCAGCGCTCCGAAGACCTGCTGCTGCGCTTTGCCTCGCCACAACTCGGAGAAGACGCTGCCGACATCGCGCAGGCCGAGATCCGCCTGGCCCAGATCGCGAGCGCGGCTCGCGCCGAGACCGGCCACTTCCGACGGGCTATCACGGTCATCGATCGGGCCATCGACCAGGCGAGCT
Source organism: Myxococcota bacterium (assembly GCA_051747295.1). GTDB lineage: Bacteria > Myxococcota_A > Bradymonadia > Bradymonadales > Bradymonadaceae > JBNJFZ01. The sequence goes on from JBNJFZ010000050.1 coordinate 6,442, forward strand.
GGCTCCAAGACTCGAGCGCCCAGTTGCGGGCTCAGTCGCTGCGCGTCGAGCTGCTGTATCGATGCGGTCGGCACCGCGAAGCTCGCGAGGCATTCGAGGGCGCCCTCTCGGACTTCATGACGCGCTCGAACCCTCGCCAGATCATCGAATTACTCCAGATCTATGGCCGCTGGGAGCACTCGGATGTCGCGGTCACACGGCTCGAGCAACTGGCAGCAGAATTCGCGAAGCTGGAGCGCGCGGACGTCGAAGATGCCGCGTATCTGGTCGTCCTGCGCAATCGGGCGCGTCACCTCATCGAGCAATGGCAGCGAAACGAGGTCGGTGAGACCGCACTCGCCGACACGACGCGCGACGCCAGCGAGCTGGGGCTCGCCGCCGACTGGTTGGACATCCTGGTCGAGGCATTCCAGCGACGCATCGTGGCCCAGCGCATCAGCCAGGCGTCGTTCTTCGTCGAGCACCGCTCGAGCGACGACCTCGCCGAGGCGGCGCGCGACCTGCTGGACGACAGCTCTCGACTCCTGGAGCTCCAGCGCCTGACCGCCGAGACCGCTGAATCCGCCGGCGTACCCCGCCAGGCCGCCCGCGCAAAGGTCGCGTACGCCGAGCTCATCGCGCTCTGGCGAGACCGGGCCGATGCGATCCTGGAGGCGGCCCGAAGCTGCGACTCGATCTCCGAGGCTCACCGGCCCGCTTTCGACGAGCTGCACCGGCAGATGGGCAGCGGACGGCTCAACCAGGCCGAATTTGCCCGGTGTCTGCGCCAGGCCATCGCCGCGGCTCGTTCGTTCGACATGACGCGTCACGAAGCCGCCCTGCGAGCCCAGCTCATCGGCAACGGTGCGGTCGACCCCGAGGAGGCAGCAGCTGAACTCGAGGCGCTCGAATACCTCCAGAAGGGCGTCGATCATGACCTCTTCGAGCTGCACCTGACGCTGGCTCGCGTGCGTCGTGCTCGCGTGGAGAACCGCGGCCAGAAGTCGGCGGTCCTCGCACAGCGAGGCCTCGACGAGGCAGCCGAGCTCTACCGCAGGGCCCCTGATGCCGATCGCTGGTGGATCGCTGGCACCGCCGCGACGCTGGCTCGTATCGTCGGTGATGCGGACGCGGAGCGACGCTGGTGGCGCTACCAGCTCGAAACGCTGTCACGAGGGCAGGACTCGGAGGACTTCTCGGTCATCGACGCACTCGAGCTGGCGGCCGCAGCCGACGACCTGGACACCATGCGACTGCCGGGACGGGCACTGTCTACGGCCAGAATCGGCAAACTACGCCGGCTCGTCGAGCTGGCTCAGGAGGCCAAGCGCGACGGCACCGCCGGTAGCAGCGTCAAATACCTCCGAGAAGCCCACGACCTGCTTCTGGACGATCCCGAGTGGACCCCTCTGGCCTTCGAGATCGAGGCGAGCCTGAGCGAGCAACTCTTCGAGCTGGCCGGGACATCGGAGCACGCCGAGGAGCTGCTCGACGACGCCCTCTCATTCTGGGACAAAGCCAAGGAATCGGCCGTGCTCCTGGGGCGATGCGGGCTGGCCTGCAAAACCCTCGCGTCGCTGATCCTCGAGGCCCACCGACACGGACTGAAGCAGTACTGGGCGCGCTACGAGGAGTTGATCGCGTATACGACGAAACTCGAGCACCTCGAAGTGCTCGATTCCACATTCGATCTCTCGGTCGAGTTGCTTCGTCGGGCCCAGACTGAGCCGGTCCTCGGCCACGTAGAAGCCGATCGCATCGAGGAGCGCATCCAGAACTTCATCCTCGAGCACACCCCGGGGCTTCGAGAGCTGGGAGCTGACTCCATGCTGCGTAGGTGGGACATCACCCTCTCGGGACTCACGGATACGACCAAGCCTTTGAGCATTCCCCAACACCTCAGACACACATGACTGCGTCGAAAGCTACCGAGCACCTCGTCGAACCCATCGAGGCGTGGTTGCGCCAGTTCGACGAGCTCGAACTCCGCTCCGCTCCCGAAGACTTTCTGGTCGGCCTCGGCTCGATCCGAAAGGCCTTCGTAGACTTTTACGAGGAAGGTGCGTCCGCTGCTCCACTGCAGCTCTTGACCACCCTGGCGGCCTGCGAGTTCACGCTGGCCGAAGAAGGACGGTGGGTGCGGCAACGAGACATCGAGCCGCTCCAGCCGCTGTCCCCCCACTGGCTGCCGATGGTGGCGAGCCGCGCATCGGAGATGCGCCTGGCGATCGCGCTCAACTCGCTCCAACCGGTGGAGGCCGATGACGATATCGTGACATTGCGCTCACATATGGAGTCGATACGAACCGAGTACGTCGACGCCGCTCCTCCCGACTCGAATTTCGACGACGAGATCGGGTACTCACGACGCACGAAGGTCGCCTGGCGAGCGTCGTACTCCGATGACCGCGTCTGGGACAAGCAGAGCGACGTCGACGGATTGACGGAGGTGCTTCGACGCCGGTTTCATTCGGACTACGCACCGTTCGAGCACGCCGGTCGGGGCCAGATCCCCGCCACCTTGAGCGATATTCGTGGATTTATCGACGATAGCACCAACGAGGGCACATTTTCGCGACTGGCCTTTGTCCTCTCGATGATCGACATGGCGGTCGCGGAGGTAGACTTCGAGCTCGAGGAGTCCGACAGCGCAGCAATCGATCCCGACTTCGCGCTCCTCAAGCTGGCGCTATCGCGCCCGGAATCCCCGGCGGACGCCACCCCGCTGCCCATCAACCGCGATATCCACCTCGTCGCGCTGCGAGGCGACCGGGAGTCGACCCGCAGCTTCGCGCGCTCGCACCTGCGCAAGCATGGCTTCGAGGTCCGCGACGATCTGCCCGAGTCGGACGCCGACTTCGCGCGCGTCGTCGCGGCCTGCGCGTTTCCGATCTCCAAGCGATCTCGCGGTCGACTCGCCGACTTTCTGTCGGAGGGGTGACGATGGTGGCCGAACTGTCAGATGGAAGAGCACGTGTCATCGCGTCCCTGCTGGCGCTCGCCGCGGTCATGATATTGGCCCAGCGAGCGGCCCAGGCCGCTGATGGCGAACGGCAGCTCGACGCCTACATCAGCGCCGGAGCCGAGTTCTGGCCCACCCCCGACGCCGGCGGACACGGATGGCTCCTGGCCGGCATCTCCGTAGACGAGTTGCCCGGTGACGGCCGGTTTGTCGCGACGTTTAATACCGAGACGCTCGCGCTGGACTATTCTGACGTTCGCCTCGCTGAATCGTGGCGAGCCGGCTTTCGGATCAAGGGAGAGCTGGGGTTCGCCCACCTGATGCCGGACTACTATCGACGCGGCGAGCTCCTGGCTTCACGCGGGTTCTCGGCGAGCTATATCGAGGCGCATGCCCACACCAAGTGGTTGATGGCGCCGTACCAATCCCTCGAGCTCCACCTCGACGCACGCCGGTGGTTCTTCGACGAGCTCGACGCGACCTCCCCGCAGCTCATATTGCCCGAGGATCGCTTCGAGGTGACGCCCTCAGTGCGCTACGTCTACTGGGAGCTGGAAGATGACCCGTCCATCGGGCAGATGCACCGCCCCTTCTGGAGGGTCCGCGGCGTGGCGTTCGGGTTGACCGCCAGCGGCACATGGCGCAGTGACGACGCCGCCTGGGGAGCGCGAGCCCCGTCCTTCGAGCCGCGCGATCTGCGCAACAACCCCGACCGGCTATCCCCGTCGATCGACCAGTGGTTCCGAGCAGGACGCCAGTTCATGCCCGATGCGCGCATCGAATTTTCCGAATGGGCCGGGTGGTCCGAGGGCGTCGACGACCTCGGACGCAACGTACTCGGTGGCATGAATCCCTTCGTGATCCCGGTGGCGGGTCTGCCCTGGGCGTCGCTGGTCTCCGAGCGCTACCTCGTCGCCCAGAGCAGCTTTCACTTCCGGATCTTGGGCGACGTCGAGGCCGGTGTCCTGGTCGATGCAGCGGGCGCCTCGGACATTCGCAGGACTGGTGATGCAGACCGGCTCGGGTTCGCGGCCGGCTTCGGAGCCTTCGTGGACGCCCGACTCGACACCTGGCAGGCCGACCTCAGGCTCGGATGGTCCCCGGACTTCAACTGGCAGGCGCACGCGCCACACACGAGCGTGCTCATCTCGGCTGGAAAGAGCTTCTGACGACAGCGAGCATCATGAACCCACGCATTCAAGACGCCATCGTTCTCATCGAGCCAGACCGTCCGGGGGAGCGACCGGCCGCCATTCATGAGCGCGGCGGGACGCCCATCCTGGTCCTGCTCCTGCGTCAGCTACTCGAGCTCGGCATCGACCATGTGACAGTGTCTGCATCCCGCGCCGATGAACGGGCCATCCGCCCCGTCATCGCGGGCCACGATCACCTGCCGGTCTGCGAGATGGTGGCCGGGCCGCGGGAGGGCCCGGACAGCTCGGCGGCGGCCTTCTACCGCTGCCGACGCCAACTGGACTCGATTCCGCTGCTCGTCACACGAGGCTCGCTGCTACCGGAACCCGGTACGTGGCTCGACGAGATGCTCGATGAGACCGCGTCGAGTGCCGCGGTGTTTCCCGGGGACGCGCCTCACCGACCATCGTGGTCGACGTCGGTCGCACTGCAGGAGGACCGCATCGTCGTCCGCTCGCCCGAGGCGCTCGCCTCCTCGCGTGACGACTTCTTGTTGGCGGGCACCTACGCGCTGGACGCTTCATTTGCGGATGCGCTCTATCGATCGCTCTCCTCGCAAACAGACGCGCAGCGGCGAATGACGGCGTTGGAAGCAGCCATCCTCGCCCTGGTGGACGAGGCCCACCCGCTCGAGGCCGTAAAATCTGCGAAAATTGCATGGTCATACGCCTAATTCTATGGCTGAGTACGCACTTGGCTCGCTTAAACGGGTCATTTATGTCAATATTAGAGCAGACGTGAAGTCACTAAAATACTCAGTCAATTTTTTGACACCCTCAGTGGGCGAGCGTACCATCGGCACGCAACGTCTACATGTTAGCTCCACGGCGAACTGCCCGGTGCGTACCGGGTGCTCCAGGCCGAGCATGCTCGGGTCGCGAATGTAGTCGCCATCCCGTAGTTCAAGCTTCAAGATGTCAGGGCCATATGGCGGACGACAAACAGAAATCAACCCACTCCGAAGACAAGTCGGAGGACGCGGGGGGGCTCGAGGAGACCACAGGCCAGATCGAAGACGACGCCACCCGGCAAATCACGGGAGACGCGCTCAAGCAAATCCGGGAGTCGGCCAGCCACGACATGGCCCCCGAGTGGCTCGAGAAGATGCGCGCGCGAAAGCAAGAGGCCGAAGAGCGCGAGGACCAGGACTTCGATACGCCGGTCCCCCAGGCTACAAACTCCGATGGCACGCCCAAGACCGCTCAGATGGACCCCGACGAGGTCGGGAGCCTGACCGAGGGCATGGGCGTACCGACCGAAGATTCCGTACCCGGCCTGCGCGATGCCCCTCCAGACTCCGACACCACCGAGATCGAGAGGGATGCCACCAAAGCGATCGATCGCGGTGAACTCGATACGCTGATGAAAGAGCGCGAGGCCGAAGTCGGTCAGGAAGACTCGAACGTCACCTCCGAGCGTCCGACTCCGGGCGCTGGCGTCATCTCGAAGACCAGCAGGACACAGTCCGACCGACCCACTCGCGATGTCGACGACGACGCGGCAGCGGCGGTCGAGGAAGTTGACCGAGAAGAGTCGAGTCTCTCGTCTTCTTCGTTCTCCCTGCCAAAACCCGGCGGCAAATCCCAGCAAGACCCCGACACGCGCCCCCTCGACGACGGGCTCGACGAGGACAGCTTCGGGGACTTCTCCGATGAAGACCTCCACGCTGTCGTCTTCGGGGACGACGAGGCAGACGAGACGGATGCTCCACAACCTCGAGCCCCCGTCGACGAACAATCGCCCTCGGAACGTGTCGCTGAAGAGTCGCCCGCCCTGGACTTCTCGGATATCTCGACCGAACACGAAGTCGCCGAGCCAGCCGACGAAGCTCAGTCCGAAGAACCAGCGGCGTCCAAAGAACCACCGGCGCGAGAACAGATCGCACCACCGCACGACGAGGCTGCGCCGCCGGACGTATCGGTGCCAGACGAGGCGGCGGAGCCGCCCGAGCCGTCCGCCTCAGATGAAGCAGCCGCGGCGCCGTCCGCCTCAGATGAAGACGTCGAAGCTGACTTTCCGGAGGACTTCCCGGATTACGACTCCGAACCCACACGGCCCGTCATCGCCGCCACGGCCGGCTTCTTCGCCGCGCTCGCCTGGATTGTCGGAGGGGCGCTGTCGATGTTCACGTCTATCCCTTCCCCCTGGGAGTCGCTGGTTCCACCGCTTGCGCTCGGCGCCGGTATCGTCACGTTTCTCCTCGTGCTCGTCGGCCCCCCGAAGTGGGTCGAAGCCTCGATTCTGGCGTTATTAGGAATCGGAATCGGTGGATTCGCGTTTCTACAATGGAGCACTCTCGGAAGCATCAGTGTGACCGACGTTCTCGGGATGGCGCCACTCGTTGGAGCGGGTCTGGCGCTCATCGCCGCCGTCGTGACTCTTATTCGTCCCTCCGGGCACGTCGAAGAGCTCTGAGGACTCGAGCAAGCAACACGAGACCCACCTCGGGTGGGCTCGCGCGACAATCTTTTTCTGGTTTCGTTTTGCGGAAGCCTGACGAACGCTATATCTTGACTTTAGTACTCAACCGCATGCGACATAATCTATCAATAGGTGACACCACCGGATGTCGGTGAGTGCGCCGTGCGTAGGTAATTTGCGTTATGAGTGAGAACTCGAAATCCAGCGCTTCGCAGGACTCTGAAAGTCCCTCGAAGGTCAAAGAGAAGAAAAAGAAGAGCAAGAAACGGCCCTTCGATCCCGAAAATCTCATCGGGGAGACGTTGGGCGGTCGCTACGAGGTCGAGAAGTGCATCGGCCGCGGCGGCATGGGAGTCGTGTATCTGGCGAGCCAGAGTGCCCTGAATCGAAAGGTCGTCGTCAAGGTCCTGCCTCGCTCATTCGTCGACGACGACGAGGCCATCGCCCGCTTCGAGCGCGAAGCGGTCGGCATGAGCCGCCTGCAACACCCGCATATCGTCTCGATCTACGATTTTGGCCACGAAGAAGAACAAGCCTACATCTGCATGGAGTACGTCGAGGGCGAGACCCTCAGCCGACGTATCAAGTCCAAGAAGACGATGGACATGAGCACCTTCGGGTCCATCGCGCTCCAGATCCTGGAGGGCATCGGCGAGGCTCACTCCTTGGGGCTCGTCCACCGCGACATCAAGCCGTCGAATATTATGCTGACCGACCGTCACGGTCAGGATAACTACGTCAAGATCCTGGACTTCGGGCTCGCCAAGCTCGTCAAGGGAGCCCAGGACGTCACCAAGGAGCAGAACCTCGTCGGCTCGGTCGCGTTCCTCGCGCCCGAGCAGATCATGGGCAATGAGATCGATGAGCGCGTCGACGTCTACGCCCTCTCGGTCCTCTTCTACTACATGATCTCCGGCGAGAAGCCGTTCACCGGTGACGATGACGTGACCGTGCTCTACCAGCACGTCCACAACGAGGCCGACCGGCTCGAAGACCAGCTCGCCGACGACCACGACATCCCGCAAAATATCATCGACCTGATCCACCGCGGGCTGTCCAAGGATCCCGAGGATCGACCACAGGACGCCGGCGAGTTCCTCGCGGACCTCAGCGCCTGCCTCGATGGCGAAGACGTCTCTCGCCCGCACGTCAGCGGTGAGTTCAACACCGTCTCGCGCGTCGCGAACCTCAACACGATGAAACAAGAGGATCCGAGCGCTCAACTCGACCGGGAGCGCCACGAAACCCCGATGTTCCAGCCGCCCGCGGACGCGACGCCGACCGGCTCGGGCACCTATCAATTCCGTGTCGACGGCAGCTCGGTGACCGACCCCAGCCAACTGACCTGGGTCACCGGCGAACACGTCATGAAGGTGGAGAAGCAAAACCGCCTTCGAAATATCTTATTGGCGGTCTTCGCCGTCGTCGTCATCGGCGGCGTCGGGACATTCTTCTACATCCAGCAATCCAATATTCCGTCGGCTGAGACCGTCGAGAAGGATATCTCGCGGGCCGTCGCTCTGATCGAAGAAGATAAGCTCGGACAGGCCGAGAGCGCGCTCGAGATGGTCGAGCGAGACCTCCAGCACCACCCCGACCTGCGTACCGACTACATCGCTGCCCGCGACAGGCTCGAGATCGAGCAGCTGATCTCCAACGGCGTCTTCTATGAGGAAGACGGCAATATCAAGGAGGCTATCGCGTCCTACAAAGAGGTGCTGAGCCGCAACCCAAGGCACGAGACGGCGCGAGAGCGCCTCCAGGGCATTCGCGCAGCACGCCAGGCTGAGGAGGGCACTGCCACCACGCAGGGCTCCCTTCGAGTCACATCCGAGCCCCGCGCGATGGTGTTCATGGATGACCTTCCCCTGGGACAAACTCCGCTCTCAGAGACGGTCTCGACCGGCACGCACATGATCGAAGTGCGTACCAACGGCTACAAGTCCTGGAGCAAAGAAGTCACCGTCAAGGACGGGGAAACTCTCCCTCTCGGAATCACGCTCCAGAAACAGAAAGAAAAACAGGAGCGTGTAAAACGCGTCGCACCTCGCCCCTCCAATCGTGGTTCGTCGTCAGGTCGACCCTCCCCCAAAAAGAAACCCGAGTCGACCGGCTCCGCAGAAAAGCGCACCGAGTCGAGTGGTTCATCCTCCGGGAGCAGCGCACCCGCTCCGGCGGAGCCCGAAGAGCAGGCCGAGAAGGACGAGTCCAGCGGAAGCTCATCGTCCGGCGACGCGAAGCCAGAGAAGACCGCTGCGGCCAAACCGGAGCCCAAGGAGACCGAGAAAGAGGAAAAGTCCGGCTCGGATGATGGTCTGCTACTCCCTGTCGACGATGAGGGGAGCGAAGAAAGCGGCGGCGACGATGGCGGCGACGACGACGGCCTCCTGCTTCCGGTCGGCGGCGAAGAAGATGATGAAGAGACCGGCGGCGGTGGCGACGCGCCGCTGCTGGACTGAGTCCAAACAACAACTCGGCATCGCATCGCAGCTCCCCCGGTCTCGCTCCGCTCGGCTGTGGGCAACACAACTACGCAACGCGCGGGACAAATATGGAGTTCGCAGGCTGGCAGCCTGCGCGCCACGTTCAAAACTCCACCTACGATCATAAAGAAGCCGCCCATTCTGTCGTAGAATGGACGGCTTTTCGTACATCGGGCGCACCGGCCCGTAGCGCTGCAGATACGATGCTAGGGGATGGGTGCCCACGTACCGAAGATCTCACCGGACTGCAGTATGTACAACCGCGCCGGGGTACCCTCGTAGACCGTACCGGTCGGCGTGTCGCGTGATCTCACATCGAGTCCGATGTAGTTCGATCGAACAATACCGAGGTTCACGTCGTTCTCGTAGACGAAGTTCAGTTGCCCGGAGACGCCGACCAGATCGATATTATTCCCACGACCGAGTTGTTGCTGAGCTTCCCCCGGGAAGTTCGGGTCCTTGAACAAGATCTGCGTCCCCGACGCATCCTGGAGCACGCCATCCTGGAGGACCTGACTGACGGAGTCAGCCGTAATCGGGCCGCTGACCGACGCCGCGTCCATCGCGAAGATATGCATGAGTGCCGAGTCGTAGGCAATCCCTCCGACCGAGGTCTGTGCCGGCTCATTGAAGATGGCCGAGTAGCGTAGTTGCCAGGGCTCGTAGAGACCGTTGGTGGTGTTAAAGATATTCGGCGCGATCGCCTCGACACGCTCGAGGAACACGTCCGAAAGCCCGACGTCGCTGAATAAGGTGGGCGTATCGGCTGCGGCTCCGTGCGAGAAAACGTACGTGCGTGTCGTCGGATCCTTTGAAGCATTCGACAGTGCCGAGATGTAAATGCCCGCGAATGAGACCGCCTCTCCGGTGCCGATGAAGACGACTTGATCGGGAACGTCGGTTTCCTCTGAGATAGCGGTCGTGGCCAGGTTCGCATAGCTGGTCTGTATCTCCGACTCGGACATCCCAAGCGGATTCTCGTATTCGTAGTACTTGACGCTGGCCTGGTCGTAGCGGTCGCCAAAACGGCTCTGTACGAATGTCTGGAGGTCCCGTCCGTACTTATCGTCTTTGTAGAAGACGACAATATTCGGGTTGGGATCGTGGCATGGCTCAGAGGCGTTCTGGTCGTTGAACTCCCAGTCGGGGCCGAATTGCGCGGCGCATTCAGTATCTATCGTACATTCCGTATCCGTCACCTCGGTACAGCTCCGATCGCGCAAGTCGCTGAGCCGGTCGACGATCGCCGTCGACTGGAATGTGTCGTTGGCGATGAGCTGGAACGAGTATGTGCCCGCAGCGGACAGGTTTTCGATCGACGGGGAGGTCGCCCCCGGAGCGATAGTCACTGCGGGAGCATCAGTGGAATCGCCCGTCGAGTTCCGAACGACGTCGAGATAGTTGCCGCTGGTGAGAGGGCCTACAATCGACGTCACCCCGAGTGCTCTCATATGGTCCGCGAGCTCGACGGCTGTACCGTCGCTTCCCGGGGAACACTGCAGGTGAGCGACGGTCGTATTGTCGAGTAGCTGTCCCGCATTTTCCGTAAACTCGATCAGCGCCATACGGACACCGTTCACGATGGTAGTACCGAGCCCCTCGAAGCCGGGCCCCGTAGGGACGATGGAGCCGAGAATCATGACCTTTTTCTTCGGGACGTCGGAGGGATAGAACAGGTCTTCGCACCCCGCGCGAGCAGTATCCATGCACGTTTCGCTCGGGCCGCAGTAGAAGCTCTCTCCAAACGCATCTCTGCAGTATTCGGTCTCTTCCAGGTCAGTCCCCTCAATGGCCCCGTTACACGCGGTCGACGCGCACTCGTCGCCTGTACCGCACGCGTAGTCACTGCCGAACGTATCGGTGCAGTAGGAATCCCCGTCACTGGAACAATCGACGGGCGCACACTCCGAGTTCGCAGCACAGGCTTCTCCCGGCGTGACGCAATCGGCGTCGGTCTCGCAGGTGTTGTCGATGACTTCTTCTGTGTCACCGGCATCACCCGTGTCGCCGGTGTCGCCAGTGTCCCCAGCATCGTCCGTGTCACCGGCGTCGTTGTCGATGACATCCTCGACACATTTGTTGGACTCACAGGTCTGGCCGGTGTCGCAGTCATCGATGGTGCGGCAGTCCCAGTCCGGGATGACGACACATTCCTGATCCTGGCACTCGTAGAGTTCGTTGTTCAGCGGGTCGGCCTGCCCCGTCGTCTCCAGGCGACTGCAGTCCGAGTCAGCGCTACATTCGGTGAAATCATAGCGAAGGGAACAGGCGCTGATCGCCGCGAGTGAGACGAATAGAAAGAGTGCTGCGAGAAGGACTCTGGTCCAACGATTCATACCTTGAGACTCCGTGTTGGCGCGCTTTTCTCGAAATTGTGTCATAGCCTAAAAGTCCACCGTCAGCGACATGCCCGCCTGTCCAGCTCCGAACCGCGGCGCAAAGCGCATCTTGGCCTGCTCGGGCGGAACTTCGGTCTCGGGCGGAAACAGCGCGAAATACGTACCGACGCCCGCCAGGGCAATGCCCACGCCGAACATCGAGTCGGCGAGGACCGAGGCGGTCTCTCCGCGTGACCTGGCGTCTTCGAGTTGCTGTCGGCTCTCGGCGCTCTCGAAATCGTCGTGGGCGTTGCCTGCCTGGATGGCGAAGACGGTGCCCGTGGCCAGCGCCGCCACCGAGGCGCCACCGAAGATATAGGCGAGCGTGTAGTCGCGCTCGATTTCGGTCTCGGTTTGGGCCAACTCGGCCTCGCCCTGCTGCTTGGCGAGCTCCTCTTCGTCGACCTCTTCACCGGCCTCGCGACGCTCGACGACCTTCGAGAGCGTATCTGCTCGATCGATCGCGTCGCGGCGAGCCTTGATATCGACGTCCGGCTCGTTGGCAAACTCCTCGTAGTACTCGATAGCTTCCTCGAAGTTCCCCAGCTTCTCGTGGGCACGTCCGATATTGTACAGCAGGTTGGGCACGGGCTTGACCTCATAGGCCCTCTCGAAGAAGACCACCGCGTTCTCGTAGTCCTCGTTGCGGTAGGCTGTAGCACCCTGCTTGGTGAGGCTCCCGAACTCCTCTTCACTCGACTCGGCGGCCTCTCCGCCGTCCTGAGCGAAGCCGACCGAGGCCGCTCCAAACGTAAGCAGTCCGAAGATGACAAATGCGACAAAAATCGGCTTTCGCATAGCCCTGTTGCCTGTGTTTTAAAGTGACGTTCCTGTTTCACCAATCGTAGCGCGTGCCTACATGCGAAATCCAGTGGTTTTTCACATTAACGCGGTGACGCACTCTCGAGCCGAGTCCTCGACGCACCCCCATCGTCGACGTAAAACTGCGGTGGTAAACAGACTTGTTGCACATTAGTTTAGCTTGCCACCATTCATAAGCAAATTTTGCCAGAAAAGCAAAAAGCCGCCGCACAAAACGCGACGGCTTCCGGCCCACCTGGCACTACTCGTACCTCGGGATCACTGGACTTCCAGTGTGAGATCGAATGTCTCCTGATTCGAAGTGGGAGCATCCTCGTCGCTGTCTGCGATCACGTAGACCGTTTCATCGGCCGTCGCGGTGTACGAGGTCGTCACGGTCTGGTCCTGACCCGACTCGCCTGCCAGACACGTCGAGGCCCCCTCCAGACAGCTCGAGACGATCAGCAGCCCGGGGTCGGCGTAAACCACGCTCGGAGCCGCCGCAGGCACCAGCGTCGCGGTCAACGTCTCACCCGCCTGGAGATCGACCCGGGCGAAGGCGTCCAGGCCATCGGTGTACGCCGTCGTGACGCCACAATGCGTCGACGTCGAGTCGTGAAACTCGCCGAGTTGCGTCGTATCGAAGGTGTAGGTGATGCCACCGGTCTGGCTCGCACCGGCTGTCGCGTCCTTCGCGTCGATGCAGGTATCTCCAGTGCGGTTGTCGCATTCTCCATTGGTGCACGTACCGTCGCAGGCAAACTCGGTCAGCGTGTTGTTGGTCGCGCAGTACTCGACCGTTTGACCGTCCGACAGGCAGGTCGGCGAGGTCTGCCCGAAGATGCAGTTGGGCTCGGCGACCCTGATCTCCATCTCGAACAGGTCGCTGACGTTCGTCGACGAGGTCGCATCCACATCGGCGACGATATAATAGGTGTCGTCTGCCGGCGCCACATATTCGATGGAGGTCGGGCTCGTGAACGACTCGTTGCCCGCGACACACGTGGCCTTGATGTCCGCGCAGTCGGTCACGATGTACAGCGACGCCTCGTCCGGCGGCGTCCACGTGATGTTGATGATGTCGTTGGCCTGTGCGTCCACGCTGTAGACCGCATCCGGCCCAGGTGAGTTGTCGACCGAGCTCGGCATGCAGCTCGCCCCATCGATGTCGTAGTCGTCGTTGTAGGCGTCCATCGGCCCTTCGTAGACATGGGTCGTTCCGTCGGTCGGCACGACTGTCGCAGTCGCACAGGTATCGTTGGGCGGCGGCTCACAGGTCGCGTTCGAGCAACCGAAGTAGCACTCCTCGGTCTCCCACGTTCGGCTGATGGAGCAGATCTCGGCGTCGCCGCTGGTCGTGCACCGCGCATCTCCGGTCACGCACTCGGCGGTATTGACCTCCACATCGAGGATGAACGAATCGGTATCCGATGCATTGTCGCTATCGACGACCAGGTAGACCGTCTCGCCCAGCGCCGAGTAATAGCCGGTCGACGCGGTCGGGCTGTTGCTCTGCTGGCCGGCGTAGCAGGTCGCTGATGGGAAGTCGCAGTTCGCCACGATGTAGATGGCCGGATCGTCCGAGGAGTTCACCGCCTGGACGGTAGCCCGGACGTTCTCGTCGGCACCCAGCGCAAGCTCGTAGACCGCGTCCGGTCCGGGCGCGTCCGAGATGCCGCAGGTGTTCTGGGGGTTCAGGTCGTCATTGAAGCGGGCATACTCGTCGATGAGGCGCGTGCTCCCGCTGATGGTGAAGGCGCCCGAGCACGTGTCATTGGCGGTCGTCGGGGTACCGCACGACTGTCCGGAACAATCGATCGAACACGCCGCGGAGTACTCGATACTGAGTCCATCCTCGCTGCACACGTCCAGCGAACCGTCCGACTTACAGGTCACCCCGCCCGGCTGGCAGACGCCGCCCGGGCTGATCGTGACGTCCAGATCGTAGGTCCAGGACTGCGACGACGGACTGTCGACCACCAGATAGTACAATCCCGGCTGGGAGATATAGGTCTGCAGTTCGGTGGTGTTGGCCTGACCAAACAGACACGAGCTCGCATCGGAGGTGCAGCTGTCGAGCACGTACATGCTCGCGTTGCTGCCGGTCGCGTTGTTGAGCTTCGCCTCGAGGATGACGTCGGACTGGCTGACCTCGATCTCGTAGAAGGTCTCCGGTCCGTCCTGAACGGCCCCCTGCAGGCAGGTGTCGGTGCCGGTCTCGAGCTGGTTGGACTGCGTGCTGAAGTCGCCCGGTGCCGTCACGCCCGGGGTGACCGGGATCGCGTCGGCGCAGATGTCTCCACGGGGGTCGGCGCACGCGCCGCCCGAGCAGCCACCATTGCACGGGTATTCGGTATACAATCCGTAGTCCTCGCAGATCTGCAGGGCGGTGCCGCTGGAGTTGCACTGCGAGCTTCCCGGGGTGCACTCGGTCGGCTGCACGTCGATATTCAAGTACCAACGCTCGTCGGTGTGGCTCGTCGAGGTCGTGTCGGTCTCGGCGACGACGTAGATCGTCTCGTCGGTCGAGGCCGAGTAGCGAACGAACGCCGGGTCATCCGACTCGACGTCGCCGTCATCGGCGCCCACGCAGTTTTGCGAGAGGTTCGAGCATCCGTCCCTGAGCAAGTAGATCGAGGGATCGTGGTTGACCGTCGACCCCGGGCCCGCGCCCTGATATTCGACCGTCAAGACCTCGTCGGCACTCAGGTCGACGCGGTAGACGGCCTCCAGACCATCGTCCGTCGAGCCACAGCCCGCACCGCCGATATCGAGATCGTCTGAAAAACGCGTCGGCGAGTCGAAGACGATAGCCCCTCCGGTGACCTGGGTCGCGCTCGAGCAGGTATCATTGGGCGTCGAAGCCGGACTACAAAAACCACCCCTACAACCGTCCTGACACGTATAGGTATTCTCGATGACCGTGCCGTCCGTGTTGCAGACGTTGAGCTCGCTCGGGTTCGTCCCGCTGCAGTTGGTGCCGTCTGGCTGACACACGTACGTGCCAGCGGCCTCGACGCTCAGATCCAGCGTAAACGAGGAGCTCGTGGCACTCTCCGTATCGACGACCAGCGTGTAGGTGCCAGTCGTCGGCGCAAAGTACTTCAGCTCGGTGCTGGCCAGGTCCGCCCATTGGCAATTCTCGGCGGGCGAGCCGCCCCCACAACCGGTGAGCACATACATGCCGGGGTCCGACGCGTTCGTCGTCAGCGAAGCGGTGAGCAGCTCGCCGGCGTTCAGATCGACCTCGTAAAAGGCATCCGGGCCGGCCATCTCGGTGGTCGACTGGTGCGGCAGGTCGATGCGACACTCACCGATGGGCAGCGTCAGTTCGTTGGCGAAGTCGCCAAACGACCCCGTCTCCGTCACCGGGCTCCCCGGCGAGACACTCACAGACTTGGCGGTATTGCACGCATCGCCCGGGGGCGCGTCACACTCACCATCGGTGCACCCGTAGCTGCACGTGTTCTCCGGGATATAGCTGACGCCGAAGGCATCGCATCGCTGGACGTTGTCATTGGAATCGCAAGACAGGTTATCCGGCTCGCAGATCACGTCGAGGAACTCGATGTCGAGCTCGGCACTGGTCAGGGTCGCGCCGCCCCCGGCCGAGTCTGCGATCAGGAAGAGCGTCTGCTCGGCCCCGGTGTCGTTGACCCACGTAAATGTCTCGTTGTCGCCGCCACCATTCGCGCCGGCTCGGCACGTGCCTTCGGCACTCTGGCAGCTATCGACGAGGTAGACCGAACCGGGCTCACCGCTGGCCATCGTCAGGGTGGCGCGCAGCGACTTCGCCTCCGGTACGGTCACGCGGAACGCCTTGTCCGGCCCGCCCGTCTCCGTCGACAAGCCGCCCGGGACGCAGCCGCCAGACGGGACGCTGTAATCGTCGAAATACTGATTCCACTCGATGGTCTCGGTCGTGCCCGGCACGATCTCGCTGGCCGTCTGGCAGCGGTCCCCGTCGACGCGGAAACAACGCCCCGTGGTCGGGTCGCATCCCTGCCCGCACGTGGCGGTCTGAGTCGTGCTGCCGTCGGAGCAGAAGTTAGAGACCGTATCGTCTTCGCAGTAGCTCGACGCCGGCGAGCACGAGGCGTTCGTCACCGACAGGTTGATGTCATAGGTCGAGACCGAGGACTCCGGCGCCGCCTCCACCAGGATATAATACGTCCCGGGGTCGAGCAGCCGGCCCTGGATCATCTCCGAGCCTTCATCGCCGGCATTCGAACACCCGAGCTCGGTGTGACTCGCGCCGCACTCGCCGCGGAGGCTGACGGCGATGTCTTCCTCTTCGGTATCCGGCGTCACGATGACGTCGACGCGCGCGGGCGTCTGCAGGTCGAAGTAGTAGGCCTGCTCGGGGTTGTCATTCTCCGTCGCCGTGCAGCTCGAGCCGAATTGCGTACTCGTGGCGGCCGAAAGATCGCCCGAGAGCGTCTGCGAGGACGTGATCTCGACGGCATCTTCGCACGCCGTCACCGCGCGGTCGTTGAGCAGGTGTGCCGACAGCGTGTAGCTGACGCCGGCGCTGCTCAGCTCCTCGGCGCTGGTGACCTTGACCATGTAGACGCCCTGGTCGGCAGCGCTGAACGTGCGCTCGATGACTGCAGCGCCGTCGCGGCCGCGCGGCCCGGAGGACGCGGTCTCGACCGACGCGAACGTGTCGTCGGGCTGCTGTCGCAGCAACTCGATCTGAATCTCGCCGAGACCCGCATCGCGGTCGGCGTAGTCCGCCTTCAACATCAGCGTGCCCCGAATCACGAACGGCTCGAACTCCTGGGTGTCGAACGTGAAGACGTCCACGTCGCCCTGGCACAACTCGGCCTGCAGGCTCTGGTTGAGCCCCGCGTCCATCAGGGAGACGGCCTCGGCCTCGGTATCATTGCTCTCGAAGCGGTCATTTCGACATGCGACCGGCTCGAGGCAATCTTCACCGCCGCACTGAGTTTCACCGGTG
The DNA here is from genome assembly GCA_051747295.1 of Myxococcota bacterium. Taxonomy (GTDB): domain Bacteria; phylum Myxococcota_A; class Bradymonadia; order Bradymonadales; family Bradymonadaceae; genus JBNJFZ01. The sequence continues at coordinate 23,620 of JBNJFZ010000050.1, forward strand.
CAGTCCAACGAGGTCTCGCAGGTGGCCGGTTCGACGCAACTCACCGTCATCTCACCGGCGTTGTAGACGCAGGTCTGGTTGCCGAAGCAGCCGCCATCGCCGCCACCGTCGCCACACGCCGCCGACTCCAGCCTGCAGGTTCCCTCCAGGCAGAGGTGGTCGGCCAGGCAGTCGGCGTTCGACTCGCAGGTCTCGGCGTTCTCACACTCGCCGACGCGTGGCAGGCAGACTCCGTTGTCGCCGCACTCGACGTCGTTTTGCACGCAGAAGTCGTCGATGCATTCGTCGTCCTCCGAGCAGATCTGGCCGTCCGCGCACAGTGTGTCGTCGCCCTGACAATCGTCGACCGACACACAGGCCTTCTCCGTAAAGCTGCAGACACCGCGCTGGCAGTCGAGCGACTCGCACAGCTCGTCTTCGGTCTGGCATGTGCCGTCGAGGCATCGCTCGCCGTCGACGCAGTCGCTGGCCTCCGTCTCGTCGGTGCAGGTGTCGGCGCTCACGCAGTTGGTCGTGCCGCGCTCGCAGACCCCGCCCATCTCGCACTCGACCTCGTTGCACGGGTCGGGCTCGCAGCGGCCACTGTCGGCGCAGTAGCTATTGTCCAGGCAGTCCGCATTCTCCGTGCAGGAGCTCGGGTTCGTGCACACCGCGTCGTTTCCGCAGACGCCCACCGGACAGTCGTCATCCTCCTCACAGGCCTGCAGCGCGCGACAGCGATCCGACTCACACCCGTATCCGGGCAGACAGTCCGACGCGTCTTCACAGCTATCCGGGTTGACGCAAGCGCCCTCCTCGCAGACGCCGAAGGCGCAATCTTTGTCCTCGCAGGTCTCGCCTCCGCATGCAGTCAGCAGCAGCGAGAGCGCCGCCAGCGCGAATAGCGATCCGAGGACCGCCTTCCATCGAGTCTTCGTTCCAATCATCTCTTCGTCCTGTACGGCCTGCAATTTGGGCATGGGTAGCTTCGCTCACTGTGCGAGAAATATGGTTCTTTTTCAAGCAGAAGCGGCCCGATGCGAGGACTGTCGCAACTGTCTTAAAGCGATCCTCTCGGGCTTCGGTATGCGAGGAGATGGAACTTGATCCCGTAAAACGACGAAGCCCCGGTCCCAAAGGAACCGGGGCTTCGATCTCCGCTATCGAGCAGAGTCGGTATACAACAGTACTTTACTGAACTTCGACTTCGATGCTGTAGTCGCCAGTCGTGCCAGTACTGAAGCTCGTACCGACAACGACAACCGTATCCCCATCAGCCACGGTGATATTCTCTACCTGGCTGCCCGAGGTTCCGTTGAAGTCGTCGTCACCGTCCAGGCAGGTAGCCGTTGGGTCAGTGGGGTCGAACGGTGAGCTGTATACGTGCATGTACCCATCGAACGACCAACTGGCAGTCGCAGTGATGGTGACGTCGCCTCCCGTGTTGTTCGTGAACTCATAAGCGTCGTAGTAGTACCCTGTTGACGAGTTGCTGCCACAACTCGCATATGGACGACTGAACGTATCGTCGCTCGAGGTTAACTCTCCAGCGACAGCGATAGTGGCCCCGGTATCTGACGAGAGCTCGAGCGGTGTGCCCTCGAGGGCACAAACATCCGAGCAACCATCACCTGCGGTGGTATTGCCGTCATCGCAGGTCTCGTTATTCGTGGGCTCTACGACGCTATTGCCGCACACGTCTGTTTCGATCTCGCAGATATCGCTGCAACCATCGCCCGAAACAGTATTGCCGTCGTCGCACTCCTCGCTCGGTTCCACCACATCATTTCCACATACCGGTGTCACTATCTCGGCTTCGAGAGTAAAGTCGCCGCTGTACCCATCGTTATCCACAAACAGGAACAGCGTCTCAGCGGCTCCGGTATTGTTGGCGTAGTCGAGGGTCGCCGGGTCACTCGAGGCTCCATCACCAGCGAGGCAGGTGCCGTCGACCGATCCACATGTCGGCATGAGGTACATCGACGGATACGCGAGTCCGGAATTCACGGTCGCGGTCGCCGTCAGAACTTCGCCGTCTTGCAGAGTAACCTCGAAGACCGCCTCACCGCCATCACTGCCGCTCGAGGTCACACCACAACCATCTCCGCTGTAGTCATCGGAGAAATTGTCGTAGTCGCCGTTCACGGTCGCTCCACCGCTCGCTGCATCAGCGGTGATGTCGAGAGCACCGGCACACGTATTCGGGCGCAAGCACTCACCCGCAGCGCATGGCCAGTTCCCACAGTCTTCGCCGGTGTCGTATTCCAACCCAAATTCACCGCACTCGAGCACCTGAGAGGCGCCGCTCGGATCGCAAATCAATGCATCGCTGCCCTCGGGGTCGCAAACCAGGTCGACGAACTCGATGTCGAGCGTCGACTCCGCAAGGAGCGCCTCGTCGCTGCTGTCGGCGATGAGGAACGCGGTGACGTCCGCGCCGGTGCGGTTCGACCAGATGAGCGTCTCATCGCCACCAGCCGTCTCGTTGACGCCTGCGAGGCATGCGCCTTCAGTGTTTTGGCAATCTTCGAGGAGGTAGAGCGACGCGGCGTCATTGTCCCCGACGTCGAGCGTCGCACGGACAGCTTGCTGGTCGGGAATCGTAACCTGGAAGGCCCGATCGGGGCCCGATGCGTCGGTGGAACCCTCTGCAGCAGGAACACACGTCGACGGATCGTAGTCATTTCTGAGCTCGCCCCAGAAGATTGTTTCGGTCGTGGCCGCAGTGATCTCGGTGGTCGTCTCACAGACATCGCCCTGAATCGGGAAACAACGTCCGGTGGTCGGCTCACAACCGTTGGAGCAATCGACGCTCGTAAATCCGGCGCCGCCGAAGCAAATCTGGGCGGCGTTCGCGTCCTCACAGTAGCTGGACGACGGAGCGCACGTCGCGTCGGTCATCGACAACGATATGTCGTAGCGATTCAACGTGCCCTCGGGTGAGGCCGAGACGACTGCGTAGTAGGTGCCGGGCTCGAGGAGCTCAGCTTCCAGGCTCTCGGTCTCGCCGCCGGAATCCGAGCAGGCGACCTCCGTGCCTGAGGTCGCGCAGCTCTGGCGCAGGCTGACGACGGGATCATCCGAGTCTCCCTCCGGTACGATCGTCAGGTCCACGCGTGACGCCTGGTCGACGTCGAAGACGAAGACCTGCTCGGCACGCTCGGACGACGCCTCTCCTGTGGCGCACGACTGGCGCAACAGCGAGCTGGTCGCCTGGCGCATATCAGCGGTCAGAATATCACCGTCCTGGATGACTCGGGCGCCGTCGCAAGCATCGACAACGAGGTCGTCGATGATGTCGACGCCCAGCTCGTAGCTGATGCCCGCATCGCTCATCCCGTCGAGACCGCTCACCTCGACGCGAAAACCGCCGACCGTGCTCGGACCGATTTCATGGGTCAGCTCGACACCACCGTCCTGACCACGCGCGCCCGAGGATTCGGTCGCAACACTGGTATAGGAGTCGTCAGACTGTTCTTCAAAGAGCTCGACCTGAATTTCACCGAGCCCGATGTCGCGAGCGGCGTAGTTCAGATCGATGGACAGCAGGCCGCGAACCGCCGTGGGCTCGAGGTCGCCAACGTTGAAGGTGTAGACATCCGTGTCGCTGGAGCATAGCGACGCTTCAACCAGCTGCATGCTGTCGACGTCGGTGAATACCGTCGCGTCCGACTCGTTGTCGTTCGGCTCGAAGATATCGTCCTCACAAGCCACGGTCGGCAAGCAGGACTCCCCACCGCACTGCGTGCCGTCGAGGCAGTCCAGCGAAGTCGTGCACACGTCCGGAGCTTCACAGGACGCCGTCTGGGAAGACGAATCGTAGACACAGGATTGATTTCCGAAGCATCCGCCCTCGCCGTCGGCATCACCGCAGGCCATGGACTGGAGCTCACAGGTCCCTTCGATGCACCAGTGGTCGCCCAGGCAATCGTCGTTGCTCGAGCAGGTCTCGGCATTCTGACACTCCCCGGTCTTTGGCATGCAGACGCCTTCCTCGCACGTGACGTTGTTGGTCACGCAGAGGTCCGCCGCACACTCGTCGTCCTCGTTGCAGAATTGCCCTTCGAGGCATTGCGTATCGTCGCCGCCGCAATCATCGGCTCCCACGCACTGGCCGTCCGCGAACGAGCAGACGCCGCGCTGGCAGTCGAGCTGCTCACAGAAGTCGTCTTCGGCCAGGCAGGTTTCCTCGAGGCATCGTTCACCCTGAACGCAGTCGAAGAGTTCGTTCGACTCGGTGCAGGTGTCCTTACTCGTGCATTCACCCGAGCCAGCTTCACACGTGCCGCGCACACACGTAATCGCCGAGCAGGGATCCGCCTCGCACGTGCCCGCATCGGAGCAATAGGTCTTCGAGACACACTCGTCGTTGGACGTGCATGTATCGGGGTTGACGCAGACACCGTTGGAACCGCAGACGCCCGCGTCGCAGTCCGCATCCGCCGTACATTCCTGGTCGGGATTGCACGTGCCCTGGCTACAACTGTAGCCCGGCAGGCAATCCGACTGGAACAGGCATCGGTCTGCGTTGACACATTTGCCGTCTTCAGCGACGCCAAATGTACACTGGGGCGGTTCTTCCTCGCCTCCGCCACATGCTGCTGCGAACAGCATGAGCGCGGAGACGAGGACCGTTGCCGCCGTCCAAATTCGCCCCTTTCCGGGGATTAAGTTCATCATTTCTTCACCTTGTTGCTCTCGAAGGAATTCTATGTCGGCCACAGCGATGTCACTTCGGAAATCATCTACAGCACCCGACCAACCTGACATACGTCATGTAAAGTCTGTGCAACGTCCTGATTTTCCAGTGTTATCTGCAAACCGGCAGTCAGTCTAAGTAATAAGGAGTGCCGAACACAGCGCAGTTGCCGTGGACACGATTTCACAGCCCGAGGTCTCGGGGCCCATATTGGATAAGTCGGCTTCGACGTACTCACTCAGGTAGCGGTCGTGGTGCTTCTGCGCCTTTCGTTCGAAGCGCGGAAGCAAGCCGACATCACAACGACGTTATAGAGGTGTACCGGAAAAAACAACAGTTTTATGCGCAAAGGGTGTGATCGGCGTCGATCGGCGTCTTGGCTCGAGTGGCGCGTAGCATCCATTCCGACCGGCCGGCCCGTGGCGCGCAGGCTGCCAGCCTGCGAGTTGTCGGGGCACCTGCGAAACCGGCATCGAGAACGACCCGGTAGCCGCGCTCAAAACCCCCGAACTCCGGCGCTCCGGTCGGGGGCAGGTGTTCAGGAACCACACGCCTGGCCCCTGCCGCCTCACGGCGGCTTCCCCACGGCTGCGCCGCAGGGAAATGATCCGGCGTTGACCAACCGCTCCGGCTCGCCCCCGGGAAACCCGGAGAGCTTGGAAACACCAGATCGTTCCCCCGCTTGCGGGGGATACCGGCCGCTCTGCGGCCGGAGGGGGGCATGACCACGCGAACCCAAAATCCTGCGCCGGCTTGCGTGCTCGGGCTTGCGAAGCCTCTCGAGAGGAGCACAGCGTCATCAGAAACTAGTACTTAGGGATCACCGAACGAGTGTCCAAGAACCACGACGGCCGCTGAAGAGTCTCCTCGCCAGCGGCCGTCGCGTCGGTTGTGCCTGATGGAGTCAGACTACTGGATGTTCATCGTCACCTGGTAGTCGTAGCCGGTAGTCCCACCGGACAGCGTGCGGGCCACGACGACGTAGACGGGACCATCCTGCGTCGCCGTATGCGTCAGCGTACTGGTGCCTGACAACGAGTACTCGCCGCCGTTGGCCAGGCAGCTATTCAGGTCGCCGCAGGTGTCGAGAATGTACATGACACCAAAGCTACTTCCCGACTCATTGATGCCCGTCTCGTAGTCCACATCGAGGGTCTCACCCGCCGTGAGTTCGACCTTGTAGATGTGGTCCGGGCCCGTCGGTGTGTTCGACGAGTCGAACGTGCAGCTACCGAAGGTCCCCTCGGACACCGGAATGGCGACGTCACCTGAGAACGTCTGAACGTCCGATTCGGTGTCAGCCAGCACAATCGGGTCGTAGCAGTACTGACCCGTGGGGTCGTCGCACGCGCCGCTCGTGCACCCGCCACCGCACGTGTACGTCTGATAGGTGCCGTATTCACCGCAATACTGCAGGTCGTCGGCGGTGACACATGTCGGTGTATACGAGCCCGGCGTGCACTGGGCCGTAGCGACCGTTGCGTCCAGCGTGAACGTGTCGGTCGAGTTGGCGTTGTCGACGTCAGCGATCAGGTAGACCGTCTCGTCGGACTCGGCCAGATACTGCACCGACGACGAGTCGGGATCGGTATCGCCAACCTCGCAGGCACCTTCCGGTGAGACGCAATTGGAGGTGACCATCAACGCGCCGGAGTCCGAGGACCCCGAGCTGTCGAGCGTGGCGCTGAGGACTTCCCCGGCCACCAGGTCGACGGCGTAGTACGCGTCAGGACCGGAGACGTCACTGGACGTGATCCCGCAATTGGCATCGGCGTTGAAGTTGCTGGTGAAGTTGGACCAGTCGATGCTGATGCTCGTGCCGCCGGTGGCCGTGGCTCCCGCGGTGATATTCTCTGCCGGGAAGCAGAAGTCGGCGCCCTGGTTGGCACACAGGTCACCATTGCAGCTGCCGGTCGGGCACGTATAGGAGGCGACGGAGCCGTTGGACGGACAGTATTCGACCGTACCTCCGCTGCACGTCGACGTGTAGGACGCGGGGTCGCAAGCCTGACCAATGGTGGCCGAGACATCCCACGTGTCGTCTTGGCCGGAGAAAGTCCAATCCGTGTCGGCGATGATGTAGACGGTCTCCGCCGTCGTTGCGGTGTACGTGACGGTAGTCGGGCTCTCATCGGGGAACTCGCCGGCGAGGCAGTTACTGCTGTCCGCGCTGCCACACGAGGATACGATGTAGACGGATGGCTGCGGGTAGCTATCCTCGGTATTCATCGTGAACGTCAGCACCTCGTCCGCAAGAAGGTCCGCCTGAAAGACGGCGTCCCAACTGTCGGAGTCGCCGCTATCGACGCTGCCGCAGCTATCCGCTTCGTAGTCGTCGTTGAAGTCGGTCCAGACATCACTCTTGAAGAACCCACCACTGCGGGCCTCCGAGGTGAGGTTATAGGCCTGAGCGCACGTGTCCGGGCGCTGACAACTCGCCGCGCTACACGCCCACGGCGCGCAATCCTCGCCGGTCACGTAGGCGGTTCCGGTCTCGTTACAGTTTTGAACGGCGGTGCCAGAGGGCGCACATTGTGTGGCACTGGCGCCGTTGGGGTCACAGACGAGGTCGATGAACTCGATGTCGAGCTCGGTCTCGACCAGAGTGCTGGCCTCATCGGTGTCCGCAATGAGGAAGACGCTCTGTGCCGAGCCGCTTCGATTCGGCCAGTAGACCGTCTCGGCGCCTCCGTCGACGTTCGAGCCAGCCTCGCAGGTGTCGGCTGCGTTTCCGCAGTCGGTCACCGCATACAGCGAACCAGCATCCGTTTCACCGAGCTGGAGCGTCGCCTTCATGGTCTGGCCGTCGGGTACTTCGACCTGGAAGACCTGGTCTTTCCCATCGGACTCGGTCGATCCATCATTGGCCGGCAGGCAGCTTCCAGACGGAATCGAGTAGTCGTTCTGAACTTCGCCCCATTTGATGGTCTCCGTGCCGGCCGACGTCAGTGTCGGTGCGGTCGCGCAGATATCTCCGTCCGGGCGGAAGCAGCGGCCCGTGGTGGGGTTGCAGTCCTTGCTGCACGTCACACTCTGGAGGCTGGTGCCGCCTGCGCAGTACTCGGATGTCGCCGAGTCGGCGCAGTAGCTGGAGGACGCCGAACATTCCGCGCTTCGAATGCTAAGCGACAGGTCATACTGATTGAGTGTGCCGTCCGCCGCCGGTGAGACGATCGCGTAGTAGGTGCCCGGATCGAGCAACTTGGACGCGATCTGTTCGGTGCCCTCGTTCGTGGCGTTCGAGCACGCGACCTCCGAACCACCCGATGTGCAGGTGGACCGAATGCTGACGACTGCGTCGTCCGACTCGGTCTCCGGTGTAACAGCTACGGTCACGCGAGAGGATTCGGTCACGTCGAATTGGAACACACGCTCGGTGCGCTCCGATCCGTCGGCTGGAGGCGGCGAGCATGTGTGGCGCAACAGGGTGCTCGTAGCCTGGTTATTGTTGGCCGTAATGATGTCGCCATCATCGACCTGCGTAGCATCGGAACAGGCCTGCGTGCCGAAGTCGTCGAGAATGTCGACGCTCAGCGAGTAGGCCACGCCAGCTTCAGCGACGCCGTTGGTGCCAGCGACGCGAATCATATAGTTCGAAGCCGAAGTCGGTTCCAGCTGATACTCGAGGGTCGCACCGCCGTCCGAGCCGAGCTCGCCGGTGGTGGTAGTATCGAGGCTATCGAAGTCGCCAGCTTCGTTTTCAGCGAGCAATTCGATTTCCATCTCGCCGAGGCCGACGTCGCGGTCGGCGTAATCGAGGTTGATCGTCATGATGCCGCGGACGATGAACGGCGAGAGGTTGCTGGTCTCGACGAGGTAGTGGTCGGTGTCGCCGGCGCACAGCTCAGCGTCGAGCTGCTGGTTCGTGCTCGCGGCGGCAAAGTCCGTAGCCTCGCTGTCTGTATCATTCGGTTCGAAGATGTCCGGCTGGCACGTCGTCGCAGGCAGGCACGAATCTCCGCCGCACTGCTGTCCTTCGAGGCAGTCGAGCGAGGTGGTGCACGTATCCGGCACGGCGCACTGCGTGGTCAGGTCTTCGTCATCATACTCGCACGTCTGGTTGCCGAGGCAACCGCCGTCACCGGCGCCGTCTCCGCACGCCATTGACTCGAGCGTGCACGTACCCTCCACGCAGAGGTGATTCTCGACGCAGTCGCTGTTGCTCTCGCACGTAGTGGCGTTTTGGCACTCGCCGACCGACGGCATGCATACGCCGGAGTCGCCACAATCAACCTTGAGGACTTCGCACAGGTCGCGTTGGCACTCGTTGTCGGAGTTGCAAAATTGCTCCTCAAGGCAGTTGGCGTCGTCACCGGCGCAGTCTTCGGCCGCAACGCATCCACCGTCGACGAAGCTGCATGTTCCCTGTTCACACGTCAGTTGATCGCAGTAATTCTCTTGCGTAACGCACTCATTCTCGAGGCACTTCTCGCCCTGAACACAGTCGAAGAGCTCGTTGTCCTTGGTGCAGGAATCTTTGCTGGTGCACTCACCGGAGCCGGGTGCGCACGTGCCGCGGTTGCAGCTGATCGCCGTGCAGGGATCCGCTTCGCACGTGCCCGCATCGGAGCAATAGGTCTTCGAGACACACTCGTCGTTGGACGTGCATGTATCGGGGTTGACGCAGACACCGTTGGAACCGCAGACG
>JBNJFZ010000051.1:0-6167 GCA_051747295.1 Myxococcota bacterium
ACCGCTTCTGCTCCACCACGACACGCAGCTCGAAGGTGCGCGCTGGGAGCGGAGCGACCGAGTGCCCTTGGGGTGCGGTGACGACCGCGAAGCAGAAGCGGTGCGTCGACGCTAAGCGACCGCTCCCCCGTGGGGGAGCTCCGCGCGAAGCGCGGTGAGGGGCGTGCGGTTCCTGTATCACGCACGCCGCCGTCCGCAAGCAACACCACCCAACCTCACGCCGCCTCAAACTCCACAATATGCACCAGTGCGTCGCCCTGGTGGACCAGCGGGTTCGTCACGTGCGAGATGATCAGCCCGTCGCACGGCGCGCGCACTTTGGTGCTCTCGTGCAAAAAGGCGTCGCCGATGGTGCCGAGCACGTCGCCTTTGACGACCTCCGCGCCGGTGAACTTGTGCAGTCGCAGGATGCCGGCGCGCCTGGCCCGAATCCACTTGGTTCCCGTCCCTTTGCGAGGCGGTGTCGCGGATTTCGGCACGTCCATGTCGATCATGCCCAGCTCGCGCATCACCCGCAGAGTGCCGTTCAACCCGACCTCCACCGCGTCCTCATTAAAGCGCTTGGGTTCGCCGCCCTCGAACACCAGGATCGGCTTGTTCTTCTTGGCGACGGCGCGCCGAAGCGAGCCCTTGGGCCCCGCAGAGTCCAGCATCACCGGCGCGCCGAATGCCTCGGCCACGCGCCGCGTCTCAGGGTCGTCGAGCTTCGCCCGCACGTGCGGGAGGTTCGTGCGGTCGTTGCTCCCGGTGTGTAGGTCGATGCCGTGGGTGCACTGGCTGACGATCTCGGTCATGAACAGGTTCGCGATGCGGGCGGCCAGCGAGCCACGCTTGCTGCCCGGAAAGCTGCGATTGAGGTCTCGCCGGTCGGGCAGGTAGCGCGACTCGTTGATGAAGCCGAAGACGTTGACGATCGGGACGGCGACCAACGTGCCGGTGAGCATCTGCGGGTCGATGACTTCCAACAACTCGCGCACGATCTCGACACCGTTGATCTCGTCGCCGTGGATACTCGCGTCGACCCAGAGTTTGGGGCCGGGTCGGGAGCCGTTGACGACCTCTACGGGGATCGACACCTGCGCCTGCGTGGGCAACTCGGCGACCGGAATATCGGCTCGTTGACGCAGGCCTGCGCCGATCGTCTGCCCCCCAACCGTGATCAGCGAGTCCTCCTGGCCACTGGAGGCGTCATCTAGCGTCGTGTCGTCGTTCATGAGGCCTCGGCGTTGTCTTCGATGTACTCGACGATCAGATCGGCGACGTCGATATCATTCGACTTCTCGATGCCCTCGAGCCCCGGCGAGGAGTTGACCTCGAGCACCAGCGGCCCGCGATCGGAGCGCATCAAGTCGACGCCCGCGATATTCAGCCCCACCGTCTGTGCTGCGCGCACGGCGGTCTCTCGCTCTTCGTCCGTCAATACTACTGCGTTCGCTGTACCGCCGCGATGCAAGTTCGAGCGGAACTCCCCCTCGGGCGCGCGGCGCTCCATCGCGGCGACGACTTTTTTGCCCACGACGAACGCCCGGATATCGGTCCCGGCGGCTTCCTCGATGAACTCCTGGACGAGAATATTGGCGTCCATTCCGCGGAAGGCCTCGATGACCGACTGCGCGGCCTTGCGCGTCTCGGCGAGGACCACGCCGATGCCCTGCGTACCCTCGAGCAACTTGATGACCAGCGGTGCGCCGCCGACCGCGTCGATCACTCCGTCTGTGTCCTTCGGCGAGTGCGCCATCGACGTCACCGGCGTGCCCACGTGCGCGCCCGCCAGAAGCTGCATGGCCCGCAGCTTGTCGCGCGACCGGGCGATCCCGTCGGACTTGGTCGCCGAGAAGACGCCCATCATCTCGAACTGCCGGACCACGGCCGTGCCGTAGAACGTATACGAGGCGCCGATGCGCGGGATGACCGCGTCGAAATCGTCGAGCGTCTTGTCTGCGTAGCGGATCGTGGGCTTCGACGACGTAATATCGAGGAAGCATCGGAGGTAGTCGACGACGGCGACCTGATGGCCGCGCACTTCGCACGCTTCGCGAAGACGGCGAGTCGAGTACAACGTGGACTTTCGCGAGAGGATGGCGATGCGCATGAGGTGTGGCTCCGGTAGAGCAGAGAAAGGTGAGCTTCAGGATTCGTCTTTCGCGAGGAAAGATGCGCCAGGGTCGACCAGAAAGCGCCCGCGCGTGGCTTCACGCCCGAGCAGCATCCGAAATCCCATCGCGTCGCGATTGGTCAGCGTGAGGTCGATCGGGAACGCCCGCCCCATGACCTCGACCTTCGGGCGGATGACGATGCGATTTTGCTGGTGGCCGACCGAGCTCCGCACGCTCCGGCGGTCGTGGACCGGATACTCGCAGGCCACCGTCTCGGAGGCGTCGCGCTGCTTCGGGTGCACCTGAAAGCGCACCCAGTCGTCGCCATCGCGCTCGAATTCCTCGATGCGGATGGCGTGCAGCGCCGAGCTTCGCGCCCCCGTGTCGACCTTGGCCTTGATGCGCTCGATACCGAGCTCGGGCAGCGCGATCCACTCGCGCCAGCCGATGATCGCGTCGGGTCTTTCGCTGGAGGCCATATCGGATCGGGGTCATAAAAAAACCGCGCCGGAGACTCCGGCGCGGGTTGATACCGCGAAGCTTAGCTTCGGGTCAATTTCACTGGTTGAGTTTTACGTCGAACGGCCGCAGCGTTTCATCGCGCTGCAGATCGGAGTTGCCGATCTGGCCGTCGGCATTGCTGCCCCAGCACTTGACGTTGTTGTTGTCGGCGAGCGCACAACTGTGGTTGGCGCCGATCGAGATCTGTGTGGCGCGAAGGACGTTGCCGTCGCCGTCGGTCGCGAGAGGACGCGGAGCATCCCACTTATTCGTGCTACCGTCCCCGACCTGGCCCGATCCGTTTCGACCCATGCAATACACGTTGGTCTTCGCCGTGTCGCTCTCGTCGACGCGCATACAGATGTGGTCGCGTCCCGAGGCGACCTCCTGGACCGCAAAGCCCGGGTCGATCTGCGTCGGGTAGATCGCAACTCGATTGTACCGCTCGCGATCGATGCGGGGGGGGTCGCCTGTCCTGTAGGTGGTCGTCGGGAGTCCCGAGACCGCCGGAAAGATCGAGCATACGTCGAAGCCGGTGCAGTCCTCTCCACTGTTGAGCGCGCCCCAGCAGTAGAGCTCGTCGTTGGAGGTAAGGGCGCAGGTATGCGTGGCTCCTGCCGAGATCTGTACGACGTCGGTCAGCGGTGTGTCCGCCGCCGCGTTCACGACACCGGGTTCCCGAAAATAGCCGTCGGCCGTGTCGCGCACAAAAGCGTACCAGTCCCCATCTACGCTTTCGAAGCTACGCTGGTTGTCGAGGATCCGGTCGCCGAGCTGTCCCTCGCGGCCCTCGCCCCAGCAGGTCACCTGACCGGTGTCGAGAAGTGCGCAGGTATGATTGAGGCCGGCTGCGAGCTGTGTGACGCCGCTCGTGAGGTTGGGCACGGCGTTGGGAAGTCCGACCAGCGAGGAGTATTGGAAGTTCGGATCGCCCAGCTGTCCGCGGTCGTTAGCGCCCCAGCACTCGACGCCGCCAGAGACGATCGCACAGGAGTGAACGCGTCCAGAGACGACCTGCTGAGCGTTCGACGAGATGGCCGGGTCGGTGGCGTTCGAGGTGCTCACGGTCGTGCCGACGCCCAGCTGGCTCTGGCTGTTGTTGCCCCAGCAGAGGACTTGCTCGGCGTTATTCAGGATGCACGTGTGTGCGGAGCCCGGGCCGACCTGCGTGACGTCGTTGGAGAGGCCGACCACGTCCGCGGGGTTGTTGGCATTGCTCGTGCCGCCGGTGCCGAGCTGGCCGTCGCGGCCGTTGCCCCAGCACTTGAGGTTGCCCGAACCGACTGCGCAGTTGTGGTTGTCGCCGGCGCCGATCGAGTCCACGCAGAAGCTATCGCACGTCAGCGTGCCCCCGCAGGTGTCGTCGATCTCGCCGCAGAGTACGCCTTCGTCATCGCAGGTGGTCTTGGTGCAGCCGCACTGGCCTTCGGTATCGCCGCCACCGCAGGTCTCAAATTCGCCGCATACCGTGGCTTCGTCCCCGCAACTGTCGATGGTGCGCTCGTCGCCGCAGTTGTCGACATCCGTCAGCGTGCCGCACTCGAAGTCGAGCCGCTCGCACATGTCCTCGTCGGTCTCGGGCTGGCAGGCGTCGGGGTCGACGTCGCCTTCTGCATCACCGGCGTCGTCGGTCGCACCGTCTTCGTCGGCGTCCGATGTGGAGTCCTCGGTCGTGTCACCGGCGTCGGTGCCGCCGTTGTTTCCGGAGTCTCCGCCGCCGATGATACCGCGACCGTTATTTCCACCTTCTTGTTCACACCCTGCGAAGGCGGAGAGCGCGAGGAGCAGGATAGCAATCTTGGCAATTCGTACGTTCAATGGGTCCCCCTAGGAGGGCTCAGACAGTAATTAGCCACCATCACGTCGGGCGTCATTCCCGGGCTGAGCGTGGCGTGTAATCTAAAAATCGACATAGCGCGCAACATAGTAGATCGGCCGCTGCGCCGCAAAGAACGAGCGCCTGGCGACGTGGACGCAAAGTTTCGAGACGTGGTAAATCTCGACGAATTCGAATCATACCAGACATCGTGTCTATTTCGACACCTCAACCTGATTATGACGATTTCTGCCGAGACTTTCGAAAAATTGGGGCTCTCTAATCTCGTCCGGCCGCGCCGCGGTGTAGTTTTGGGTATGAGGCGCCATGGCCCCCTCCGGCCGCGAGGCGGCCGGTATCCCCCGCAAGCGGGGGAACGATCCGTAGACTCCAACCGCTCCGGGTTTCCAAGTGGGTAACCCGGAGCGGTTGGTCACCGCCGGATCGTATCCCTGCGGCGCAGCCGTGGGGAAGCCGTCGCGCATGCGACGGCAGGGGCCAAGCGTGGGGTTCCTGAACCACCCTCGGACCAGCCCTCCCTTGCCCATCTACCCAACCTCAACTACGTTCGTGGCGTCCGAACCATACTCAAGCATTAAAGGAGTAACATGGGTGCGAAAGACGCCTATGCGCCGCCGCGGACGCCGAATATCGACCAGGTCGGTATTGAGAACCGCGCGGGACGTTTCAAGACACGCAGCATCAAGACCGACTCGAAGGTCGCCGGGCTCAAGCTCGCGGCGTCGATGGTCGATTTGACCACGTTGGCCGGCGACGACACGCCGGGCAAGGTGCGGATGCTGTGCAAGAAAGCGATTCAGCCGAGCCAGACGGTCGATTGTCCGAGCCCGGCTGCGATCTGTGTCTATCCGCGGCTCGTCCCCGTCGCCGCCGAGGCGCTCGCCGGGACCGGCATCAACCTCGCCGCCGTCGCGACGTATTTCCCGAGCGGGCAGACCTCACAAGAAGAGCGCCTGCACGACGTGCAGGAAGCGGTCGCCGCCGGCGCCGACGAGATCGACATGGTCATCAACCGCGGGGCGTTCTTGTCCGGCGAGTACAAGACCGTCTACGACGAGATCGTGGCTACCCGCGAGGCGTGCGGAAGCGCGCACCTCAAAGTCATCTTGGAGGTCGGCGAGCTGCAGACCTTCGACAAGATCCGGCTCGCCAGCCAGATCGCCATCGACGGCGGGGCGCACTTTATCAAGACCTCCACCGGCAAGGCCAAGGTCAACGCGACCATGCCCAACACGCTGGTGATGCTCGAGACCATCCGCGATCACTATATCAAGACCGGCGAGAAGATCGGGATGAAGCCGGCGGGCGGGATTCGGGACGCGAAGCTGGCGCTTCGCTACCTGGTCATGGTCAAGGAGACGCTGGGCGACGACTGGTTGACGCCGGATCTGTTCCGATTCGGCGCTTCGTCGTTGCTCAACGATCTGTTGATGCAGCTCGAGAAGGCCGAGAGCGGCCGGTATCACTCGTCTCGTTATCTGAGTATGAGCTAGCTCGACCTCGATGCGGCCAGGATGGCCGCAACACACATTGTGCTGCGCCCATCTTGGGCGCGGCCCCACGATGCGGCCAAGATGGCCGCATCACAAATGTTCGACAGACAAAAAGTCATTATGAACAAACCATCCAATATTAAAGACCTGCTCTTCGGCGACCTGTGGGAGTACTCCCCGGCGCCGCAGGGCACGGACTTCGTCGAGCTCGACGAGCGCTACGGCCACTTTATCGGCGGG
>JBNJFZ010000051.1:6267-13034 GCA_051747295.1 Myxococcota bacterium
AAAGACCTGCTCTTCGGCGACCTGTGGGAGTACTCCCCGGCGCCGCAGGGCACGGACTTCGTCGAGCTCGACGAGCGCTACGGCCACTTTATCGGCGGGGAGTTCATCCTGCCCGACGAGGAGGACGCCGAGTACTTCGAGACGATCAATCCGGCCACCGAAGAACCGCTTGCGAAGGTCGCGGCGGCCGACGCATCGATGGTCAACAAGGCCGTCAAGTCGGCCCGGAAGGCCTACGACAAGTACTGGAAGGACATGCCGTCGGCCGAGCGCGCGAAGTATATCTACCGCATCGGTCGGATGATCCAGGAGAAGTCCCGCGAGCTGGCCATCGTCGAGACCATGGACGGCGGCAAGCCCATTCGCGAGTCGCGCGACGTCGATATCCCGCTGGCTGCGGCGCACTTCTTCCACTACGCGGGCTGGGCGGACAAGCTCGAGTTCGCGTTCCCCGGCGCCGAGCCCAAATCGATCGGAGTCGCCGGCCAGATCATCCCGTGGAACTTCCCGATGCTGATGGCCGCGTGGAAGATCGCCCCGGCCCTTGCGACCGGCAACACCATCGTCATCAAGCCGGCCGAGACCACGCCGCTGAGCGCGATGCTGCTCGCCAAAATCATCCAGGAAGCAGATCTTCCGCCCGGCGTCGTCAACTTCGTCAACGGAGCCGGCGCGACCGGCGCCGCCATCGTCGACCACGACGACATCGACAAGATCGCGTTCACCGGCTCGACCGAGGTCGGCAAGATCATCCAGCGCTCGCTGGCCGGCAGCGACAAGCGGCTGACGCTCGAGCTCGGCGGCAAGGGCGCCAACATCATCTTCGAGGACGCCGCCATCGATCAGGCCGTCGAGGGCATCATCGACGGCATCTTCTTCAACCAGGGCCACGTCTGCTGCGCCGGCTCTCGGCTGCTGGTGCAGGAGAGCATCGAGCAGGAAGTCATCACCAAGCTCGAGCATCGCTACAGCACGCTTCGCGTCGGCGACCCCCTCGACAAGAACACCGATATCGGCGCCATCAACTCCAAAGAGCAGCTCGACAAGATCCAGGAGCTGGTCGACGCAGGCGTCGCCGAGGGCGCCAATATGGTGCAGAGTCAGTGCGACATCCCGGACACCGGCTACTTCTTCAGGCCGACGTTCTTCACGGATGTCACGCCGTCGCACCGCATCGCCCGCGAGGAGATCTTCGGGCCGGTGCTCTCGGTGTTGACGTTCCGCACGCCCGAGGAGGCCGTCGAGAAGGCCAATAACACGCCATACGGCCTCGCAAACGGGGTCTGGAGCGACAAGGGCAGCAAGCTGTTCAAGATCGCCGGCGCGCTCAAGTCCGGCGTGGTCTGGGGCAATACCTACAACCAATTCGACCCGGCCAGTCCGTTCGGTGGATACCGCGAGAGCGGGTTCGGCCGCGAGGGCGGGCGCCAGGGGCTGTTGGCGTATCTGGACCTGGACTGAGGGAAGACGAAAGTAGACGTGATGCGCCCATCTTGGGCGCATCAAAACAACCCGAGACGCCAGAAGCGTATTATGCCAAGACTACCGATACTCAAGACATACAAGCTCTACATCGGCGGGAAATACCCCCGCACGGAGAGCGGTCGCTACCTGCAGGTGCACAACCAGAAAGGAGATTTCGTGGCCAATATCTGCCATGCATCTCGCAAGGATTTTCGAGACGCTGTCGTCGTCGCCCGCAAAGCTCAGGACGGCTGGGCGGGGCGCACGGCCTTCAACCGCGGTCAGATTCTGTATCGCATGGGCGAGATGATGGAGACTCGCCGGGCGAGCTTCGAGCGCCAGCTCGTCGAGATCGCCGGCTACGACGAGGAAGACGCCGCGGCCGAGGTCGATACGGCCATCGACCGTCTGGTCTGGTACGCGGGCTGGTCGGATAAATTCGAGCAGGTCTTCGGCTCGACCAACCCGGTCTCCTCGTCGCACTTCAACTTCACGGTGCCTGAGGCCACCGGCGTCGTCGCGGTCTTCGCGCCGACGGAGGCGCCGCTGCTGGGGCTCATCTCGGCCATCGCTCCCGTCATCGTCAGCGGAAATACGGCCATTGCGATCGTCGACAACGACGCGCCGACCCTCGCGATCGAATTCGCGGAGGTCCTCAACAACAGCGACCTCCCCGGAGGCGTGCTCAACATCCTGACGGGCCATCGCGACGAGCTCATCGGGCACGTCGGCGGCCACAAGGACGTCGACGGCGTGGCGTGCTACGGCCCGTCCGACGAGCACCGCGAGCAGCTCGCGCTCGAGGGCACCGAGACCGTCAAGCGCATGAAGTTCTACGACGCGGTCGACGCCGCCGATTGGCGCTCCGACGACAAGCAGTCGCCCTACCGAATCATGCCGTTCGTCGAGTTCAAGACCGCCTGGCACCCCGTAGGTCAGTGATTCAGTGATTGCGTGATTGAGTGATTTGTACTGTAGGCCCCGACCGAGCGTAGCGAGATCGGGGTGGTCGAGGTGTGATTCCTGAACTCGGTGTGTTCCAACCATGCTCGAACCCACGCAGCCAACGCTCGACCGACGAGAATGGCTGGGACTTGTAGGACTCGTCGCCGCCGCGGCCGCCATTCGTCTGTGGTTCGGCCTCGGCGGCGACGGCATCTACCACCCCGACGAAATCTATCAGGTCCTCGAGCCGGCCCACCGCGCCGCGTTCGGCTACGGGCTCGACGCCTGGGAGTGGGATTACGGCGCGCGAAACTGGTTCTTGCCCGGGCTACTCGCCGGCTACCTGAAAGTCGTGTCGGCGCTCGGCCTGTCGGACCCACTCCAATACGTCGGCGCAACCCGCGGGCTGGTCGCCGTCCTACACGCCTCGGCCGGCATCGGCGTCTACCTGCTCGCCCGCCAGCACCGCGTCGGACCGTGGCTCGCCGCCATCGGCGCGGCGCTTTTTCTGTTCAACCCGGCGTCGATCTACCTGGGGTTTCGCACGCTGAGCGAGACCATCAGCGCGCCGATGGTCGTCTTCGGGCTCTACTTCTCGCTAAAGGCGGCGCTGCAGGACGAGCCAGACGAGCCACGCTGGCCGATGTGGTTGGGCATGTCGCTGCTGGGCGCATCCGTGCTCATGCGTCTGCAGAACGCGATGTTTATCGTGCCTCTGGTCCTATTCTGGCGCTTTCGAGGGCGCGAACACGTCTACGCCGAGGCGCTCAAGGTCCTCGTCGCCTGGGCGCTGCTCTATGGTGCCATCGACTGGATCACCTGGGGTCTGCCGTTTCAATCGGCGGGCGCGTATCTGCGCTTCAACGTCCTGATGGACGGGTCGACGTATAATTACGGCGCGGAGCCGTTCTATCAGTACGTCGTCGTGACGGTGGCGAGCATGGGGGCGCTGGGTGCCCTCACGCTTTTGTTACCGCTGGCTGCCTGGGAGCGCGCCACCGAGGTCTTCGCGTGCGCCATGCTCTTTTTCGGGCTTCACTGCGCGTTTCCGCACAAAGATCTGCGCTTTGTGTCGGGTACGTGGCCGCTGCTCGCCGCGCTCTCGGCCGTCGGGCTCGATATCGTCGGCGCCTGGCTCGCCGAGCGCTTCGACGTCGACGCTGCGAGGCTAAAGTGGGCGCTCGCCGGGCTGATGGTGCCCGTTGTGATTGTCAGCGCCGCCGGCGTTGGCTCGCTGACCTTCGGCCAACTCGGGCAGTCCGAGACGCTCGGCGTCGAGCCCAAGACGCGCGCGCTCGACTATCAGGGCCCGGTCAACCGCCTGCTGGCGCGAGCGTCGGAGCGCGAAGACATGTGCGGTCTGTTCTTGCAGGGCGAGTGGGCGACAAACGTCGGGGGGCACACGTATTTGCACCGCGACGTGCCGTTTTTCCACGCCGGCAATCCGCCCGAGTCGCCGCAGGCGGTCAACTATGTGCTGGCTCGCAAGCCGCACACGCTCAACTCGACGCCCGTGGATACCGGCGGCGAGTATCGGCTGTATCGCGTGCGCTCCGGGGGGTGCGCGGCGACGCCGGAGTACCGACCGCGTATCTTTGTGCCGATCGAGGGAGCCAGCGATGAGTGAACATTCGCAGACACGCGCGGTGCCCCTGACCTGGATCTGGGCCGTGATCCCGGCCGTGCTGATGCTCGGCGCGCTCGGGGTGACGCCACTTCGCTCGTGGGATTTCTGGTGGCACGCGGCCATCGGACGCCTCATCAGCGCCACCGGTACGGTCCCCACCGAGAACCTCTTTTTGTACACCATGGAGGTAGATCACCCGTCGTTCATCCAGCCGTGGTTGTCCCAACTACTGCTCTACCAGATCGAGGACGCCGCGGGCCTCAACGTCGTGCTGCTCCTGCGCAACCTGCTCGCGGGCGCAGCCTGGGCGGGGCTGACGTGGTGGGCGACCCGGCGCTCCGGCATCATCCAGCTCGGCGCGTTGCTCGCGCTCCTCGTGCTGCCGTTCGGCTTCCTCTATATCGGCGCTCGCACGCACCTTTTCGCGTGGCCGCTGTTGCTGGCGTGCCTCGCGCTCTGCTACGCGGTCCGCTCCGGCCGGCTCAGTCCATTCTGGCTGCTCGGCCTCCCCGCCATCACCGCGATCTGGGTCAACCTGCACGGCAGCTTTGTGGTCCCCGCGCTGGTCGCTCTGGCGTTCTGGGCGGACGCGCTATGGGCTCGATTTGACGGCAATGCGGACGTGCCGCATGGCTTCTGGCTGGTGGCGATGCTGGGTGCGCTCGGCGCGTCGATCGCCAACCCACACGGGCTCGAAGTCTGGGCCTACCTCATCGAGTTGTCGTCGAACCAGGTCATCCAGAATACGCTCACCGAGTGGATGCCCGTAACGCTCGCCCGCCCGTCCTTTCTCGGCCCGCTCTTCTACGGTCTGTTGGTCGTGGGGGCCGCGGTCTTCGGGCTCGGTCGCGACAAATTCGAGGTCGTCGACGCACTGCTATTCTACGGATTTGCGGTGATGGCGGCGCTGCATGCGCGCTCGCTGCTGTGGTTCGCGCTGGTCCTTCCGGTGGCGCTCGCGCCCTGTGCCGGGGCCATCTGGCAGCAGCACGTCGGCTCCGACGATGACGCGCCCCCTTCGCGCGTCGCTAGCGTGCTGCACGGCGCGGTCGTGTTGTTGCTCGTCGCCGGAGCGCTTACGCTTCAGCCATGGACCAACAACCACGACATCGCCCTGAAGTTTCGCGAGGACGTGCGCCAGCGCTCTCCGATGACCGGGTTGGTGCCCGCGGACGTCCCCGTCGACGCTATCTGGGTGCTCAAGACCAGACCGGTCGAGCGCCTGCGCCTGTTTCACGACCACCGAAGCCCCGGCTTTCTCATCTACGAGTTGCAGGGCGCCCAGCCGACCCCGATGGTCTTCGTCGACAACCGTGTCGAGCTGCCGTCGGCGGCGCTGTGGAGCGAGTTCGAGCGGGCCGGCGATGCCGATGGATGGCGACAGACGTTTCGTGAGTACGATATCAACGCGGCGGTGCTCATGACGGAGTCGCAGTCCCCGCTGATCGCCGCGATGGAAGACCGCAACGACTGGCGCCGGTTGTACAAGACAGATGAATATGTCGTTTACCTGAGACGCTGAGACCATGCGAAATTTCCAAACCGATTTCTGGCGGACGCTGCAGGGATACAAGGAGATCACGGCATTCGTGCGCCGTGGCGAGGACGGTTCGCTCCAGGAGCGCAGCTACTGGGAGTGGACTCGGCGCGTACAGCGACTCGCCATCGCGATGCTCGAGGAGGGATTCGAGTCGGGCACGCGCGTGGCGATCACCGCGCAGAACTCGCAGGACTGGATCGACTTCGCGTTCGCGACCTGGCTCGTGGGCGGTTGCCTCGTGCCGCTGGTCTCGGATCGCTCGCGCGAGGAGACTCTGAAGGCCTGCGCGCGCTCCGGCGTGTCCTGGATCGCCGTCGAGGACGTCGACGCCCTCGACCGGATTCGAGGGCAGGGCGACAGTATGCCGTCGCACCTCAAATGGGTTTGTTTTGACGGGGCCGATGCGCCGAAGTCGGGGAATGTCCATGCTCTGGGCGAATTCGACGAGCGCGGCCGATCCCTCGCGCTTCGAGGGCGCGTCGACGAGCTCGCCGAGCATATTTACGGGCTGGAGCTCGATGCCCCGGCGCTGATTCTCTTCGACCCCGAAGATGCCGAAGACCCGCATGGTGCGTTCTTCAGCGGGCGGAAGGTCGCGCGGATGCTCGGTTGGCTGGGCGATGACCTGCGGTTCGACCCCGACTCCCACCGGTTGGCGAACGTGCTGAACTTCGGGTGGTTTCACGCCTGGCTGATCACGGCGGCCTGGTTGATGGAGGGCGGCGCGGTCGCACAGGGGGCGTCGATTCGTGACACGCTCGACGCGCTCGAGGTCTCGAGCCCGACGCACCTGGTGTGCGGGCCGGCGTTCCTCGAGCATCGGACCATCGATTTGCGCGAGAAGCTCGCCGACGTCCCCGAATTCATGAAGGCCAGGGAGGAGGACAGCGGCTCGGCGCTGAGCGGGTTCCTCGAGAGAATCACCGATCGAGGTGCCAAAAAGTTGTTCTTCGCGCCCTTCGAAAAGGCCCTCGGAGGCCAACTCGAGCAAGCCTTTCTGGTCGGCGGCAGGCTGCCGGACGACGTCTACGACGCGCTGAGCCAGAGCAGCCTGTCGCTGCTGGGCGTATGGGGACTGCCGGAGGCTGGCATCTCGCATATGGAGCGGCCCGGGGCTCAGCGACGCGGCTCGGTCGGCCGACCCGTCCAGGGCTACGTCTGCAAGATCGAGGACAGCAAAGCCGATCGCCC
>JBNJFZ010000051.1:13134-32695 GCA_051747295.1 Myxococcota bacterium
ACCTCCACCAACTCTCGTCCATACCCGATCGCATCGGCCAGCGATCGCTGCTGCCCGGCGATCGTCGCGCTGTCGAGCGGCTGTCGCTGCTCCGGGTCGGTACTGATGTCGAAGAGCCAGCCGCGCCCGGTCACCCGGTCGAACATCAGCCGCAGATCGTCGTCGACTACCAGGGTCTGCTGGCGATAGGGCGTGCCGTCGACGTCCGTGAGTAACATCTGCGAGACCACCGGATACCGGCGCGTATGTCCCTCGGTCAGCGCCCGCAGATCGTCGCCGTGAAAGGTCGCGGGCGGCGCGATGGCCGAGGTGGCCGTCGCCGTCGCGGTCACGTCGACCAGCGAGACCGGTCCCTTGTGAACACCACCTTCGCCGCCGGGGAATTTGGCCAGCAGCGGGACGCGGACGTACTCCTCGAACGACCCGATGCCGTGATGGCGCAACCCATGCTCGCCCAGCGCCTCGCCGTGGTCCGAGGTCACGAAAAACGCCGATTGATCCCATCGCCCGCGTGCCTTGAGGTGCTCGGCGATGCGGCCGATGGCCTGGTCGGCGTCGTGGATGGCGTCGCGATAGCAGCCCAGACCCGGTGTCGACTCGAACTTCTCGCACGGCGGGCTCGCGGCGTGCGGGTCGTAGTAGTGGACCCAGATAAACGAGCCGTGCGGCGCCTCATCGATCACGTCGATGGTCTGCTCGGTGACCTGCTCGAGCCCCCATTTGTCGATCCCCGGGCCTTCGGGCGCGTTCGGGTAGTAGAACTGCGAGAATCCTCGTTCGTAGCCGAGGCCCTCCTGAAAGACCCGGGCGGGGCCGTCGTCGACCACCGCGTAGGCCCGACGTCCGGCGTCGGTGAAGACCGACGCCAGCGTCGGGTGCTCGTCGCTTCGCGGGGAGCGAAACGCCCGATTGACGGTGTCTTCGGGGGTGCGATCTTCGGGAAAGACGTAGCGATTCTCGGTGGTGCGAAAGACGGTCTCGAAGTCGATCGCCATCGGGATGCGGCCGATGAGCAGGCTCGGCAACCCGAGTGTGGTGATGCCGCCGGACGTGTACGCCCGGTCGAATCGGTGCCAGTCGTGGCGGTGCTTGCTCAGATACGGCGTGGTCTGCTCCGATGCGCCGTAGATATGCATGTAGTCGGGTCGGAGCATGTCGACTGTCACGACGATCGTCAGATCGGCGGGCGGATGTCGACGCCGGCTCACCACGGGCGTGGTCTCCGGCTGCTCCGCCAGGTCGCTGCCCGAGCAGGTTTCGTCCCTGTCGTTGCCCGGAATTTCGGTCGCCAGCGGATGCGTGTCGGCGTCGCCCTCGCGGCAGTCAGCGCCACCGAGGTACAGCGCGATAAACCCGTCATCATCGGCATCCGTGGCGGCGACGACCGGTATGGCGAACATCTGGGACTGGTAGTCTACGCGGCGCGGTACCGCGTCTCCGGCGTCGGTATTCAGCGTGACGAGGAGTAGCCCCGCGATGAGGATCGACACGCCCGCTGCGCTCCGAATCGGCATCCGGGCGGCCTCGGAGAGCGTGATACGTGGCCTGAACCAGCCCCAGGCGCCGACGCACAGCAACCACTCGACGAAGGCCAGGGCGAGGTGGACCTCCAGGTAGAGTCGCGGCACCAGGACGGTGCGGTTGAGCCAGATAAGCACCACGCCCGCGGCGAGCAGGGCCCCGGACACGATGCGCCGCGCGATCCGCAGGCGCCCCTCGGCCCACTCGAAGTCATCGAAATAAGGCGCGAGTGCGACCCCGAGCCCGAGCGCCATGACGCTGAAGACGCACGCCAGGAGTGCATTCGGATCCATGAACTGGTCCGACATCGACTCGAAGAGCTTGTATTTTAGCTCGATGATCCCGCCGAGCCCCAGCCCGGCGATGATGCCGGGGACGACGCTGACGGCGCGGCCCACCTCATCGAGGCGGGGCACGCCGAATCGCACGATGGGATAGGTGAATAGCGCAGCGCCTATCAGCGCGAAGGGCGCAAAGCCTGTCAGCCCGAACAGGCGCGATGCGAGGTAGAGGATCAGCGCCAGCGTGGCGTAGGTGGCGATCCCGGCGATCCCGAGCGCGACGTGCGGAGCCGCCCGGCGCATCCGAAGTGTGGCCGCGCGTCCGACGACGAATAAAACGGCGAGGCCGAGAGCGGCGATGGACGGATAGAAGAGGGCCTGAGCGATACTGAGCAGGGCCGGTGCGGTCTCGAATTCGCGCGTATGCGTGACCAGGCTGCCGACGATCAGAGACAGTTGCCCCAGTAAGACGAAGACAGCCGTCGTGTCGAAGATCCGACCGGTCGTCGATACCGGTTTTCGGGTTGTCTTTGTTGGAGCGTCGATGGAACATCCGGGGCTCGTTGAGGCTGCGCCACAGACTACGATCGGGTCGGTGGCGTCGCAAGATCGGATGGATCTCGGGTGCGATTGCGCGCCGGGGCTTCGACTCCGGGGCGCGACGTGATATTTTGAGTCGGTGAAGTTTTCACGAGACGCGGTGGCTCCGATGAATCAAACCAATATTCTCGTGGTTGCGTCCTCTGTCGCAGCACTCCTGACGCTCGGCGTCGTGACGTTCTCGCAGTGGCTCGCGCCGTGGGTCCCGCTCGCCGTTGGGGCCGGCTGGGCGGTCGTATGGGCAGTTGCGTGGGTGACGCTCAAGAGCGCCGGCGACGTGGACGTGCCGGACAAGCCCGCAGACGCGATCCCCTCGCTCATCGCCGTCGTGCTGGTCCCGCTGGCCGGCGTCCTGTGGTTGGCGCCGCAGGTGCGCGCGGCGATCGCGCCCATCGCACTCGATAACTCCTCGGCTGCTATCGATCCGATCATCAAGGACAGCTCGGCGGATGTTCGACTCGCCGCCTGCGCGAGCGCGAAGGATACAGACCCGTCCCAGTGGAGCGCGATCGCCGACTCGATCGCGGACCGCCCGAACCTGGTGCTGCAGTGCGCACCGTCACTGAATCCCGGGCTCGTCGATGCCGTGGCCGATCGCTGGGCGACCGCGTTGAACCGCCCGAATATGACCGAGGCGACCGCCTGCATGCTGGCCGACAAGCTCGTCGAGCTTCGTCAGGGGCACCCGCACGTGCTGACGCGCGATCTGATGCGGTGTGCCGACGAATCCCAGAGCGAGGCTGCTCGCGCCTGTTGTGAGCAGACCTTCGACTCGGCGGTCGATCCGGCGACGCTGCTCGCCGCCGGCCAGCCGACGCCCGGCGTGCTCGTGTCCTTTATCCGCGTCGCATTCAAGCCCGGCAAGGCCCTGGACGAGGAGCTGGCCGGACGCCTGGTGGACGCCGCCTGCGTCGACACCGAACAGACCGACGTGACCGCGGCGTTTCTTCCGTACGTGCGCGAGGAGTGCGCGGCCGGCGCCGAGACCGGCTGGATCGAGGCCTATGGTACCGATTTGTGGAGCGAGGCGTGCTCCGAACAGCTGCCCTACTTCCGCGATCAGGACCGCCCGCTCGATGAATCGCTGTGTCGTGGATTGGAGACAGCCGCGGTGGCGAATGCCGTCGAGGAGGCAAAAGTCGGCGTCGGTTACGGGCGCTCGACCGGCCGCTCCGAGGACGGCGTCAGCCCCGGTGTGCTCGCCGACGTCCAGCGCACCGCACGAGCTCGCGGCGGCGGTACCAAGGGCGCGGGGATCAAGGAGAACTTGATCAAGAAGTACCCGACCTCGGCGAACGTCTTCATGGGGCAAGAGAACCCGGTGATCGAGTCAGAAGAGGTCGATATCGTGGGCAAGTGTCGCGATGACTTGAACGACACGGTCGGACCCGAGTTCGAAGAGTATATGGAGGAGACCGAGAGCAACGTCTCCATCAAGGACATCATCGGCGGAGATCCATGCGATATGTCTCCGGACCAGATCGAGAAATTTCAGAAGGCGCTCAAGAACAAGGACGATTTCGACCCGGACGCCGAGGCAAACGAAAAGACCCTCCAGAAGCACCTGGATGTCGAGACGTTGATGGGAGGGTCGGGCGGATGAGCACGAGTCGCCGAGATGGACAGGCTGATGGCCCGGTGTCGCCCTTCGAGACGGGGACACTATCCCGCATGGGTGTGACAGGTTGGCACGGTTTGGCCGATGCGTTTGAGGATAGCCCCCTCCCCACGTCGCCGGAGCGCGATCCTGGAGGGTCTCGAGCCGACAGTTGTGTTGGAACGCGAATTGCTGCACTACAAGAGTGGAAGTCGGAGTTTGCGTCCGGACCACGCACTGAGTGCGACTTAACTACTAACGCTACGCGCGGTGACCACCGTGACTGAGACAAACGAAAACCTCGGCGAGACCGAAACCTCCTGGCAGCTCGTCGGGCTGGAAGTGGCCGGTCATACCCTGGGCGTATCAGTGACTGCAGTCGCGTTGCTCTGGTTGGCGATGCCGATCGAGACGGCGCTCCCGTTGCTCGGGCACGTCTCCGGCGACAGTCGGCTCATGCAGATGAATATCGCCGAGGTCGGCATCCACGTCGGACTCGCGCTGGCGCTGTGGGGACTGATAGTCTTCCTCTACAGTCGATTCAAGAAGGTCAAAGAGGTCAAGACCGTCAAGCTCCAGCAGACCGGCGCCGTGCTCGCCGAGACCATCGTGGTGCTGCCGGTCATGCTGCTGCTCATCTTCGGGCTCGCTCAGGTCGCCGTGAACAATATCGCCGGAATGCTGGCGAACGTGGCGGCGTACGAAGGCGCGCGCAATGCGTGGGTCTGGGCGCCGGAAGTCGGGCGCGGGCGAGGAAACTCGGCCATCAACACCTCCGATGTCGACGAGCGCGGCAAGATCGCCGCGGCCCTGGTGATGACACCCGTCGCCCCCGGCGATTACCGAAACATCCCGGGCGGCGAGTCGGACGAGTTCGAGAATGTGCGCGAGGTCATGCTCAAGGGCCAATTCCCGATCGTCGGCGGTGCGATGCCCGGCATAAGCAGCCTCATCTCCGGGGCCGGCGCACTGAATAATCAGGAGATGCGATTCTCCAAGGCCCTGGACGAGTCGTCCATGATGATGCGCTCGATCCAGAAGTTCTCCTTCGCTTATGCGTCGGTGGAGATCGCGAGCGCGACCGTCGACGATAGCACGCGAGAGGTCGAGTTCGAGCTGGAGTACCTGCACCACCAGGCGTTCCCGGTGGTCGGGCTCATCTTCGGCGAGCGGTTGTACACGCATGAGGCACCGAACAATCGACCGGGGCGCTATTTGCGCATCAAGAGAAAAGTCAGACTGCCGGTTCAGAAGTGTCCGACCCCCAGTGGTTGGGGAACCGACGAATGTCCTCCGAATAACACCGTACCGTGATGACGAGCCTGTCATGAAGATATCTAACATGACACAAAAAGCACTCGAGCGTTTCCATCGAGATGATGGCGGCGCCGTGGCCCTGGTGATGCTCGCCGCCTTCCTGGCGTTATTCATGATGGGCATGGTGATCTACGACGCGAATATCAGCGTCGCCGACAAGATGGACGTGCAGGTCGCGGCCGACACCGCAGCCTGGAGCCAGACCTCGATCGAAGCTCGCTCCATGAATATGGTGGCGTTCACCAATGTCGGAAAGCGCATCACCGTCGGCATCACGTCGATGTACGTGGCGGCGAAATACGCAAACTACTTCGCGATCGCGTTGTGGGGAGGTCTCGCAGCCGCTTGCTGGGCTGCAAACGCGGTCTGTCCGGGCCCGTGCGGCTCTCTGACTCCATTATGTACGAGGTTAACTAAGATATTCTTAGCGGCCGTCGACATATTGATGGAGGAGATGGATGACATAAACGAGTTCGACGACAATTTATCGGAGAATTACTTCGGTGAGGACCTCAAGGCGCTGCACAACTACCAGATGTACATGATCGACATCACGCCGTGGTGGGCGTGGGCCGAGGGTGTCCTGCGCGGTGCGCAGAACGGTGCGACGGCGACAGCCGTGTTCCCGACGCCGGACACGCTGGCGGGCGGAGCGTTCGCGGGGCTTACCGACTTGGCCGAGCAATCGGGTGTGGAGGATGAGTTGCCGGTCGGGCCGTCGGAGGGCGACGGGTCGTCCGAGATGTGTGACGCGGCGACTCAGTGGGGGCCGGATCGCGGCGTGCACTTCTCGATCTTCAACGTGCTGTCCTGGCCGACTGTCAGCGGCACGTGGGAGACGATCGCGATGGGCACGATTGTCGGGGCGCTCGCGGCGATGCACCCGCTGGGATGTAACGCGATGATGAGTCGCTTCGAGGGCTACTACGACGGCAGCAACTTCGGCAGCTTTGCCGAGGCCGTGGACGTCAAGCGCTACGACTCGGAGTCCGAGTGGAATATGCGCAAGTCCAACCTCGTGCTCGCCTATCAGGGCGACCCGGATCGGATGGATGACGACTCCGGTGACCGTAAGAAGTACGGCTTCATCGACAGGGATTACAACCTCAATAACGAGATCTACAAGGCGCCTGGATACTGGGCATTCTCGCGCGCTGAGATTTCCTACCGCGGTGACCAGGACGCCAACGAGTGGAAGTGGAATCCGCGATGGACGACGCGTATGCGACCCGTCGCACTCCCGGGTGAGTGGGATGGCCTGGGCGACGACATCCAGATGAAGCACGCCTGGCGCGACATGGGCCCCTTGATGGTGGCGACCGCGACGGTCCTCAACCTGACGGGGATGAGTGGCGGCGATGTCGACCTCGAGAACGCGGTCAAAGACATCCTCCGGATGGACGCAATCGCCAGCGGCATGGACGACGACCTGATCGAGGGAACGCCGAAATGAGACAGTTGATGCAAAAACTCAAGGGCTTCTGGTCGGACGAGAGCGGCGCGACGATGACCGAGTTCATCATCACGCTCCCGGTCGTGGTCATCATCTTCGCCGGCCTCGTCGGGCTCGGTCGCCTCGGCCACGAGACCGGTCGCGTCAAGATCGAGGCTCAGAAACAAATGTGGGAGAACGCAACCGCCGCCGGCGCCGGTGAGATGACGCCGCGCGCATCTCTGGGCGATATGAGCGAGTTCTCCGGCATCATCTCGGGCGTCG
Source organism: Myxococcota bacterium (assembly GCA_051747295.1). Taxonomy (GTDB): domain Bacteria; phylum Myxococcota_A; class Bradymonadia; order Bradymonadales; family Bradymonadaceae; genus JBNJFZ01. The sequence continues at coordinate 20,168 of JBNJFZ010000051.1, forward strand.
CCACCGGAGGCGGTGGCCACTGGGGTGAGTCCTACAGCCGAGTCAAGGTCGCCGACATGGCTGGCCTCGCCGACAAGCAAGAGCCGACGTTCAACCCCGACGATATCGTCGGGGATACCGTCTACGCCAACTCGTTGGTCAATGACACGATGGACCCCACGCCGCCCTCTAACGCCATGGCCGGCATCATCAGCATGGCTGTGAGTATGAGCGGCGTCATTCCCAACGCCGGCGCCGGTATTCGCTACGGCACCGTCGAGGGGCGAGTCGAGAATGAAGAGGTCGCTGGATTCATGGGCCAGACCGTCGAGCTGTCGGCGCGCTACAAGACAGTGGTCAAGCCGGAGACGCGCACCGAAGGTCGAGCCTGGTCCATTGCCGGGCTCATGGCGGCGGCTCCTCACAACTACAACAAGCTGCTGGAGTGGAATAACTCCGACCTCGACAACGAGAGCTACGACGTTCCTGATTACGATCCGAAGCGAGACGACCTGCAATGAAGCCAACACAAACAGCAGAATTCTTGCGCCTCACGGGTAAGCTTCTGGGCACCGCCGGGATTGTCGCGGGCATTGCGTACGGCTTTGCCTGGTACGGAAACGGCGGCGAGTTCTTCGGTGAGGCTGGCGCCGATATCGTCACGACCGAGTTCGCGCCCACGACCCAGCAGCAGCGCTTCGAGCAGTCCCTCAAAGACTACGGCTTCGCCGCGCCGCGCATGTACGATTACGACGGCAACACGGTGTTCTTCTCGTCGAAGACCTCCCGGAAGTCTCCCAGCATCGCCGCGCGCGAGTTGCAGGAGACCTTCAAGGACAATGGCGTCAACGAGCGCATCTACAACGGCGTACCGGACATGACGGCCAGGGAGTCGGAGACGACCGCCGAGGACTTCAACGAGACGTGGAATTCGTTCTCGGACATGCAGACCGGGAGCATCGTACCGTACTATTGGACCGACTCACGCGTCCGAATGGGCGGCGTCGAGCTCAAAGGAGACCCCAAGCCGATCGATATCCTCGAGGAGACGGTCGAGACCGAGGGCGAAAACTACGGGGACCGCCTCAAGCGGATCCGCTTCGTCGAAGCGTACCGCGAGAAAAAGACCGGGAAGACCACGCTCACCGCGACCTGGTCGGACGACAACCTCTCGATGGAGAAGTTCGGCCCGAACGCCCGAGAGGGCGTGTCGATGGACAAAGTTGTGCCGGCCTGCCCGGGCTGCGAGCGCCTGCGCCGATTCGCCGGATCGGGTGACGAATCGGCCTACGTCGAGAACGTCTACGTGGCGAATAAGTCACCCGACGAGCTCACTCGCTTCTACCACCAGGCGTTGAGCAAGCGCGGTTGGAAGCGTGCGAGTGCCACCAAGCTCATCGAAGAGATGGAGAACCTCGGGTACAAAGAACGGGATCCCACGAAGTTCCATGCTTATACCCGTGGCGATAAATTCCTGCACGTCGTCTCGTACCGCGATCGCATGACCGGCGATACCAAAGTCCACGTGATGCGCCAGCCGTGATCCCTGCGTTCGGCCCCCGTGATGGCGACACCGACGTCACGGCCGAAAACAGGGGTTTACAAGCGCCCCCAATTTCCGCAGAATACCGCCGTTCGCCGCCGCGCGCAGCTCGTGCGCCCGTGCGTGGACGTGACGTTTTCAGGAGCAATGATTATGGCAGACAATCACGAAGAACAGGAAGGACCGATCCACCAGTCCCCGTGGGTTTTCTTCCTTACGGTTGCGGTGTGCTACGGCGTGCTGATGCTCATCATGTTCGCGAAGTTCTTCGCGAGCGACTCGATGGGCCTCGCGGACGTCGGGCAGGTATTCGTCCTTCAAGCCGCGCTGTTCGGTGGATTCGCCGCACTCTTCGGTGGGCTGGTCTACGGACTCAACAGCTTCATCGGTGCCACGAGCGGCGACGAGCACTGATGGGCGGTCAGGGCTTCGGGATCCGAAGTGTTTGACTGATCATCGCGCACCCCATGACGAGATACATCGTCGAGAGCGGGTGCCACCCCACCCCGGCGAACTCCATCGCCCCAAACCACAGATCTTCGCCGACTGAACCGGTCGCGAACGCGGCGGCCATGACGCCGACGAGCACGATGCTCGTCGGGATCGGCGTGCCCTCGTAATATTCGACCTTACCGGACTCGTCCGCCAACTCCTCGGCCGTGACGTTGTAGCGGGCCAGGCGGCTGATGCCGCAGGCCACGAAGAACACCAGAAACGCCATATCGATCCCACCCTGCATACCGAGAGCGTAGGCGAGGACCGCCGGCGCGACGCCGAATGAGACGATGTCGGAGAGCGAGTCGAGGTCCGGTCCGATACGCGACTTCTTGTGGCGCCACCGCGCCACGGCTCCGTCCAAAAAGTCGAAGAGCAGCGCCAGCGGGATCAACCCGAACGCCGTCCACATATAGCTATGCTCACCGGTCGCCAGATACCTGAGCGTCAGGAAGATCGCCGACGTTCCGGCGCTCGCGTTCGCCAGCGTGATGAGGTCGGCGAGTGCGTACTCGCGCAGCATGCTGAAGTGCTTTCGCCGGCGGGGCTTGGCGTCTGAATCTGGCACATCTTCACTCATGCGTTGACCTTTTCCTCGGCGAGGTCGGGGACGAACTCTTCGTCGACATCGAAGTCGAACACCGTGTCGCCACCGAGCTCTCGGGCGAGTCGACGGTCGAAGTCCTCCATCTCGGCCTCGTCGAGGCTCTTTTCTTCTTCATCGGAGGAGAAAACCGTGTTCCCGAAGACCACGTTCTCGTCGCGGGCCGCGCTTCGCGCGTCGTCCGAATCTCGAAACTCGGTGGCGAGTCGATCGAATTTGTAGACCGTCAAGCCCGTCTCGGTGACCTCGACCTCACCATCGTACGCGCTCAGAAAGTTCGTGCTAAATTTTTCGGGGATCGAATCCTCTGGAATGGGCTTCGCTTCACCGTCCTGCGTGGACTTGAAGACGATCGAGAGGGCCTCGCGCCGTTCGTTTTCGCGGGCGGCGCGGCGCTTTTTCTGCGAATGCGAGATCTTGCGCGCCAGCGGGACCGTGAAGAACAACAGGCTGAAGATGAGCGGTACCCAGCCAAGCCCGATCGTCGCCGCCAGCGTCAGCGCAGGGGCAAACATCACCAGCACCGCCGTGGCCATCCCAAGGTTGAACAGGTTGAAGAACGTAATCCAGAAGTTCGTCGACGACGGGTTGCCCGTCAGCGGCGCGACCTGGACCTGTCGCTCCCAGATAGGGTCGAGTTCTTCCCCACCGCTCTGCTCCTCGTCGGCGGTGACCCTGAGCTCGTCGAAGCGATAGATGAGCGTTCCATCGTCGCTGACGTCGACGTCGCCATTGAATCGAACGATGCTCGCGGTGAGGGCGTTGTCTGCCTCCTCGAGGCTCTGGCCGGTCCGTGAGGCCCATTCAGCGGCCGTGATACGGCCACCTCGCTTCCTCACGAACTTCGCAAATGCCTTCTCCGGGGCGAGCAGATCGCTCTTGCGCTCGGGGCCAAAGAGGTACTGAAACAGCTTCTGGTAAAACGGCTTGCTCGGCCGCTCGCCGCGCCCACGAAACCTGCTCAGGATGCTGCGACGTCCACGCCTTCGACTGGACGTACGCTTATAAGATCGGCTCGGCTGGCGGTTGAACAGGCTGAACCAGAACATGAACTCGAGGAAGCGCGCGACCAGATAGATCGGGAGGAACCCGATCTCCAGGCCCGAATCGTCGTCACCCTGCATCGCGAGCGCGAGGCCGGCGATGCCCAGCGCGAGTAGCAACAGGACAAATACGATGGTGTACCCAACCATCATGATCATCGTCCAGACCTTGAAGAAGCCGACGAACCCCTTCCAGGCCGCTTTCTTGATGTTGTGCCAGGTGCGACCACGATCTTCGCCGCGCCGAGCAAACGTCGGGTCGAACCGGTAGCGAAGGTTCCCGTCGTCGTCGACGTCGAGGTGACTGCGGTAGTTCGACAACATGCGCCGCAGGACGAGCTCGGCCCGGTCGTACCGGATGCCCGTATCTGCCGCGACGTCGCCGGCGGTCGCCACACCGTCGCGCTTCTTCAAGCTGGAGAGGATCCGATCCTCGAGCTCGTAATAATTGTCTAACTTATTGTCGGTTTCATCGCTCATACTGCTCTCGGTCAGGGAACCGGTACGCGAGCGCAACAAAGTTGTGCACGAACCTTGTTCCAGCAAACTCCACGCGATGATTCATCGACGCGACGCGGTCTGGCCGGACAGAGGGGCCGGCGGGCACGTTCCTCTATTCGAATTCGCCGTGGCGTCCGGCGCCATCGGCAAAGCGTTTCGCTCCCTGCCGGGCGTCCGCGTCCATCGACTCGAGACCGCGCTCGAATTCATTGGCCAGGGCGTCGTCCAGCGACATGCCAAACTGCTCGTACGCCGAGAGCCGATCGTTGTTGAGGCAGGTTTGCGGGAATTGGGTGAGCTGATGCGCCAGCTCGATCGCCCGGTCGAGCGCGGTACCGGACTCGACGACGCGATTCACGAGGCCCATGCGGAGTGCCTCTTCGGCGTCGACGGCGCGGCCGGTCATGATCAGGTCCAGCGCGCGGGACAGCCCGATGAGCCGCGGCAGGCGAACCGTGCCTCCGTCGATCAGCGGGACACCCCACCGCCGGCAGAAGACGCCGAGCGTGGCGTCTTCGTCGGCCACCCGAAGGTCGCACCAGAGCGCGAGCTCCAACCCACCGGCGACGGCGTGTCCGGTGATCGACGCGACCACCGGCTTCTCCAGGAGCATCCTCGACGGGCCCATCGGGCCGTCTCCATCGGGCTCGAGGCGGTTGATATTGCCCTCCGCCACGGCCTTGAGGTCGGCGCCCGCGCAGAAGGTCCCGTGCTCGCCGTGCAGCACGGCGACGCGCGCGTCATCGTCGGCTTCGAATGCGCGAAAGGCGTCGGCGAGCGCCGTGGCGGTCGATCGATCGACGGCGTTGCGCCGTGCCTTTCGGTCGATCTTGACGATTGTGACGGGTCCATCGTACTCGACGTGGATGCTCATAGGAGCCTCGGATCAAACGGCCGTGAGTTCGTCTAACAGCGGCACTATCACAAAAAGCGCGACATACCCCAACTGCGGTTGTTTCTCGCCCGGTCGACACTCCGCGGTTTGTCGTCAGCGCGCCAGCTCGCTCGCCATCTTCAGGGCATAGCGCATCGAGCCCGCGTCGGCGACGCCGTCCCCTGCAATATCGTATGCGGTTCCGTGGTCGACGGACGTTCGCACGATGGGCAGGCCGAGCGTCAGGTTGGCCGATTCACCGAAGTGCGCCAGCTTGAGCGGGATGAGGCCCTGATCGTGGTACATGCAGATGACCGCATCCCACGGCTGAGCGTCCCCGCGATAGCGCGCGAAGAGCGTGTCGGCGGGCAGCGGGCCGTCGATGGTCGTGTGCTCGAGCTCGTCGCGCAGGCGATCGAGGGTCGGCTCGATGACTTCGGCCTCTTCTGTGCCCATCACACCGTGTTCGCCGGCATGTGGATTGAGACCGCAGACCGCCAGCGACGGCTCGTCGATGTCGAATCGCTCCCGCAACTCCGAGCTGACCGTTTGGATGGTGTCCGAGAGGCGCTCGGGCGTGAGCCGCTCGCTGACTTCGGAGATCGGGACGTGGACGGTCACGAGCGCGACGCGCAACCGGGGGCCCGCCAACATCATGACGTGGTCCGGCGCGTCGAAGGCCTCGGCGAGGATCTCGGTGTGCCCCACGGGTGGCTCGTCGATGAGCCGGAAGAGTTCTTTGGTCCAGGGCGCCGTGCAGATCGCATCGATATGGCCGTCTCGTGCGGCGGCGATTGCGGACTCGAATGCGGCGAGTTGGAGCTCGGCCCCGGCCGCGCTGCGCTCGCCCCACACGATCGTGCTCGCGTCGCGCTCCGTGGGCACTTCGTAGACGCCGATGCTGTCGTCATCGAGCTCGGATGCGGGCGTCTCGACCATCTCGATGCGCGGACGCATCGCCTGCCAGTCCTCCTGCGTCTCTCCGAGCATCACGTCGGCCATCTCCAGCGAGGCGAGCGTGCCGAAGATGACGACCTCGTAGTCGTGTTCGTCGCGAAGTGCCTTGAGGATGACCTCCGGGCCGATGCCCGCAGCGTCGCCCACCGTGATGCCGATTCGCGTTTTAGAACCCATATGGCTATTGCCTCAGTTGAAATGCAGCCTCATGGACGGTGCCGCCAAGATGGCCGCACCACGAGGGACTGCGCTTGCAGTAGCCTCGATTTATTCGTCGGCTTTGGGGTCGTAGTCGACGCGCACGAAACTGCGCGCGCGCAGATTCTTCAGATACGCCCCGAGTTGCTCTTCGACGGCCTCTTGCTGGAGTTTGGCGCGCAGCTGGGCCTTCTTTTCTTCGGCATCCACGTCTGTCTTGTAGTCGACGTTGTCGACCGTGATGACGTGGAAGCCGAATTTGGACTCGACGACCTCCGAAATTTCACCCTCTTCGAGCTCGAACGCGGCGGACTCGAAGGTCTCGTCGCTGAGTTCGCCCTTGCGAAACGTCCCGAGGAAGCCGCCTTTCTTGGCAGAGGGCCCCATGGAGGCCTCGCGGGCGACGTCTTCGAATTTCTCGCCGCTCTGGACGCGTTCGCGCAGCGTCCTCGCCGTGCTCTTCGCCGCGGCGATGGCCTCCTGGGAGTTGCTTTCGGGTCGAATCAAGATATGTCGCACGCCGATATACTTCTCGCGTCCGGCCTGCTCGCCGAATTGCTTGTCGAACTCACGATCGACCTTCTTTTCCGAGACGCTGACCTGGCTGCCGACTTTGACCTTCACGATCCGCATCTTGAGCAGGTTCTGGCGGATCATCTCGCGGTATTCGCTGTAATCCATGCCGTACTGCGAGATGAGCTGCCGGAACTGTTCTTCGCTGACGCCCTGCTGTTTCTGGGTGTAGGCCAGCCACTGGTCGACTTCCTTATCGGTGACCTCGAGGTCGAGCTTGTCGGCCTCCTGGAGCAGCAACTCGCGGTTGACCAACTCCGTGAGTACCTCGTCGAGCACCTTCGGGCGCTGGTCGGGGTCCTCGAGCGCGGACGGATCCATGCCGTTTTGGAGCAAGAACGGCGTCGCGGCTTTCTCGAGCTCGTAGAGCGTGATGATCTCGTCGTTCACGCGAGCCACGATGCGGTCGATGATGCGCGCATCCGCCTCGGCAACGGCGAGCGTGAGCCCGCTCGCGACGGTGAGCGCGACGAGCAGGGCAGTCAACAATGTGTGCTTGAAGTGGGTCATGGCGTTTGTTCGTCCTTCTTCTCGCTGGATTCTTCGTCGTTAGCCGCGCCGCGATCACCGCGCAGGTCGCGGATCGGTACGGTCGGGATATCCTCGAGCGTCGGCGTCTGATCATCGACCGGCGCCTCGACAGATTCGATGACGTCCTGGTGTTTCTCGACGCGGGCGTCCTTCTGGAGCTCGGCGATGAACGCGTCGCGTGCCTCTTTCTTCTTGTCGGCGTAGAGCGTCTCGCGGATCGACTCTCGCACGTCCTCGAGCTTTTTATCGCTGCCGCTGCGCTTGTTGAAGTAGGTGGCGAGCGCCCACTTGTCCCGGAGGCGAAACGGCTCGGTGATAACGCCGGGCTGCTCGAGCTTGAAGACCTCGCGTGACAGCTTGATGCGCTTTGGACGAGCGTCCGGATGTTCGATCCAGCCGACGTCGCCGCCTTCTCGCGCCGCTTCTCTATCGGTTGTGAGGTTCGCAGCCATCTTACGGAACTCCAGGACGCGTTGATCCTGGGCCTCGGGCTGATTTTCGATCAGGCTCGCGCGAATATTCTGTGCTTCTTCCTGCGTGTCGACGAGCAATAGAGCGATCCTGCGGGACTCGGGCTTGCGGAACTCGCCGCGGTGCTCGCGGTAGTACTGCTCGACCTCGTCCTCGGTAATGTCGGACATCGAGACCCGCTCGCGCACTTCCTCCTGGATCATCTTGCGAATCATGACGTCCTTCATGGCCTGAAGGACCGCCGGATCATCGCCGTAGCCGCGCTTTTCGGCCTCGTCGGCCATGATCTCGAACTGCACGACGCTATCGAGGTATTTCTTTCGTTGCTCGATGGATGAGAGTCGGGCCCGAGCGAATGGCGCCAGTTGTTGGATACGCCGCTGAAACTCGTCGTGGGTGATGACTTCCCCATTGACGATCGCCACGGGCTCCTCATTGCCTCGGGACGCCACGGGCGCGCGGTCTCCGGGGGACTGGCCCTTCTGCAGGACGGTCTCGGAGGGCTTTTGCAGATCGCAGGCCGTACCCAAGAGTAGCACGGCCGCGACCGCTATGGAGAAGAGTCTCTTCATCACAGCCCAAGTGTTAACGCAAAGCGGCGCGTCAGTACACCACGACCGACGTGTTGTTCTCTATCGAGATCCCGTAATCGGAGAAGTCCGGGCCCGTGTAGGTGCCAGCCGGCGGCGCAGCGGGGGCGAGCGGGTCCACGGTCGCGATGGTGTAGGTGTCTTCGAGCGTGATGCTGCCCGTCGCGGAGTCGGGACGCGCATCGGCGATCTGGTCCACGGAGTTATCTACCACGGTGTTGTCGCCGGAGGTGTTCTGGGTGCCGAGGTTCACGCGTGCGGCCTCGCCTTCGACCCGGATACCGCTGCCGCCGTTGTCGACGATGAAGCTGCCGCGGACCGTGACGACCGCGTTGTCTGTTACGTAGATCCCGTGGTCACTGCCCTCGCGGACCTCGGAATCTCGCAACGTGATCGCGCCTCCGGACACATTGATGCCGTAGCTCGAGCTCGACTCGATGGTCGAACCCTCGAGGGTCACGTTCTTGGCCTGGGCGGCGCTGACTCCAACGTCGTTGCCCGAGATGGTGGTGTTGACGATGGACGTGGCCTCATCGGTGTCGTTGATATTGACCTTCGCCCCCGTGTCACCGTTATTCTCGAGGGTCGAACCGCGAATGGTCATGGAGCCGTTCGCCACGTTGACTCCGTCGATCTCGAAGTCTCGAACCGTGGTGTCGACGACTGTGAGGCTGTCTGGTGTGATCGCGGTAATGCCGCTTAGCGAGCTGTTGGCGTGTGCGATAATCTCCGATTCGCGCACCTCGATGCGACCACCCGGGCCGCTGGCGAAGCCGCCGGAGCGCACGCATACCGACGCGGTGCACGTGACACCCACCAGGCTCAGGCCGGCGTCGTCGCCGACGTAGATCGCTTCATCGGTCGTCTCGATGCTGATATCGAACAGGGTGACGAACCCGTCGGAGTCGACCTCGATGATCTCTCCATTGGACTCGAGGGTGGCGGTCGTCCCGGCATCCGACGGGCCAGAGATGTCCAGGTCGTTCGAGATCGTCTCGGACGTACTGACGTTGTACTCGCCCTCGGAAAATTTGATCTCATCGACGCCATCTTCGCTTCGAAAGATGTCCAGTGCGGCGCCGAAGGACGCCACGGGTTCCTCCTCGGTGCCGTCGGCGCTGTCATCCCCCTGGGTCGACACGTAGACCGTCGACGTCAACCGGCCGCCTTCTGGAGCGACCTCGATCGTGGCGCGGTCGGTGCTGGAGGCGACTCCATTCGAGACCTCGACCTCGACGATGTAGGTGCCCTCGACGTCGGGCGTGAACGTGGTGGTTTCGGCGGTGGCGTCCGCGAAGCTGGCGCTGCTGTTGGACGGATGGGTCACGAAGCTCCACTGGAATTGCAGCGTGGCCGCGCCGGAGCCGCTCGAGCCGCTCGCGTCGACCGTGACGGAGGTGTTGACCTCGCCGGTTTGATCGGAGCCGGCGTCGGCGGTTGGCGCTTCGAGCGCGTCGAAGTCGACCTCCGCGGTATCGGTTGCCTGTCCGTCGGAGACCTCGACGGCCACCGTGTAGGCACCCGCAGCGTCGGGCGTGAGTGTGGTCTGCGAGCCCGTTTCGCCGCTGAGCGTCGCGCTGGAGCCGGAGGGTGCGCTCGAGATCGACCACGTGTAGCTCAGCGAATCACCGTCGGGATCTGTCGAGCCGCTGGCGTCGAGCGTGACCGAGTCTCCGACGGCCACCTGGTCGGGGCCCTCAGCGGCTGCAACCGGGGCTGTGTTTTCATCACCGGTCTCACCGGCGTCCATTACATCCCCGCCGTCGGTGGCGTCCGGGCTGGGCTCGGCAGGCGGGTCGTCTCCACAGCCGAGGCCGGTGAACAGGGTGATGAGCAAGAGAATAGCACCGCGATACGCGGCATTTTGTACGACTGAGCGAGAGTATCTCATGGGTATACTGGAGCTTGATGCGACGATTGACGGGCGCGTGTCTCATCGATCGATCAGCCGGCGACGGTAACTTCGAAGTTCGCCGAAACGCTCACGGTTTCGGAGCCGCTGGTCGCGGTGAGGATCACGGTATTGACCCCGAATGAGTCGGTGTACCTGCCGGAGTAGTGGTTCTCGAGATCCAAGCTCGCGTCGGCCCCGGTGCCGAACTGGCTGCGCGTGCCGTCGGGCTCCTCGAGCTCCCAGACCAGCTGGCTTCCCGAGAGTTCGCCTTCCTTCGGATCAAACGCGATGCCGCTTACCTCGATGGTGTCCACGCTGTAGGCACCGCCCCAGACTGTCCCGAATTCGCATATGTTGCAGGAGTTGATGGAGGCCTCAATGGGGACATCGCCGGATGGCACGGCGCCGAGCGTGACGCTCGTCGAGTCGGAGCCGACCTCGCCGCCGTCGTCGAAGCGAGCTTCGACCTGCACGGTATCCCCGGCGCTGTATTGCGCAGCCGGCAGTCGGTAGCCGAGCGTCTTGGTGCGGGCGACCTGCGTTCCGTCGACGAACCATCTGGTGCGGTCCTCGTCGACGTCGGGAGCGGAGGCGCAACGTGAATCCGTGACGCTTGCAGTCGCGCTGATGAAGGCACCGGGAAAGACGAGATCGGTTGTGAGCAGCGAGTCGTCGAGGGTGACCGCGGGCTGCGCATTCTCGGCGACGACGCTGATGGTCTTCGTATCGGTTGCACCATCGTCGTCCTCAGCGACGACCGTGAGGTCGGTTACGCCTTCGCAGAGTGAGCTGGTTGTCAGTTGCGATTCGCCCCCCTCCGCGACCGTGGTGGATCCGGAGACGTCATCGTTTTGGATCCGGACGTCGACTTCTCGGTCCTCGCGGTCGAACGCGCTGACCGTCAGGGTCAGGTCGTTGCCGGCGGTGACGGTTGTGCCATCGGAAGGGCTGATGATCTCGAGCGACGGCGCCCGGTTGGACGACTCGGCCGTCTGGTTTTCGAAGACGTTTGCCGTCGCCTCGTGATTGGCGACTTCGCCGACGATCGGTAGCTCGACGAGAAATCCGACTCCGGCGTCCAGGCCGTTGAATAACTCCCAGTAGGGCGAGGTGTAGAGCTCGGCCTCGAGCCGCAGATACGGCTCGGCGAAGACGAATGGGCCGGTGATGCCGTAGATGAGCAATTCGAGCTGAGCTCGTGCCCAGACACGGGCCTGGGCGTCGGCGTTGAAGTTCGGCGGGTCGACGTTCACGTTCCCCGAGCGGTCCCGGATATTGCTCCAGCCGTCGCCGCCGGTGTACTCGGCGCCGACACGAAGGTCACTGGACTGGCTGGCGCTGGCTTCGAGCTGCGCGGTGATCTCGCCGTTGAGGCCGATCGATAGCACCAGGTCGATGTCGATGACGACGGGGACCGGCCCCACCGAGAAGGTAATGGTCTGGATGTCGATACTCTGGACCTCTTGCGATTCGTCGATCGTCTCGTCGATATCCCCGGTGACCTCGACGTTGGCGGATTGATCGAGGTCGACGGCGAACAGGAATCGCTGCAGGCGGGCTCCCTCGGTCAGTGAGGGCGGCTGAATCCGCAGGGCCGTATCGAAGGCCATGCTGAAGCGTACGTCACCATTGAGGGTGACCTCGCTCTGGCCGGATTCGACCAGCGTCTGGTCGAAGGACAACTCGAAGGGCTGACCGAGGCCCTGGCGGCCGCGGGCTTCCTCGCCCTCGAGCGTCTGGAAGGAGACGCCCCGGCGCAGCGATTGCGCCTGCTCGACGTCGTCGGGGTTGATCTCGCGGCGGCCCTCGAAGTCGGCGCGCTCGAAGGACTCGACGAGCGTGGCTTGACGGGTGGTGACGACGATGGTGTCGCCCTCTTCGCTGACGGACTGCACGCGCTGGAGCAGGCCAGCCGGCGCCGGGCCGTCGATCGGCTCACTCGCCAAGATATTGCCCTGCTGGATACTCTGCGCGAATGAGTTGGACGCGTCGAAGCGCATCTCTCCCTGGTTCTGGTCCACCTGGAAGTCGAACGCGGACAGCGACTGGCGCGCCGACTCGTCCATGACGCGAACGTCATCGCTGGGGACGTTGTCCGAGTCGGTCGGCCCGCCTCCAGAGCCACCGCTGTCACCACAACCGGCCACAACCATGGACAGCAATAAGACGACTGCGATTGCGCGTAGCTTTCTCATTGGCTTGCCCCTCGTGTATCGATCAGTAGTCTTTGTTCCCTCGTTATCAGAGCATTAAAACGAGCGGCGGAATATCAAAT
>JBNJFZ010000052.1:0-32615 GCA_051747295.1 Myxococcota bacterium
CTTCGGGGAGGGGACCGTCGAGGAAGTCGGGCTGCGCTCGACCAAGGTCCGGACGTACGAGAAGACGCTCATCACGGTGCCAAACTCCAATATCTCGAGTTCATCGGTGGAGAATTTCTCGGCGCGACCGGTGCGCCGGATCAGCGCCGAGATCGGGCTGGTGTACGGCACGACCGAGGAGCAGATGCGACAGATCATCGCCGAGGTCGGTGAGCTGTTTGCCGCGCACGAGAAGATCGAGCCGGAGACCTGGGTGGTCAACTTCACCGACTTCGGCGACAGCGCGCTGATGGTCCTCTGCCAGTGTTACGCGATGACCACCGACTACAACGAGTGGATCGAGATGCGCCAGGACCTCTACCTGCAGATCATCGGCGTCGTCCACGGCGCCGGCAGCGACTTCGCGTTCCCGTCACAGTCGGTCTACCTGGAGCATGCGACGCCGACCGGCGATCAGCGGTCCTTGCGGCCCAGCTGATGGCAGAGGGTCACGTATCCGGCGTTGAGCGCGGTGACGCATCCGATCACGCTCGCGTAGATGAGCGTGTGGTCTCGCATCGCCGGCTGGAGCAACTCCGAGGCGAGGTAGAGCATCCCAATCACGGAGGCCGCGGAGAAGGGTAGCGATCCGAGCATCGAGAAGACCAGCCCGCGACGAGAGTTGAAGCGCTTGCGCAGCAAGAACAGCACCAGGCTGGTCAGCATCGCCAACGGCAGCCAGAAGACGGACGTGAACATCCCGATCATCGCTGCGGTTTCGAGCGGCCCCCCGGACGGTGGGCACGCGAACGCAGTCGCGCTGGCCATCGTGAGCAGTGAAAAGGCGAGTATGGCGGCTGGCTTCTTCATCGGTGGGTTCCTCGGTCTCGGTTTCTGTGACGTCCGGTATTTGTTAACTCGATGGACGCCCGTATTTATTTCTCACTCGGTTCGGGCCGAACGATTTCGAGCAGGATGGCAGGATGTTTTTTGTCTGGCGACACAAGCGGATCAACGTCAAGTGGGCCTGGTGGGGCGCACCCGACAGCGGAAAGACGACCGCGCTCCACGCGCTCGCCGCCGAGATCGACGAGCGGGTCGAGGCGCCCGAAGAACCAGCAGCCGCGGTGGGGATGCGGCGCAACGACGTTCCGGTGGAGGTCGATGATCCCGACGTGCGGTTTTCGACCTATTTTTGCCATCCGCCCGGTGACCTCGGTGCGTTCGGCGGCTTTCCGGTCCACTACCAGATCAAGACACCCGAGCAGCCGCTCGAGGGCAATCGCGCGCTGGACAAAGTGCTGGATGGAATCTCCGTGATCATTCTGTGCGTCGATGCAACGCGGGAGCGACAGGAGGCCAATGACGCCGCGCTGCGAGATCTGGTGAAGCGGCTCGCCGCCCGGGAGGAACTGGAGCTCGGGGCGCACCGCGCTAACCTGGAGGGGTTGTTCGGTGCCGGCGGGGCGTATCGCCTGGTCGTGCAGTTCAACAAAGTCGACCGCGACGATGCGGTCGCGCAAGATGCGGCGAAGAAGGCGCTATTCCTTCCCGACTCCGTGCCGACGGTCGAAACCGTCGCGTCCGAGCCTCGTGGCATCTGGCAGCTATTCGAGACTGCCTGCGAGCAGACCCGGCCACTGATTGAAGCAGCGCAGGAGCGCGGGCGCATCCCGCGCCATTGAACAAATCCGATGAGATTTCCGTTATAATGATCGCACGCAACGATTTGTCACTCAGAGTAGTTCGTGAATGACCGACTCTTTTACAGCACCCGACGTCGAGGACCTGGAAGACGCCGGGGTGATCGCGCCGGATGAGCTGTCGGCCGAGGTCGAGGAAGACGTGGCGCTGCCGGACGGCTTTCGCAAGCGCTGGAAGGCGCTGGTGGAGATGGGGTCGGAGGATATCCTGGCGCTGGCTCGCGACGAATACCTCGACCGACCCGGTGCTTTTCGCGGTATCCTCGCCACGCTGATCGCCCAGCAACTCGGCTACCGCAAGGTGCTCAGGCGGCGGGTGACGCTGGAGATGGGGCCGCTGTGGGACTTACTCGATGCGGAGACCTTTTCGTCGCTCGACGAGGTCGGGATCGCGGCCCTCGTCGAGATCGCCGAGTCGACACGCGTCGGCCGACCCGCGTTGCACCCGATGGCGGCGCTCGCCGCGCTGGTGCTCGAGCGTCACGGTGGAAGCGATGCCCGCGACATTGCACACGATATTCTGGAGGCACGGGCGCTACCCGACGAGCCCGACTGGCTGTATCAGCTCATCCGCGAGTCGAGCGACGATGAGCTGCGGGGCCTGGTCGAGCTCGAGTTGGAGCATCGGTACTGGGAAGTCGCGGCGCTGATGATCGGGCTGCGGCTGGTGTCCGAGTACGCGCCGAGCTACGCGGGGTCGCCGGCCGCGAATCTGTTGGCGGGTTGCGATCGCGCCGCCGAGCAGCACTACAAGGAGGCGGAGGTCTGGCTTCAATTGCTGGCCGACGCCGCGATGGGCGGGCAGCTCACCCACCCGTGGCTGGAGCGGCCCATCCAGGCGGCGATTCGCTTGAGTATCGACGAGCGCGGGCGCGAGCTGGAGCTTCGAGACTACCACGGCAAGCGCTGCTACGACGCCGGGCACCAGCGACTCCAGGATATCTACGAGGGACAGCTCGGCGCCTATTCGACCGACGACGAGGTGGTGCGCGGCCACGCCGAGCGCACGCTGCTGCGGGAGGTCGAGATCACGCGCCACCACAACCCCGCACGGGCTCAAAAATTGCTCGAGCTGATGGTGATGCAGCGCCATCGCGCACGCGTCGGCTCGCTGCAGTCGCGGATGCGCCGGGCGATGACGGCGCTCGCCGATACCGGGAACCTGTCGCCGCCGGAGCGTCAGCTCATCGAGTTGTACGTCTCCAACTACGAGATCGAGCCCTACGCGGCGAAGCTCGTGCGCGCGACCGCCGACAAGATCGACTGGGAGGTCGAGGGCGCGCCGGGCTCCGACACGCTGGATATGTACTTGATGGTCAGCGACTACGAGCGGGCGTTCGAGCACCTGACCTGCAAATTCGACGGGGTCACGCTCGAGCATGCCGACAAGGATGCGGCGCTGCGGGTCAAGACCTTCGTCGAGAAGCGCCTCGATCCGAGCAGCATCACCCGCCTGATGCGCACGCTGTTCACGCCCATCGAGTGGGTCGGCTCGAGCATCGCCGATATCGATATCGTGGCACAGACGGTCGATCGCGCGGTCCGGATCTTCGAGCAGCGCGTGCGCACGACCGATCTGCGCGGCGAGGTAGTCGAGGAATTCGGGGAGCTCGGGGCGGAGGTGACGGGCTTCGGGGATATCGCCGAGCTGAAGACGACCCAGATCGACCAGCTACTCCAAAAGCGTCGCACCCGACGGATGCTGCTGGGCGCATTCGCCGGCGGGATTTCCGGCGGCCTGGCGCCCTTTAGCTGGTCGGCGCTGTCGATGGCCGACGTGCCCATCTTGCTGGGGATCACCGCGGACGTCTGCAGTCGCTTTTGCTGGTATTTTGGCTTCGATCCGCGGGAGAACCCCGAGCTGCCGATGGAGATCCTGGCGGTCGCGCTGGGCGGCAGTCGCCCGGCGGCGATCGAGCCGATGCTGTTGCGCCAGAACCTGCGCGAATACGCCGTGCACAAGTCGCTGATGGTCGGGGCGGTCGCGCACGGCACGGTCACACAGATGGCCGGGCGCGCGCTGGGCACCGTCGTCCAGCAGCAGGCCGGCGACCAGGCCGCCCGCCGCGTGATGGACCTCGCCAAGAAGGCGGTCAGCCGAAACCTGCGGCGTCGAGCCGCGGAGTCGGTGACCTCGAAGACGCTGCCGGTCCTGGGGGCGATGCTCGGCGCCTCGCTGAACGTCGCGCTGGTCTACGACGTGTGTGAGGCGGCCCAGGCGGTGCTCACGGACCGGTTCCTGGAGCGAAAATACCCCGATTGGATTCGCAAATTCGGCGCCCTCGAAGAGATGCGCGACACGGAGTAGCGCCCCCAGTTATGCACAAGTTCTTCAAATGGATCGATTGTACGGATCGACGGCGTCCGCGTGAGCTGGAGCGCCCGGAGGACGTGACGCTGCGGATCGCGCAGCTCACCGACCCGCACGTGCCCAGCCAGGTCGAGCTGCTCCGTCGCATGCGCGACCTCGTGGGCAAGCACGGCTCGGTGGGGAGGTTCTCGAAGGAGATCTGGGGCATGACCAACGAGATGGGCCACCCGTATCGCAAGCAGCGCCAGCGCTACACGAATATGCTCAAGAAGGCGCTGATCGGGCTGCACGACATCGACGTGGACCACCTGGTCATCACCGGTGATATCGCGCACTGTAGCCTGCCGACGGAGTTTCTGGAGATGCGCGGCGCGCTCGAGGTGACCGGCTGGTGGGGCGAGGACAAGCTGACGGTGATTCCGGGCAACCACGACCGCTTCAACCTGTACGAGCGCATCCCCAAGGACCCGATGGAGTCGTATTTCGACGTCGTCTCGCCGCACGAGCCGCGGTTGAAGATGTTGGATGGCGGGGTGGCGCTGGTCGAGATCGAGAGCAACCGCGACCCGGCCGAGGACGCGCACTTCAGCGAAAAGTGGCTGCCTAATACGATCGGTCGGATCTACGAGGAAGTGCCGGAGTTCATCGCCGAGCACCAGGACGAGCTGCGCGGCCGGCGCGTGGTTGCGCTGACACACCACCACATTTCGTCGGACTGGTATTCAAAAGGCGCGTCGACGATCGGCGGGCTGATGGAGCCGGCCGACGGCGTCGACGAGTTCATCGAGGCGCTGGATCTGGTCGACGAGCGCGCGATCGTGCTGCACGGCCACCGCCACGACGTCATGCCGGTCGAGTACCACTACGAATCGCACCCGGTCGGCAACCCCGGCGGCTTCCACCTGAGCGGGCGGATGAACATCATCGACTTCAATGTGCACGGGGAGGAGACGATGACGCAGGTGGAGCTGCGGTGAGGCGCTCGCGCTTCGCGCTCGCTCGCGGTATCGGCTGCTGACGCAGCCTCGCGGTATCGCCCGCCTGGCGGCGGGCTCGCAGTATCGCTCGTGCTACGCACTCGCTCGCGGTATCGGCTGCTGACGCAGCCTTGCTACATCGACGAGCCTTCCATGTTCCACGCTCCACGCCTCCGCCCCTCCTGCGAGCGAACGAAGTGAGCGATACAGCGAGCCGAAGGCGATACAGCGAGCCGAAGGCGATACAGCGAGGTCGCGAAGCGACCGATACAGCGAGGTCGCGAAGCGACCGATACAGCGAGCCGGCACAGCCGGCGATACCGCGAGCCCTAGCGAGCGATCGGCACACCACCCTGCTCCAGCTCGTACCGATACCCGCTCTTCAACAAGAACGTCTGCTCGGTCAGCTCCGAATCGGGCCAGCGCACGGTGACTTTGGCGGTGCAGTCTGCGCCGAGGCCAAAGTGCAGGACCTTGTCGTCCTGGACGCCGTAGTGGCCGTGGCCGCCGTCGACTTCCTGGGCCTGGATGCGCGATGCGGCCTCGACGGTGACGCGCGCGCCGATGGCGTCGCGGTTGGTGCCCTCGCCGCCGACAAGGTCGAGTTGCAGCCAATTTCCGTCCTGGCCGATCTGGTTTTCGAAGAGCCGCGCGTAGCGCTCACCCGACGGGTAGCAGTGGTCGCCGCTGCTGCAGCGATTCGCCGAGTGGCCGACGACGATATCGAGGTCGCCGTCGCGGTCGAAGTCGGCGATGCCCACGCCGTGGCTGGACTTCTGGTCGATGCCGACGTCGATGGGGACGGCCTCGAACGTGCCGTCTGCTTTCTGGTGGAAGAGGTGTCCGCGCGTGCCGGGGTAGTCGGTCGAGCCGATGTAGATGTCGGGGCGCGCGTCGTTGTCGAAGTCGAAGATGGCCGCGGTGATGTCGCCGTCGTTCCAGGCGACCATGTCGTGCTCCCAGTCCACGCCGGTGGCCTCGGGGCCCGGGCGCTCGAAGCGGATGTCGGACTCGCCCTGGTTGTACAGGATTTCGCTGGGGTCGCTCGACGAGCCGACGTCCCAGTGGACGATCTCGGAGGTCAGCAGGTCCATATTGCCGTCGCCGTCGATGTCTTCGCAGACGGTCGTGCCGGAGTTTCCGCCCAGGCGAAAGAGCTCCCGGTCGGTCTGGTGGCGCCAGCGGAACACGTCGCTGCTGCTCTCGCACTGGATGAGCTCGGGGGCGGGCACGCCCTCGCAATCCTCGGCGTCCGGGTTGAGCTGGCAGAAGCAGCGCGCCGACTCGTTGTCGGTCCAGTCGGTACGGTCATCGTAGGCGTAGCCGGAGTCGACCGAGATATTGCTGAAGTTGAGCTCCGTGCCGGCGCCCGCGCCCTGCCAGAGGTGGTTGGGCGCGCGGCCGTAAGAAGCCGAGAGCAGCTCGGGGGTCCCGTCGTTGTTGAGGTCACAGGTCGTCGCGCCCCAGGAGTTGGTGTGGGCGAGGGCCTGGTTGAGGTCCTCGATGTCTTGCCATGGCTCGGATGTCAGCCCGACGGACTCGGTCGCGTCCTCGAAGTCGCCGTCACCATCGCCGAGCAACAGCCGATCCTGCAGTACCGAGCTGCCCGCGGCGCCCTGGCCGAGCCAGAGGTCGATATGGCCGTCGCGGTTTGCGTCGACGAACGCGGCGCCGCCCGGCACATCTGGCACGCCGGCCCGACGTGCGCCATGGTCCAGTCCGGTCAGCGAGAACGTCCCGTCTCCGTTGTTGAGCATCAGCTCCGCGGAGTCCTCGACTTCATCGTCGGACTCGGTCTTGGAGAACCCGGTGTAGGCGTCCTGGTCGCCGTCATTGTCGACGTCGGCCCAGATCAGCGTGTCGACGGGCCGGCCCTGATTGACGTTGACCCGCGACTTGAGCAACTCCGAGGCCTCGGTCACGTCTTCAAAGCCTTGCTCGCCGTTTCGGAGCAGCCAGACGGCGCGGTTGCCGTCGCTGAATTCGTTGCGGTGGACGCCGGCGCGTCGGATCGCGAGGTCGGCGAGGCCGTCGCCGTTGAAGTCGCCCACGGAGATGCGCTGGCCCTCGGCGTTGACGTCGGCGAGCTTCCAGGCGTTCGACTCGTCTTCGAATGCCGTGGTGCCATCGGCCCACGACGTGCCCTCTGTACAGACGTCTTCGTCGACTTCGACCGTGCAGAGGCCGGTCTGTTCGTCGCAGACCGTGCCGTCGGCGCACTCGGGCTGGCAGGTCGGCTGGCCGTTGTTCGGGTTGTTCTGGCCATTGTTGGTGCCTTCGCCGTCGGGATCGCCGCAGCCAGAGGCGGCGAGGCTGACCGCGAGGAGCAGCGCGAGGATGGAAGTCGACTTGGTCATGCCTGGGTCCTCAAATCAATGTAAGGGTCGCGAGACTATAGGGTTTAACCGAGCGGTCTACAACTCGCTGTCGATTTTGGGTGAGTGGGTGATTTGGGTGAGTGGGAGGATTGGGGTGAGTAGGAGATTTGGGTGAGTAGGAGATTTGGGTGAGTGGGTCATTGGTCGGTATCCACGACCCTGCTGCGACTCATGGCGTGCAGGCTGCCAGCGTGCAAGCCGGGGCGCCCCAGATTGCGACGCGGCGACCGGGTGTGGTACAACTCGCGGGCGAACCTCCACTTATTTGTTCGATTCTGAGCGGGCCTCCTCATGCGCCATTTTCGCGGACTGATCATCGCTGTTTCGTGCAGTCTTTTCATGCTGGCACTGGTCGGCTGTTCCGACGACGACTCCAGCGGTGGCATCAGCGCCGACGACTGCGAGGCGTGGGAGCAATTCAACCCGGTGACCGAACAGTGCGAGATGCAGCGCCGCAGCGCCGATGACAGCGGCGGGCAGACGGGTAGCGACGCCGGGACGAGCGACAGCGGTGGCCAGACCGGAGACGACACGGGAACCAGCGGCGGTGACGACGGCGGAGCGACCGGCGATGATACCGGCGGGCAGACTGGCACGGATACCGGCGGGCAGACCGGCACTGACGGTGGGACGCAAGAGTGCGGCCCCGGTGATATCATCGGGACCGCGTGCGCGCCGTCGGGAGAGCGACTCAGCGGCGCCGACGTCACGCTCGATGGTTACGACTGCGATGGAAATAGCTTCACGCTCACGGCCACCACCGACGGCGACGGCAATTTTGAGTTCTCGGACGTCCCCGCGGGCCAGCACACGCTGACGATCTCGACCGGATCGTTTAGCCGAAGCCAGCCGGTCATCGTCGAGGCCGGCTCCACGGTCGACCTGACGTCGGCCACCTCCAAGGTCTGCCTCGACTCCTCGTCGGTCGAGATCGCCGTCGTCGAGGGGGCGTACGATCACGTCTCGGGCATCCTCGACGACCTTCAACTGGACTACACCGTCGAGGGGGATGACGAGGTCGCGCTGTTCAGCACCGATCCGCCCTCGGGCGCCGAGTTCCTCAGCGACATGAACCGCATGTCGCAATACGACATCATCTTCATCAACTGCGGCGAGTTGTGGAACCGCATGGAGGGCCTGCACCAGTCGCAGCTCAATACGATGCTCTCGAACCTCGAGGCCTACGTGAAGGACGGCAATAGCCTGTACGTCTCCGACTGGTCGCACCCGTTCATCGAGAAGATCTTCCCCGACGCGGTCGATTTCCGCGGAGACGACACGGTCGTCAACGACCCACGCATCGGCTATGCGCCGCAGACCATCTCGGCGACGGTCGCATCCTCGGAGATGCAGGGCGTGCTGGGGCAGTCGACCGCGCAGATCGAGTTTCCGCACGATGGCGTCGATATCATCAACAATCACTGGGTCGTCGCCGAGGGCGCGGGGGCCTCGAGCACGATTCACCTGGAGGGCGACGCCGAATTGTGCCCCAGCTCGTTCTCGTCTGGTGCGACATGCAGCAGCTCCAGTGGAACACAACCGGCCGCGCCGCTGCTTGTAACCTACGAGGATCCGGGCTCCGGGGGCACGGTCATCTTCACGTCGTTTCACAACGAGCGGCAGTCCGCCCTCAACCAGGATATGGAGCGCATCCTCAAATTCCTCATTTTCCAGCTGTAGAACGACACGCAATCAGGAGAGAAAGACATGGCAAAGTTGAGCGTACGCAATTCAGATACGGTGCTCACCGAGCCGGGCGAAGTCGGCGCATATTGCGCGGACTTCGGACTCGGCTACGAGGTCTGGAATATCGACAAGCTCGCCGACGCCGAGCAGGGGGTAGATGAGAGCGACCAGGACTTCGTGCTGCGCGTCTTCTCCGACGAAGTCGCCCAGCTCAAAGATGAAGGCGGCTATTCGACCGCCGACGTCATCTCGCTGTCGCCGGACACCCCCAACCTCGACGAGC
Organism: Myxococcota bacterium; assembly: GCA_051747295.1. GTDB lineage: Bacteria > Myxococcota_A > Bradymonadia > Bradymonadales > Bradymonadaceae > JBNJFZ01. Next base: position 9,318 of record JBNJFZ010000052.1, read on the forward strand.
TGCTGGCCAAATTCGACAAGGAGCACGAGCATACCGAAGATGAAGTGCGCTTCGTGGTCGACGGTCGAGGCATCTTTACGATTCACGCCGACAACGGCGAGCAGGACGTGACGTTCGACGTCGAGGTCCACCCCGGCGACCTGCTGGTCGTGCCCGAGGGCACCTATCACTGGTTCGACCTGTGTGCGGACAAGACCATCAAGTGCATCCGGGTCTTCGAGACCAAAGAGGGCTGGGTGGCGCATTACCGAGACGACGCATAAGGCGATTTCATGCTGAAACCCGCACACAAGCCTCGTAGCGCTTCTCTGTTGCTGCTCGCCGCGTGCACCCTGGCCGTGTGGCTGGTGCCGTCGCTGGCGAGCGCGCAGGTGGAGCTGGAGTTCACCGAGCTTCGCAGCGCGGAGTTGCCGGTGCCCGCGAATGGAGCACAGCTTACCTCGACCGACGACGGGCGCACGGTGGTGGCGAATACCACGGGCGCGCCCGAGGACCCGGCGTGCACCGTCGTCGTCATCGAGGCGGATGGCGCGACCTCGTTCGAGTATCAGAACGGGCCGACGGCATGCGTAGGCCTGCTGCCGCATCCCGATGGCGGCTTCTTCCTGCGAACCATCGATCCGACCGCCGATCCCGACGCCGATCCACCCATCCCGGCGGGCGCGACGGTGCGCATCGACGCGGATGGCAACGAGGTATGGGCGCTCGACGATCAGACGCTGGTCGACGCGCTCCCGGAGTCCGAGAACGGCCCCGGTGAGTTCCTCGGCCAGTACGGCGGGCCGGTCCCGCTGATGGCCTACAGCTCGGAATTCGACAAGCTCCTGGGCTTTACCAACGGGATCCTCAGTATCGGTGGCGGGTCGCGATTGGCGCAGGCCCACGTCGTAAACGCCGATGACGGCGAGCTTCGCGAGAGCGGGCAGACTTTCGGCGAGGATGCCGGCGGACGCCTGGCAGCGCTGACCACCCGGGAATCGGACGGCTACTTCGTGCTCGCCATCTTCCGCGCGGGGACCAACGGCGCGAACTTCTACTCGTACAACGGCCGAAGCAATATCGACTTCTTTCGGCCCGTCGGCGAACAGTGGGACGAGCGCAACGTCGAGGGCATCACGTACGACCCGCAGAGCAACTTCTACATCATGTGGCTCGAAGGCGAGGGCGAGGACGCGACCACGCACCTGACTGCGGCCGGCTCGGACGAGTCGCTGCTGTGGTCGGAATCCTACGCGCCGGACGTCGTCGTCGACGGCTCCGAGATCAATATCGGCGAGCCGCTGGGGTTCTGGGTCGGCTCTCGCTACGCCGTCCTGCTGCACAGAAAGGGAAGTACGCTACTGCTGCGCGTCGTCGATATCCTTGACGGAGCCGACCTCGGCGTCTCCGTGCTCGAGCCGCCGTCCGGCTACGCTCCGCTGACGATCTTGAACGGTGAGCAACAGCGGTTGAAGCTCGTGAGCTACGACGAGCAGAACAACCGCGTGGTCGAATACGAGATCGGAGTCAGCGAGTCCGATGGAGGCGGCGAGGATGCCGGTGGCGCCGACGCCGGATCGAGCGATTCGGACGGCGGCGACGGCGGTTGCGGGTGTGCTAGCGCCGATGCTGACTCCTCGCCGCTCGGCAGTGTATTATTCGCCCTGGTCGGTCTGTTTGGCCTGCGGTTGCGCCGCGCGTAACGACCATGAAATGATGGCTGCACGTCTAGCCGTTACACCATTTGTCCAATCTTAGCTGAAGTGAGTGAGACGTCTCGATGACCGAATTGGATAGAGAACCTCTCGAAGAGAGCGCGTTTCCGGCGCAGCTGCAAAAGCACGTCGCGCCGGATGCGCCGACCAAGCTGAAGATGATGGCTGCTCGAGGCATGCTGCCGGCACCGCCCGAGCAGATGATCCTGGTGCTCTATCAACTCAGCTTCGACAGTGACAGCCAGGTCCAGAAGGCGGTTCGGGAAGCACTCAAAGACATGCCGCCAAACGTGGTCGTCCCGGCGATCCAGAAGACCCAGCGCGAGGGCGTGCTCGACTGGATCGGTCGGGTCCGCGCCGGTGAACCGGAGGTCGGCGAGGCGATCGCGACCAACCGCGCGACCCATGACCAGACCATCGCCGTGCTCGCCCGAAACGCCGGCAAGAACCTCGCCGATATCATCGCGACCAACCAGGTTCGGGTGCTTCGCACGCCCAAGATCATCGAAGCGCTCTACCAGAACCCCGAGGTCGGCTCGGCCACCATCGATAGCCTGCTCGAGCTCGCACAGCGCGAAAACGTCGAGCTCAAGGGCCTCCCCGGCGTCCAGCAGGCGCTCAAGAGCGGCCAGGATATCTTCAAGGGTGGCGACGAGGAGGACGACCGAGAGTTCGAGGACCTCCTCAAGCAGGAAGCCAAGCGCGCCACCGAAGAAGAAGAGCGCTTCTCGAAGCTCGAGGATGAAGACCTGACGCGCTCGCAACGCGAACAGCTCCGAGAGGAGCTCGAGAGCGAGACTGACCCGGACGAAGAGGGTGGCGAAGGCGAGGGAAAAGACGAAAAGAACGTGCCGATGCGCGTCAAGATTCAGAATATGAGCATCTCGGACAAGATCCGGCTGGCCACGGTCGGCAGCCGCGAGGCGGTCAAGCTGCTCATCTCCGACACCAATAAGCTCGTGCATATGGCGGCGATTCAGAGTCCACGCGTCAAGCCGGCAGACATCAAGAAATTCGCCTCGAACCGCGCGCTGCCCGACGGTGTTATCGAGTACATCGCCGGCAACCGGGACTGGACCCAGAAATACGATGTGACCAAAGCACTGGTCCTGAACCCGAAGACCCCGCTTCGCGATACGCTCAAGTTTTTAAAGCACCTGCGCGCCGACGACCTCAAGAAAGTCAGCCGCAGTCGAGATATACCCCACCAGGTAAGCCGCTCGGCCGACTCGCTGCTCAAGAAGCGGCGCGGCTCGCGGTAATCCTTTCCAGTAGTCAGGAGCAATAAGTCGATGCCGGAAAATCTCCCTCCCTGTGGTCTGTACAAGACGACCGAGCCCCTCGAGGGCAAAGAGCAATGGGTCCGAGACGGGTTGATGGTCTACTTCCACAACCACTCTCAGCAGGGCCCACCACTGCTACTCCTCCCCGCCGAAAATAAGCAAAACCGGTGGGTCTTCCACGAGAAGGGCTACCTGATTCGTGATCCCGACTTCGTGGAGACGCTCGTCCCCTTGATGGATGAAGGGATGTACGTGTTGCGCGAGCCGATCTACCTGTCACGAGACGAGTTCATCCCCGAGCAGACGCTCGTGCAGTTGGGATACAACCGTTCGGGCGAGCCCATCCTCTTCCTCGGACAATTCGAAGAGAACGAGATCATTTTCCCGGACAGCGGGCTCAAGTGTACCCTCGAGATCTTCGACCTGCTCGAAGACGTCAACTTTCGGGTGCCGGAGATGGAGAAGGACCGGCATCATTAGGGTTAGGGGGAGAAGGAGATGTGGGGGATGTAGGAGAGTAGGTAGGGGAGAAGGAGATGTGGGGGATGTAGGAGAGTAGGTAGGCTCGTGAGCCTCGGCAACCTCTGAGGGTACCCAATCCCCCAGATCTCCTACATCTCCCACTCCCCCAAACCCACCGCGCACCTACAGCTTCTCCAACACAATATCCTTGATCTTCGAGCCCTGATAGCGGCCCTTGATCTTGGGCATGATCGCGCCCATGACCTTGCCCATATCGGCCTTGGATTCGGCGCCGACGGCTTTGATGACTTCGTCGACCAGCTCGGCGGCTTCGTCGTCGGTGAGTTGCTGGGGGAGGTACTCCTTGATGACCGCCAGCTCTGCCTTTTCCTTCTCGGCGAGCTCGTCGCGCCCGCCTTCCTCGTAGGAGTCGGCGGCTTCACGGCGCTTCTTCGCCTCCGTCGACAGCACGCGTATCACGTCGTCCTCGCCCAACTCTTCGCCCTTCTCGATCTTGGCGTTGTTCAGGCTGGAGATGAGCATGCGCAGCGTCTGAGTGCGCTCTTTTTCTCGCGCCTTCATCGCGGTCTTCATATCGGATTTGATCGTCTGAATCGTCTCGGTCTCGGACACGGTATTCTCCGTCTGGTTGGATGTGAGTGGTACGGCGGCAGAATTGGTACCTCGATCCATAAGTATGACCCCACTTGGGTGGCTCAGCACGACGATGCCAGCGTTGGCTTCACCTCGACGATGCTATGGCATCGCCTCGGCTCACCGCCTTGGCCTCCCCGCGCTGAGCTCGCCCAAGTTCGTTGAGCCTGGCCAGCGCGAGGAGCGCAAGGAGACGTGCGCAGGCGATGTGTAACATCGTCGAGCACACGTCGACACAGCGATCGTCGGGCTGGATGGCTCAACTGGGGTCATACTTGCGGATCGAGGTACTAGTTCACGAGGCGAGCCGATGCAAGGCGAGGACGGTTCATTCGCAGGGGCATAGGGCCGCTGCTGCGACGCTGACCCTTGGGCTCCATGGCCAAGACTCGTCGTGCGGCCATCTTGGCCGCACGCAGCACGTTTCAACGCCAGCGACTTTGCAATCACCCCGGTGCTACGTCGGTTTGGGCTGGCCATCGATTGTCGTATGTGATTGATTTCCAACGAATGAAATCTCGTCCAAAAACCCCGGACGAGAAAAGGCCAGCCTCGAGCCAAGTCTCTGCTCCATGGATCGCTTACTCGAAAGCGTACGAATCTGCGGCTCGGCCGCCCTCGCCTTTGTCGCACTCTGGGCGGTCGATATGCCCGGTGGGTACCTCGGTGCCCGCGATACTCTGACCGAGTTCGGGTTTGGCTATACGCTGTTTTTGTTGGGGATGACCGTGGCCGCGATCGCGGCGATCTGGAAGCGGCCGGCCTGGTACAAGCCCGCCTCAGCGATCTTGCTCATCGTCAATATAGGCGTCTTGATGCCGGCAGCGACCGCCGATCCGGTGCTCGCGATCTTCGTCTCGATCTGGCAACTGGTGCATATGGTCACCCAGTTGTTGCCGCTCGAGGTCTCGCTGCCCGAGCGCTCCCCGGCAGACCTGCGCGTCGATGACGACCGCTTATGGAGTTGGCTGCAGGAGCGCGGCGACGCGGTACGTCACCTCACGCTCGTGGCGATCGTGACCACGGTGATCGTCGCGGGTTACGGTCAGACCGACAGCATCTATGCCTACACGCTCTGTCTGGCGCTGCACGTGGCGAGCATCGGACTGTCCTGGCGGTATGTCTGGTTGAATCTCGAGTCGGGCGCCTATCTCTATGGGGTCATCTGGGCGGCCGGGATCGCAGGTGCCGTGCTGGTCTTTTCTCCGACGCTCGCTCTCTCGGTTCTGGCGATCTCACAGGTCCTCCTGCTGGGGGCTCTTTTGACGTCGGGTCCGGTGTTCGAGGAGATCCTGACCACGTTTTTCGAGTACCCGGCTGTACTGATCGTGATGACCTTTCTGGGGATTATCCTCATCGGAACGTTGTTCCTGACATTCCCTGCAGCGTCGGCGACCGGTGAGCCCGTACAGCCGATCGACGCGCTCTTTACGGCCACGAGCGCGACGTGCGTGACCGGGCTGATCGTGCTGGATACACCGGTGGATTGGTCGTTATTCGGCCATGTCGTCATCCTGTCACTCATCCAGGTGGGTGGGCTGGGAATCATGACATTGTCGACGTTTGCCATGCTCTCGTTGGGAGGAAAGCTCGGCCTCCGCGGAGAGCAAGCGCTCGGTCAGATGCTGGAGCGCGGGGATACGCGAAGCGCCTACGATCTGACAAAGTTTATCGTGCTGTCGACCGTGATCATCGAGGCGATCGGGGCGATCGGCCTGGCCGTCATGTATCACGTCAGATACGGCTATGAGGTTGGGAAGGCGGCCTGGCATGGTGCCTTTCACGCGATTTCGGCCTTTTGCAATGCCGGGTTCGCGCTCCAGTCCGACTCGATCGTGATGTTCCAAGAAGATCCGGTCGCTCTGCTGTGGATAGCGGCACTGATCACATTAGGAGGTATCGGATTCGCGGTGCTCGCGACGATCTGGCGTGGCATGAGGGGCGATGGTGACACCTACGTGTCGATTCAGACGCGATTGGTGCTACTGGCGTCCGCGGTGCTCGTGGTCGGGGCCTGGGGCGTGTATCTGACCGTCGAATGGAACGCATCGCTGGCGGGTCTGTCTGTTGTAGATCGGGTCGTCAACGCGTTTTTTCAGAGCGTCACGCTGCGCACGGCCGGGTTTAACTCGGTGGACTTCGGAGGGCTCCAGATGGCGACGATCCTGGTCATGATCGTCGTGATGTTCATCGGTGCGTCGCCGGGCAGCACCGGTGGTGGCATCAAGACGACGACCGCGGCCGTGTTGCTCGCCGGCATCCGGGCGATCGCGCGGGGAGAGACGAAGATCCGCTTCTTCGGGCGGAGCCTGTCGCAGTCGACGGTCTATCGCAGCGCGGCCATCGCGGTGCTGGCGATCATCATCAACGTCGTCGGCCTGTTTATCCTGTTGCTCGTCGAAGACCTGCCCCTGTACAACCTCGCGTTCGAGACCATAAGCGCAGTGGGGACGGTGGGCCTTTCGCTCGGGGCGACGGGCGAACTGGGGGCCGCAGGCAAATTTGTCGTCACCGCTTTGATGTTCATCGGACGAATTGGGCCTTTGACGCTGGCGCTATTGCTCACGGGAGGAGAGGCGCCGCCGGTCAATTACCCCGAAACGGACGTGATGGTCGGATAATGGATACTCGCTGGACCGCATGATCTCGTAGATATTGGCTCCTGTGAAGAAACCCGGTCTGACGACATAGGGTTTCCGGTCAGGAGTCAGAAATGGGAGTGATTTCTTATGAGTAATGAGTATGCAGTTATAGGCCTCGGGCAGTTCGGAGAGGCAGTCGCACGACATCTGGCGGACCATGGACAGTCAGTGTTGGCCGTGGACCTGGATATGGAGCGAGTCGAGTCCATCAAGGATGACGTCGACGCGGCGGTCCAGGCCGACGCGACCGACGAAGCTGCCTTGAGCGGGCTGCACATCGACAACATGAAGTGTGTGGTGGTCGCGATGGGGGCGACGTCGACCGAGGGGTCGATAATGACGACGGCGCTCCTGCGCCAGCTTGGGGTGCCGCGTGTCATCGCGCGCTCGGCGAATCGATTGCACAGCCGTATCCTTCGGCAGGTGGGGGCGACCGACGTTGTCGATCCGGAGGCGGAGATGGGGGAGCGGCTGGCGAGACGCCTGGCGCGCCCGAGTATTATCGATCAGATCGACCTCGGAGACGCACAACTCGCGGAGGTCGAGACGCCAGAAGCCTTCGCCGGTCAGAGCCTATCCGAGCTGGATATTCGAAGCCGCTTTCACGTGTCTGTTTTGGCCATCCGAAGAGAAGGGAGCGTCCGTTCCAACCCGCATCCCGACGACCTGCTCGAGACGGGCGATGTCATCGTGATCATTGGCGATGAAGAAGCAGTTTCGCGAGTCGCGTCTCTGGCCTGACGATGCTTTTCCGGGCCTCGAACTTCGCACTTTCCCTGTAGCCAGAAAAATCGCATGACTTTAAGAACGAGACTGGTGATCGGCTACGGATATCTCGTAGTCCTCCTCGTCATCACCGCCGTCAGCGCAACTGCCGGCTTTTTTGGGCTCAGCAAGGGTATCGACCGTATCCTCGAGGAGAACTTCGCGAGCATTCGATCGTCGACTCAGATGGTCGAAGCACTCGAGCGCCAGGATAGTGCCACGTTCAAGATCCTCCTGGGCCAGGAGGATGGTCGCACGGATCTGGAGAGAGCCGATCAGGAGTTCCTGGACGCCCTCGGGGCGGCGAAGGGCAATATTACCGTATCCACCGAGACGGGACTCATCGAAGAAGCCGATGAGCAGTTCGAAGAGTATCGAGAGGTTCGAGACCGGCTCATTGCAGCGTCTCCAGAGCGGCCGCTCCAGCGATACAACCGGGACGTCTTTCCTCTATTCGTCGACGTGAAGTCGACGGTGCTCGAGCTCCTCGATGTGAATCACGAGGCGATGATCGAGGCCGATGAGCAGGCTCGCTCGGCCGCGACGCGAAACGGCGTATGGCTCGGCATCCTCGTGGCGTTGGGCGTTTTGTCGTTCGTCTTGTTGACCCGAGCGCTGCAGAATCAATTGCTGTCCCGGCTGGCGAAGTTCGAGGAGATCAGTGAGGCGGTGGCGTCCGGCGATGAGTTCCAGCGGCTTCCGGAAGACCGCGACGATGAGCTCGGTGTCATCGGTCGTCATTTCAACGCGGCTGTCGACCGCCTCGAGCAGTTGCGCGGCAATGCCAGAGGGCGACTCGCCGAGCAGCGGGGCTTGATCGTGGCGCTGATGCGTGAGCTATCCAGCGCTGAGGTGTTGATGGGGCTGGATGGAAGCCCCATCGTACAGGAGGCCGCAGTCTCGGAGGTGCTCGCCTCCCCGCGAGCCGTCGAATTGGTCAAAGAGCACCTGCGAGAGCAATTCCGGGATGGAGTCGAGCAGACCGTGGTGAATATCTCGGACAGCGAGGCCATCGAGTTCGAATTGCTCTCGACGCGTGGCGGGCGGCCGCTAGGATGGTTGGGCCACAAGCTCGACAAGGCGCCCGAGTCAGCGACGGAGATCCGGAACCCGGATGCTCCGACATGACCAGCCGGTTTGACGACGCGAAGGTGTTTTCTCAGGAGTTAGACATTGACACACGGGAGAGAGGCGATGGATTCAGGCGAAGAGAGCGAAGACACCAACTTGCTCGCGCGAGTCGCGCTGCCCGTAGCATCGAAAGAGGACGCATTAGCGACAGCACGCAGGGTGCTGCCGTACCTCGCGGGAGCGAGTGAGCTCGTGACTGTGATTCACGTGGTCGAGGACGCGCAGGGGATATCGGATGGGTCATCGGAATCGACACAGGAAGTCCGAGTCAGCCTGGATGCTCTCGAGCGGGCAGCGGACGACTTCGATATCGAGGTGGCGCTCTATGTTGTCTCCGAGCGCGCGGATATTGCCGAAGCCATCCTGGTGGCTGCCAATGACATCAAGGCAACCTCGATCGTCTACACGCCGCGGCCGCGGACGTGGTGGGATGGCCTGACGCGAGAGAACGTATCGGGACTGCTGCAGGCTCGAAGTGCGCTGCCCCTGGTGATCATCCCCGACTCGGCTTGAGGCTGCTCTCGGAACCGAGAGTGGCGTTAGAGCTGAAATCGCGACTCGAGTTGCTCGACCTTCATCGCGCCAGTCTCCGTATGTGCTTCGCTGCCACCCTCGAAGAGAGTGAAGCGCGGGATGCCGCGGATGCCGTATTTCTGGGAGACCTGTGGGTAGTCCTGGGTGTTGACTTTCGCGACGATAATCTCGTCGGCGTGGCGTTGGGCGAGCTTCTCGATTTCCGGGGCGACCATCTTGCATGGGCCGCACCAGGGTGCCCAGAAGTCCACGAAGACCGGTCGGTCGGAGAACGCAATGACTTCGTCGAGCTCCTCGCCGGTCAGGTTGACCGGGTGAGAAAACGTGTCGATAGGCTCGTTGCACTTGCCGCAGCGTGGTCGCTCGGCAATGCGTCTGGCGGGGATGCGGTTTTTCTGTCCGCACTCCGAACAACGTACAATCATGGTTCCTCCTCAGTGTGCGTGCGCTTTTTGTTACCTGATAAACTACGCTCGAGGAGCGGCTCGACAAGGTCTGATATGCCAGAGAGCGAAAGCCCGGGCCGTGGGGGCCCGGGCTCTCACTTGCGGCGAATGTGCTTACCTCAACGCAGCTTTGCGACCGTGTCGGCGATGCCGTTGATCATGTCACGCTTGGCCTCATACATCTCGGCCTGGCTGAAGATCATCATCGTGGCGGTCTTGTCGTCGAGCTTGAAGCTGTAGGCCAGGAACTGGATCTCTTGATCCATATCCTCCTTCTCCATGACCGCGGTGCCCGAGCCCCGCATGCCGGGGATGCCATTGAAGGTGTCGAGGCCGCTCTTCTCGAGGTTGACCTCTTTGAAGTTCACGTCGGCGCTCAGGTCGTTGAGCATCTGCTCCCCGAGGTTCTTGGACTCGGTACCCGCCAGGAGCACGGTGGTGGTACCGTCGGCATCCGTGGCGGAGACGCCTTCTTCGGTCTTGGAGACGTCCCACTCGTCGGGGACGCGGAACTTGATGCCGTAGAGCTCGCTTTCGACCCACTGGCCGCCAGCCTCCTCTTCGGCTTTCGCTTCTTCCTCGGCCTTTTTGGCGGCCTCTTCTTCAGCTTTCTTCTCGGCCGCCTTCTCGGCTTCTTCGGTCTTCTCGGCCTTGGCCTTTTCATCGGTCTTGTCAGCAGACTTTTCGCTCTCGCAGCCGACGCCGAACAGCAGCGCGAGGGCCAAACAACATGTGAGTAGCTTTTTCATTGAGTCGTGGTCCCGTATGGGTCTTGTTATTCTCGGTAAATCGTGATTTCGTTCTTAAGCAGGCCGAAGTTGAATATGAGTGTGTAGCGACAGTGCGTCGCTCGCACAGACGTGAATCTGACGGCTCCGGTTCATTGTATGATCCGCGAGATTGTGAAACGGCCGCTAATGTAGTCATCCCGTCCCACAGGTGCAAGCAAACCGAAGTGAGTCAAGAAACACAGGTCACCTGCCCCGAGTGCGGAAACGAGCAATCTTCGACCGCACCGTTTTGCGAGAATTGCGGTTATCGTATCCGTAGAACGGATACCGTCAAGGAGGGGCACGAGGCGATCACGCCCGAGATCCTCAGTGAGGCTCGGCGCAAGGCGTCGGAAGCCCGAAAGAAGAATCGCAGGCCCGAGGCGTCCCCGAGCTCGGATGCCTCGAAGCCCTCGAACTCGTCTCATGACAAGAAGACGGTCCACGACGTGCCCGCGATCGGGCCCGAAGACAACCCGCAGGCGCCGGCAAACCAGAGGAAGGGGTCGCAGACCTACGTCGAAGGGCTATCCCGCGTGTCGAAGGATGCGGCGCCCGACTCCGATGATGACGGTGCGTCTGCAGCACCGGCCTCGACCAGCAGAACATTCGAGCAACCGCCGCGCCAGAACGGCCCGAGCCTGGTGGTCTGGGGCACGGTCTGGCTGAGCCTGACGGCCATTGCGGTACTCGCCGTCTATTTCGTGATGGCGAATAACGGCAAGGCCGAGGGGCCGCCCCAGAGTGCGACCGGACCGTCGCAGAAGATCCAGATCACAGAGGGGCCATTCCTGCGCGGACTCGACGGAGAGGTCCGCTCCTTCATCCTCCAGATGTGCCAGAAGGTCGAGGAGGATCCGGACGAGAATTGCGATCAGGACAAGCTGCTCAAGGGCGAGTTTCCCGAGAAAACCGTCGACCTGCCGGCCTACGAGATCGACAGCAAAGAGGTCACCAACGCTAGCTACGAGGCATGCGTGGCCGCCGACGCGTGTTCCCCGGTCGACTACAAAGAGTGCGACGTGTGGACCCACCAGGGCCTTCAGGTCGCACTTCGCGTGCCCAAGGTCATGCGCGAGTCGACCCGGCCGGTCGTCTGCGTCACGCGCGCCGACGCGAAGAACTACTGCGAGTGGGCCGGCGGCTCTTTACCGGGGGCCGATCAGTGGGAAAAGGCCGCCCGCGGCACCAAGGGGCGCCTGTTTCCCTGGGGCGACTCCTGGTCGAGCGACCTGGCGAATTGGGGCGAGATGGACATCGCCCGAACTTATATCGTCGGCGAGCTCGACGGCTACGAGTGGACGGCGCCGCCCGGTAACTTCCCGAAGGGCAAGAGCGAGTTCGGTATCTACGACGCCGCCGGCAACGTCGCCGAGTGGACCGACACCGACGACGAGCTCAAGGGCGAGGCGCGCGGCGGCTCCTGGACGAGCACGCCGTTCGACCTGCGCGTGACCAAGCGGCTCTTCCTGGACGCCGATGACCGGCGCACGGATGTCGGGTTTCGGTGTGTTTACTAGGGGGAGTGGGAGATGTGGGTGACTGGGTGAGTGGGTCATTGGTTGGTGCGCGGGCCTCTGCGCCCGCCTCGCGGCCTCCGTGCCGCGACTTGCGTGCCCACGCCTCACGCCGCCTTCGGTTCTCCGAGCGCGCTGTGCACTGCCACCCATCGCATCGCCCCGATGAGCCGCTCCACGTCCGCCGGCGTCACATCGTGCCACACGCGCTCGGCGTCCTGTCGCGCAGCCAGTACGAGCCGGCCGTCCCGGTCGCGCCATTCGTCGTCTTCCGGGAACGCGCCACCATCTTCGGGGGCCCACACGCGAAGGAACCCGCCCGCGTCCTCTTCACGGACCTCGAAGACCATATTGTTCGAGCCACCATACGCATCCGCGACGCGACCAGAGGGCAGGTCGACGCGCAGCAGGCGACTGCTCACGCGGAGCTCGGCGAGTCGATGATACCACCGCGCCATGCGCTGCCACTGCTCCTTCGGGACGGTGAGCTCGGTCGGCGTCGTCAGCGGGTCCAGTGCGTGCGTGTCCGACGCGGCCGCACGCTCGGCATCGTCCTCCATCACCTCCAGGATCAGCCGTGAGCCACGCTCCCGAAGATATTCATCCCAGGTCCACACCGATGATCTCGACACGTATTCCTGCTCCAGCCGTGCCGCCAGACTCGTGACGCGATCCGTCGGGATGTGCAGCGGTAGCGTCGCCGCCACGAAGCGTCCGGCGTCCACCAGCCGAAGCGCGTAGACCTCTCCAGCGAACACGCCCGCGCCGCCCTCGAAGCCGTGGCAGGCAAACGATGCGTCGTCGTGGATGCGCCGGAGCCGCACTCCGGGGTCGAGGTCCTCGACAATATCGTAGAGCTGCCAGGTGGATCCGGGCAGCGACCGGACGACGGGGCGAATCTCGACCGGCAGCTTGTGTTGATTCAGCGCCGCGCACTCGGCGAGCGTGCGTCCGGCCGGCCCGGTTGTGTGAATGGCGCGGTGCTCCAGCCAATACGGTGCGAATGGCCCGTCGGTGTCGGTGTGTTCACCGGCTCCGTCCTTGAGCATCGCCAACAGCATGTCGAAGCTGCGGCGCCACGTCTGATATGCCGGCCGCGCCAAAAAGGGCGGACCATCGGGCACGATATGATGCGGTGCGCGCTGTGTCTTCGGTTCGGTTTCTTGTGTCGACCCCATCGCTCTCCTCGTGTCTCGGTTCGTGGGACACTCCTGTTGCCCCTCTATATTGGTTTTCGACCGAGGGGGCCGAATCGTTGCGTAATTTTTTCCAGAAATCCGGGCGTATCTGGCCCTGATGCGCGTCGCGCTGCGATTTTTGTAGCGATCGCGTATCGCGCTGTCTGTTGACCTTCGCGCCGATGTGCCACAAACTCCCGCCGCATTTCGCTTCGCAATCCGAGACCGCCGATGAACAGCACGTTGTCCAACCGAAAGAAGCACGTCGACCAACTCCTGGCTTCCTCGGGCCTGTCCGATACGGCCACCCGGGAGCTCATCGCGATACTCACGCCGGACGAGTCCGGAGGGAGCCTCTGGCCCGAGCTGGAGCTGATCCTTCACATCGCCGAACACGATGCCGTCGCGCGGCCGCTGCGTCGCGGAGAGGTCTCGGAGGAGTTCGAGGAGGCCATGGTTCAGGCGCTTCAGGCGGTCACACCACTGCTGGGCGAGCGCTTCTACGGCCCTGCATTCAAGGTCGCGCAGCGCGCACGCCAGCGGCTCGGGTCCGAGCGGCGAAAATACGCGTTGGTCGCCGACAAGCTCGACGAGGGGATGTCGCGGGAGGGCGCGGTGCGGATGCTGCGCAATTATGTGGAGACGGGGCCGGCCCCCATGTTCGTGACCCGGCTCAGGCAGCGCTTTGGACCACTTTTAGCGGCCGCCGAGCGGGCGACGGTGGACGCGGCCACGCTCGACGAGCTGGTCGCGAACGACGCGCTCGTCGACGCGCTGATGGGGATCTCCGAGGGCGACCTGGACCTGGTTCGGGGCGGCCTCGCGCGGGTTTGCGAGGACGTCGACGTCCGTAAGGTACTGCTCACGGCCGCGATCGAAAGCGGCACCGACGCGCAACGCGCGGTCGCAGTCGCGCTGGCTGGCTATCTCGAGATGCGCGACCTGGCGCCTTCAATTCTGGGGCTGGCGACGCAGGGGCGACGCCCCACCGCCCTCTACGCTGCCGTCGGCGGCCAAATCGAGCCACTCATGGCACGCAACGTGTTCGCGCAGCTGCTCGCCGACGCCTCCTGGAACAACCCGGAGGAACCGGACCAGGAGCTCACCGAAGACCGCAGCGCCGCCATCGTGACGGCGCGTTGTGTGCTCCCGTTCGTCGGCAGCCCGCTCGACGAAGTCGACGAGATGCAGCTCTCGGATGACGTGGCCACCGAGCGACTCGAACAACTCCCCGCGCAGGTCAAAGCACAGTGGGCCGCGTGGGACACATTGCTCGGCGCGGCGGGTCTAAAATAGAAATTTGTAGCCGAGCATGAATTGTGTCTGGATGTAATCGCGTTCCCCGGCGACGTCGACGCGCTGGACGACCTCGAGGCTCGCGCGCTGGCGAGGATGGAACGCCCAGATAGCCTTCCCCAGGGCGAGCCAGTGGTATTGGGTGTCGGTATCCGTTCGGCGAAGCTCGACAAAGTCGCTGCGGTTTCCGGCGCCAGCACCCGCCACGAAGGTCCAGTCACCCAGAGAATATCCCGCGCGCGCCAGCCCTGCGTGCGTGATCTCGTCGGTCTCGATCGCCATGTAGTACCGGCCGTCGAGATACCAATTGCCCAGGTAGACGGTCAGCATGGGGTTGATCACCTCGACTCCGGTCTCGTCGAATTGGATATGCCAGTAGCGCAGCCCGACGTCGACATTGTCCAGCGCGATATGCGGTTCGATGTAGGCATTCCAGTCAGGGAAGAAGCTCGCGTTGGGCGCCCAGCCGCCGCCACCGGCCAATTCGAGCGGCCCGGCGATCGGAAAGCGCGTGTCCAACTCCAGGATGACGTCGGTCAGCGACGTGTCCGGGAACGGGCGGGTGCGGACCTCGACGGACGGGGTGATCGTCCAGTTACGGAGCGGCTCGAAGGTCAGTTGGCCGAGTATGCTCCAGCCCGGATCTCGGTCCTGAACCAGGCTGTACTCACCCTGCACATAGGTGCTGGAGAGTATGGAGGGTGATGCGTCCCGTCGGGCCTCGCGTGCGAGATCGCAGGCATCCGAGATGCCCTCGTCGCAGGCGAATTCGAGGTCCTCGACCGCTTGCTCGTCGCGCCCGAGCTCGACCAGAGCCGCCCCGCGGCCGTAGCGTGCGGTGGGGCGCTCCGGGACCTGCTCGAGATACCGGTCGAACCACGAGACCGCCTGTTGATACTTGCCAGCCCACAGGTTGACCTGTGCGCGCAGCAGCTTCGCCGACTCATCCTCGAATGCCTCCGCAGGCAGGGCTTCGAGTTCACCGAGCGCGGCTTGCGAGTCGCCACTCCAGGCGAGCACGCGGATGCGCTGGAGGTCGACGGCGAGGTAGTCGGGGGCCTGGGCTTCGGCGCGATCGAGGTAGGTGAGCGCCTCGTCGTAGTCGCCGCGGGCGGCCAGGACGTTCGCGAGCTCGAGGAGGTCATCCGCGTTGTCGGGTCGCGCTTCCACGCACTCCCTCGCGACCTGTTCGGCGTCGTCGAGCTCGCCGGCCTTGCGCAGCTCGGCGGCGCGAGGACACTCTGCATACGCAGCATTGCTGCCCGCTACGATGGCCCCCGCCACCGTCAGTGCGATGAGCAGGCGCGCGACATGTCGTCGTGTGAGTGGTCGTGTGCCCATAGTTTACCTTGTCCTCATATCGAGTCGCGGCGATGAGCCGGGCGCACCCGAACCGGGCACGGCGGCATTGAAAACCGGCGCGCGCTGGTCGAGGCGTAGCTCGCGATCGACGAATAGAAACCAGATGGTCGAAGAAATGGCGGCCACGTCGCTGTAGTTGGGCGCGGCCTTCGAGGCGTACGGGACGCCTCCTCGGTGTTCGATGGCTGCTCGCCTCGCGGTCTCGAGCGCCTCGTCGGCGACCGCCTCTCGTCCCAGGCGCAGCGCAGCGAGCGCGACCCCGAGCGAGCCCTCGAAAAAGATGAACTCACTACCGTCGTCGTCTGCCGCTCGAGGCTCCGGTCGAAAACCGAGTCCGTCCTCGCCCCGCGTCGCGAAGGTATCGACGGTGTATTCGAGGCTCGCAGACGCTCGCGAGTCCAGTCCGGCCGCGGCGAGCGATAGTGCGCCCCAGCCGCCGGCGGCGTCCATCGCCGCCCGCTCGATGACTCTGTGGGGAGTGGCTGCGGTTGCAAATCGCTGCTCGTCGTCCAGCCAGAGGCAAGAAACGGTATCCTCCAGCAGTTCGGACGCTCGCTCGTGCTCCCCCAGCGCGTGCAGGAGCTGGACGGCGTCGAGTTGATGCTCCGTGACCGCGATCTCATCGGTCTCGAGGCGACTGCGGACAAGCTCGCCGCAGCCGTTCGGGCCGGTGATGGCCGACTCCAGCAGATGCTCGGCGGTCTTTCGCGCACTGTCTGCAGCGCGGGGCTCGTCGAGAGCCGCATCGTAGTATGCCAGAGCGTACGCGACCCACGCGGCCACCCCCGCCGGCGCGCTCGACGACGGCGTCACCGCGCCGTCGTCGACGGTCAGCGCATCGGGCCATCGGCCTTCGGCGCTCTGACGCTGCATGAGCTCGGCGGCGACCGCGTGTGCCGCATCTTCGTGGCCCGTCCAGGTCGCCCAGAGCAAGAACAATCCGGCATCGTAGATGTAATGCTGGTGTGCGAGCGGCCCGTCTGCGGTCGGGTAGGAGCGCGGGAGGTCGGTCAACGCCCGATCGCGGTGGTCGAAGGCACGTGTGAGCAGCCAGGATTGGGCCGCGTGGTGTACCTCGTCGTCGGCGCTGTCCTGCGTGAGCTCCGGGGTCGTGATCGCCGGGTCGGTCTGGCTGCCGACGCCGACTCCCGCACATCCGTAGCTCAGGCTCAGCATCAGCGCACAGGGCCATGTGAAGGTCTTTTTAAGCAACGCGCTCACCCTCTTTGACCTCGGGCTTTCTCTCGTCGGCATCTTCGCCGTCGCCGTCCTCGACAGTCGCTCCCCGGGTCACCTTCTCGGTTGACTCCTCCGTCGACTTATCGTTCGAGAAGCCCGTCCGCTCGGGGCTGCCCCATTGGCTGGAGCCGAACGGAAATTTCAAGAGTCCCCAGAGGCGAAACACCATCGTCATCTGACGGTAGCCGAAGTTCTCCAGGAGCGCGGCGCCGACGACCTTGAGTCGGTTGCGGCCGCCCTTGAAGACATTGAAGCTCCAGTTGTCGATGAGCACGGCCTGTGTCGACAGGAGCATCGCCCAGACAAAGGCCACGATGGCGAACATGATGGTGTACTCGGGGCTGAGTTTGCCCTGCACTCCCCAGTAGATGAACCAGCCGTAGCCGAAGAGTTCGATCACCGGGCCGAGCAACTCGAAGAGTAAGAAGGCGGGGAAGACGAACATGCCGAGCCAGCCGTAGCGCGGGTTGAAGAACATCCCTTTGTGTCGCCAGAGGCTCTCGGCGAGCCCACGGTGCCAGCGGTCGCGCTGGCGGCCCAGCCCGCGGATGGTGCCGGGCGCCTCGGTGAAGGCGATGGGCTCGGGGATGTGGACGACGCGCCGCTCCCGATCCTGCTTGCGCGCCCAGCGCTGCAGTCGCACGACCAACTCCATATCCTCACCGACCGTGTCGGTATCGTAGCCGCCGACTTCGATGAGGGCGTCTCGCGAGAACATGCCGAATGCGCCGGAGATGATCAGGTTGCCGCCCAGCCGATTGAGGCCCATGCGGCCGAAGATGAATCCACGCAGGTATTCGATGATCTGGAAGCGCCCCAGCCAGTCGTCCGGCGCGTTGATATCGGTGACCAGCCCGGACTCGACGGTGCACCCGTTGGCGAGTCGGACCGTGCCGCCCACGGCGACGACGCCGCTGGGGTCGTACAAATAGGGCTCGACCATGCGGAGCAGCGCGTCGCGCTTGACCAGGGTGTCGGCGTCTACGCAGCAGACGAGCGGTGTCCTGGCGGCATTGATGCCGCAGTTGAGCGCGTCGGACTTACCGCCGTTCTCCTTGTCGATGACGACCAGGCGCGCGTCGGCCGTGGACTGAAACGTCTGCTCGATGGGCTCGGTCTCGAGGTCACCTCGGACGATGAGGTCGACGGGCTCGAGGTCGAATGCCTCGCGAAGCTTCTCGAGCGTGTCGTCCGTACTCCCGTCGTTGACGACCACGATCGAGAAGTTGGGATACTCCATCTGCAAGAACGCCTGGACGCTCTCGACGATATTCTTCTCCTCGTTGAATGCCGGCGCGATGATCGTCACCGGCGGGGTGCTGTGCTCGGAGAGGACCGTCGCGTCCAGCTCGGGCAGTCGCTCGGCCTTGCGGCGCGAGATCTCCAGGACCGAGAGGAAGAGCAGCAGCGCGTAATAGGAGTTCAAGCAGATGAAAAAGACGATGATGAGAGTGTCAATCCAGACTCTCATGCAATACCTCGTGGACCGATGGACAGTTGGCGCTGGTCCGACGTAGAGAGACGTTTATAGCGCTGGAGTTCTTGATCGGCGGCGTCTGCCGCGAACGCATCATCGTCCTGCGCGCGAATGCGCTGGAGGTGCTCGATGCCCTCGTCGCCCATCCAGCGCAGGGAGTTGGCGGCATTTTGCCGCACCCAGAAGGCCTGGTCGGTGATGGCATCCTCCAGCGCATCGAAAACTGCGGGATCGGGGAAGCGGCGAAGGACTTTCGTGGAGCGGGCGCGGACTCGCCAGTCCTCGTCATCGACGAGCTCGAGCAGCAGCTTCCGGCCGGCCTGGCGGTCCAGGAACGCCGCGGCGTTGCAGGCGCCGATGCGCTCTTCGACGAGGTCGGATTTGGCCGCGCTGATGGCAGCGTCGCGCGCCTGGTCGAGCCCACGCTCCGCGGCGACTTCCAGCAGGATGCGCCGGAACCTGGGCTCCTCGAACGCATCTCGCTGCTCGAAGAGTCGTGCCAGCTTGTCGAGATCCATCTGCTCGACGATCGCGTAAAATGGCTCCTCCATCAGCTGCGAGCGAATCGACACGTCGCCGAGCAACTCCAGGATGTCCTCAGCGCTGCCGATACGTGCGAGGATCTGTGCGGCGAGCAACCGCTCGAGGTAGTTGTCTTCGACGCGATCATAGACGAGGTCCCGATCTTCGGGCCTCGCCACCGAGTGCAATCGACGCAGAGCGAAGAGCCGCTTTCGAGGGCTGCTGGAGTTGAGGAGCTGTCGGTCGTGCTCGATGTAATCCCAGCGTCGGTAGTGGTCGACGAGCTTCTCGCGCTCGGCGCCACCAGCGCGCAGGATGCTGTGCTGGAGAAAGTCGCGCACGAGCTCGTCAGGGTATCTCTGGGCTCGCCGGTGCCAGTCGTCGAGGGCGTCCTGCGACGCCGAATTGAGCGCGACCAAGAAATCGTCAGTCAACTTGTCGGAGAACTCCGATTCGCTCTCACGCAGGTGCTCGTCGTGGCGGTTCTGGAAGATGAGCCATATGATCGTGGCGGTGATCAAGAGTGTCTCGAGCCCGATGACGATCAGGAGCGCCCGTGTGCCGGACGTGCTCCAGAGGTCATTTAGTAGCTCCATCAAGATCGGCCTCCTGGTGCGTCGAGTTGTGCATCGATGAGCACCGTCGTGGGCATCTCACGCTGGGCCATCTCGGTATGTTGCATGGCGCGTTTCGACATCGACATCATCTCCCCTGCCAGCCGCATTCGTAGACGAATGCATCCGTTGTTTCTCTTTTGGACTGAAGATGTTCAGTCTGACTACCAACCTATGCAGTACATCGAAAAGTCAAAGCTTTTTGTTGTGTTTTGAAGAAAGTGTTGAGTCCGGAGTTGATTTGCTGCTCGTCGGTCGAAGATTCTAAGGCGTTGCGACCCCTTTCCAGAGTACGAGTGACTATGAAATTCTACGCCGCTTTCGTACCGCTACTCATCATCCTTGCGTTTTCGAGCGCGTGTCAGCCCGATATCGATGAGCCAGACGAGCCCGGGCCACCCGAGCCGGTTCCGTTTTCGACGACCGAGGATGAGCTGACCGTCAGGACGGGGGATAGCTACGAGCCGATCTTCTTGAAGGGCGTCAACCTCGGCGTCTCGGTGCCCGGCACACTGCCGGGCGAGTTGGCGGCGACCCGCGAGCAGTACGCGAGTTGGTTCGACCAGATGAGCGAGATCGGCATGAATGTCGTTCGCGTCTACACGCTCCACTATCCCCGGTTCTACGAGGAACTCGCCCGGCACAACCGCGAGCGTCCAGACGATCCACTCTACGTGATGCACGGGGTCTGGTTGTTGGAGGACAACCCGACGGGTGACCTCGTCGAGATGACCGAGGTATTCGACGACGATATCCGAGAGGTCGTCGACTGCGTGCACGGCAGCCGAAGTATCGACGCGCGCTTCGGGCAGGCCTTTGGTGAGTACGATACGGATATTTCACAGTGGGTCATCGGGTGGATTATCGGCCGGGAGATCGCACCGAACGAGGTCTTGATCACCGACAGCGCGAACCCCGACGCGACGTCGTTTGACGGAGATCACCTGCGCGTCGCCGACGCGAATCCGACTACGGCGTGGCTCACCGAGCGCCTGGATCTGCTGATCGGCTACGAGCGTGAGAACTACGGTCAGGAGCGACCGGTCAGCGTCGCGAACTGGCCGACCCTCGACCCGTTGGATCACCCGGTCGAGGGCGACCGCTACTCCGACGAAGACGTCGCCTCCTTCGATCTGTCTCGGGTCGAGACGGTCGACGCGCCCGGAGGCATCTTCGCGACTTATCACGCCTACCCGTACTATCCGGATTTCGTCTCCGATACTCCCGATTATCGCGAATTCGAGGGGACGGAGGGGCCGATTGCCTACCTGGGTTACCTGATGGATCTGCGCGAGCACTACGCCGGGATGCCGTTGTTTATCGGTGAGTTCGGCGTACCGTCGAGCTGGGGCAACGCCCATCATGGCTACGAGGATCTGGACCACGGTGGGTACACGGAGGTCGGGCAGGGCGCGGCCAACGCGCGGCTGATCCGCGCGATCCACAGCGCGGGGACCGCCGGCGGTGCGTTATTTGCCTGGATCGACGAGTGGTGGAAGCCTACCTGGATCACCGATCAGCGCGATCTTCCGCGCGATCGCCGCCACCTCTGGCACAACCGCACGGCGCCGGAGCAGAACTTCGGGCTCATCGACTACCACGTGACACCGCCGGACTTCGAGAGCGCGTCAGCCGACGCGCCCGGCGACGCCGCCAGTGGCATCGAGCAGGTGCGGGCGGTGGCCGATGCAGCGTATTTTCGCGTGCAGATTCGCTTCGACGAGCCCTTCGAAGATGGGGATGCGGCGGTGGTGGCGTTCGATACTTACGGCGACGACCTGGGCGAGACGCAGCTCCCGAATGGCGTCGTGACGCAGCGCCGCCAGGAGTTCGCCGCGGTTCTCGACGGTTGGGCCGACGGAGAGCTGATGGTCACGCAGGCCTACGACACGGTGCGCATCTGGCACGGATCGGCGCCGCCCGAGCAAGAATTCCGGTCTGTGGCATCTGACGGAGCCCCCTGGCACCGGGTGCGATGGTTCAACTCCCAATTTCACGGCAGCAACGACGGTACGTACGAATTCGAGGAGGAGTTCGACGAGGATATCGGGCGGCTTCCCGTGCGCGTGGGCGACGAGGAGCCGACGAGCCGCGACGCCGTGATCATCGACGGGCGCTTCATGGAGATTCGACTGCCCTGGACGTTGCTCAATGTGACGGACCCGTCGAGCCGGCGCGTGCTGCACGACGATCGCTCGACGCAGCCGCGTGAGACCCGGCAGACCGATGGGATCGCGGTCAGCGTGGTGCTCAATGGGCAGGTCGCCATCGAGTCGCGCAGATTCTCGTGGTCGATGTGGGACGAGGCGCCACCGACTATCGCCCGAGAGAAGCCGTCGCTGCAGATGTACGGTCAGGCCATCGAGGGGCTCTCCGCTCAGAGTCAATGACATCTTTTCATTTGGACCGCGATGGCCGTGGTGCTAAATAGCTGATCCGGTGACGATTCATGGTATCGGGGATGATCCAGATGAAGCGATTCTACAGTGTACTCTTGGTTTTGATCCTCTTGGCGTTCGGCGCCAGTGCGTCGGCGCAGGAAACCGCCGAGGAGCCGCCCGCGCCACCGGACGCCGAGGAGACGCGCGAGGCGACTGAGGTCGACGAAGTCGACGAGGTCGAGGCGGAAGCCTGGACGCTCCTGGAGCGAGCGCTGAACGCATTGGCGCAGCGCGACGACGCCGCCGCAAAGCGCTACCTCGAAAGACTCCACGCAAACTATCCCGATCATCCCGCCGCCGAGGCGAGTGCCGATGCCCTGGAGACCCTGGGCGGGGAGCGCCCGAGCGCGTTTCTCACATCGACTCGGCCGAGCGACGAGAGTTCCGAGAAGAAGCGGGGCCCGGAGGAAGACGCTACGGGCATCGCGCGAGCCGAGTTGGCGATCTTCCAGACGATCAATGGGCTGGCGGTGGGCGCAGAGCTGTGCGGCGTCGCCGTGTGTGACGACCCACGACTGGTCATCGGTAGCCTGGCTGGCGGCGCTGGCCTGGGGTTGGGCCTGTCGCTGTACGCATCGCGCGACGGGATCACCCCGGGCCACGCGCTGGCGATCAACTCCGGAACATTCTGGGGCGCGGTCAACGGCGGGTTCTTGGATCTGTCGCTGGGGTCGCCGAACGCGTTCCCGAATCGTCGCGCGCCCGCGCTGCTCGCCGGCGGACAGCTCGCAGGGATGGCGGTCGGCCACCTCGCCTACGCGAATTTGGAGCCGGATGCCGGAGATGTGGCGTTGATGAATACCACCGGCCTCTGGTCGGGCGTGATGATGATGCTCGTCAATGGGATTGTTTTTCCCGAGCAGGCCGTCTTCGCGCGAAGTACCCTGGCAGCCGTCGACCTCGGTCTGATCGGCGGTGCGGTCTTGTCCAAATACTTCCCGATGAGCCGCGGTCGCGCGTTCGTGATCGATGCCGGCGGCCTGGTTGGAGCCCTGACCGGCGTCGGCGCCTATCTGTTCTTCACCGGCGGCGACGGCGAGTCGGAGGGCGGCTTCACGTCGGCGCTCGTGGGCGCCGGGGCGGGCCTGGGTCTGTCGACCTACTTTACGCGCAACTGGGACGAGGAAGAGGATCTGTTCGGCGACGTGCACATGATGTTCGCACCGAGCCACGACGGGAAGGGCGGCGTGATGATGGTGGGTGGGACGCTGTAGGTCCCGAAGCGCACGGAGTAGGCACGCAAGCCGCGGCACAGAGGCCGCGGGGCGGGC
>JBNJFZ010000053.1:0-7293 GCA_051747295.1 Myxococcota bacterium
TTTCGGACCGAGCGGGAGCGAGATGATTTGTGCGAGATCGAAGTCGGCCGAACCAGGCGATGCCAGCGGCATCGTCGATGCAGGCAGACGCAGAACTCGCCGACTCGGACACCTCCCGTGATTGGACGATTAGCCCCACCGAGTTCGGGAACGGGCTTTTCGGACCGAGCGGGAGTGAGATGATTTGTGCGAGATCGAAGTCGGCCGAAGCAGGCGATGCCAGCGGCATCGTCGATGCAGGCAGACGCAGAACTCGCCCAAATCAGCCGCTCCCGCGAAGGGAGAAAAGACCGTTCCCGAACGATCAATGAGCGCCCGTAGCTCAGTTGGATAGAGCAACGGCCTTCTAAGCCGTCGGTCGCAGGTTCGAATCCTGCCGGGCGTGCTCTTTCTTTGGATCCAAGACGGGGCTGGCTCCCTTCGCAGGGCGGGCTGAGGGGCGCGCTGGCTGCGTTGTCCGCCCTCGACGATGCCTCCGGCATCGCCTCGGTTGGCCAGCCTTGCCAGCCCACCCCTCATCCTCGCCCTGCTCGGTCCGCCAGCCCCGTCTCGGATCCGGTTTGCTTTGATTTCCACATCGCTTGCTCAGGCACACTTCTGCACATACTTCGTGCCTCCGGCATCGCCTCGGTTGGCCAGCCTTGCCAGCCCACCCCTCATCCTCGCCCTGCTCGGTCCGCCAGCCCCGTCTCGGATCCGGTTTGCTTTGATTTCCACATCGCTTCGGCCAGACTCAATCGGCAGTGGACACCTTTAGATCTAGCGTGCACGCCTCGCTTTGATGGCCAGCAAATCTCCGCGGGCCGGAGACGGGCCTCGCTCAAAAAACACAGCACGACGCACCACTGCGAAGACGACGTCCAAATGCGACTCGTCACTGGTCCGACGGCGAGTCGCCGCCATCGAACTTTCTGAGCCGCTTTGCAACGAATTCACGGATGTTGACCCACGGGTCGTCGCGCAAGGACTCCAGTATCTCTCTTGGCACCTCGGGATTGGCCACAACAGACTTTCGGACCGACGCATCGGAATCTTGAGCCAGGGACTCGAGGACATCCAGTGGGGTCCTTCTCGTCCGTGCAATGCTAGATCTCGCACTGCTATCTTCCGACCTCGACAATTCACGAATGATCTCTTCGGGAATTGTCTTATTTAGCGCCACAGCAGAATGGAGTGCCGGATACTCTTCTAATATTCGCCTCCACGTATCCGCGCTCGCGCTTATCGTGTAGGGACGCCTCCCTCCTTCGTTGCAGACCTCGAGGAATTCCTCAGCATTGGTCATATACTCGGCTTCACTCATTTGATGTCCAGCCTGTCCCATGAAATGACTTTGTTCTTCGGGCCTTTGTGCTTTTTGATGTAGGTGCCGAATTCATCGGTGTCTGTCACGTGCTTGAGCCCCTTCGGTGTCTCCTCATATACGTTCCAAATCGCATCACCGTGGCCTGCATTGTCCTTCGTCCACCACAGCTCAGTGTCTGGATCGCGATAGAAATCCCCGTTGCTCCCATGCCATGGGCCACCGCAGAAGCGGTGCTTACGCCCAGCCCGCTTTCACCGCACCAACACCGCGGTCACGGCCCCGAATACGAGCACTGACACCGCGGCCAGGCCGGCGCATACCAGCCCCGAGTAGTCGTGCGCGGCGCGCACGGCCTTCCACGCCAGAAAACCCATCCACCCCAGCGCCACGGGCCCGGTGATCCGCATCGCGGCCACCAGCGCGTCGTGGCCGAAGACCCCGAAGACGATCATCTCCGGCACCAGATACGCAAATACCAGCGGCACACCCAGCGCAAACCCCAGCGGGGCGGCCGTCGCTCCCCACGAGGCGCCGGACTGGCCGACGCGCGACAGCCCGTGGGCGACCGAGGCCGACAGCGCCCACGCCATCGGCAGCCACACCGGCAGGAATCCAGCCTGCCACAGGTAATACTCGGCCGCGGGAATCGGGTTGCCGGTAAACGAGGGCTGGTGCCCGGCGAGGTACATCCAGAGCACGAATGAACTGTAGACGAGCGCGCAGACGAGCATCGCGCCCGCCCCCGCACCCACGGCACGCTCGCCGGCCAAGTCCGCGAACGTCGATCCCGGACGCCCAACCGCCCCTGAAATCTGTCGAAAAAATGACTTCATGACCGCGACGCAGCCTCGACCCGAGGATCATCCACAACTCTGCGACCGCGCGCCCTCACACGAATCCGAGTACACGACATCCGTCGATCCGCCCGCATCCGCACACTCACAGATCCACTTATTCTCCTCATTGCCGGGCGAGCAGGTGTCGCCGTCCGCGGAGCACTCCGTGCGCGTGTCGCAGGCGTCGTAAAGCGCGGCCTGACACGAGGTTGAATTCACCTCGGAGGTCGCCACGCCGTCCTCGCAGCGACAATCGAACGTCGATTGCGAGACGTTGCCGCTCCCATCCGCCGCATACCAGCAGGTGCCGATAGCGCCCGGCCCTCCGGCACACGCAGAGACTGTCAGCACCGGCCTCGAACAGGTCTGCTCTACGGCCTGGCCACAACTGGTCGCACCGTCGGCCGACTCCCCACCATCCTGAAATGCCTCCGACGGATCCGACTCGCACGCACACGACCAGCTCGTGTCATTGCCCTGGCAGCCGGTGTACACGTCCTGGCCGGCCGAGTCGCTCCAGTGAATGCCACCGCAGCGCGTTGGCTCGACATCTTCCTGCTCACCGCCGTCATCCCCGCCGCACCCCGAACACACCAGCAGAAGCGCCAGCACCACACCAACAACTCGACTGTCCATGACTCCCTTTTCGCTGTGAGATAGTCGCCATCAGACTATCGCCAACAGCCGGCCAGCGCCAGTTTCACACACGACTCGAGCTGGCGCACGTACACGTCATCCCGGAAGATCGCGCTGTTTGAAGTGCAGCCAGGCCCCCAGAAGACTCAGCGTTCCCACCAGCGACGGCCAGGCAGCCCCGATGAGTTGGACCCATCGCCGCCTCAATCGATTCACCATGAAGAATCCGACCGGACCCAGCGCACTGAGCTCCGGCTGCGCCGAGTCCACACCTCATCGGGGTGTCTTCATCGACCTCGACGAACCCCATGTCATCGGCCGCAACCCAACGGGCGCTCCAGTAGAAAAACGAGCCCTCCCACGCCGGCTATCAAGAGGACAGCGACTGCAACGAGCACCTTCTTCAAGAGGCCCTCCTCTCTTCGCGCAGATCGACCTGCAAGTCGTGTACGCCCTCGACTACGAGGTCCTCGAGTTCGTCACTCAAGCTGTCCATGACGGCACGTGCCAGGTCGATAGCCGCGCGACCCATATCCGCGACGAATGTCTCGGTGGTGTCGAAGGCAACCACCCGGCCGTCCTCGAGCGCGACGATGCGGTCAATGAGGTGGCGGACTTCCTCCAGGCGATGGCTACACAACAACACGGTCGTCGCCGGGCGGGCTCTCGACTGGATCAGTGCGCTTCGCATATGATCAAGATCATGTCGCCTGTTTGCCGCTGGTCTAAGGTCGGTCTACAGTACTCGACCAACCCGATGCATGATTCTTGTGAGAGGACTCGATTGATGGCCGAAGCGACGAGATGGGAGACGCTCCAGGAGGCGTCATTGTGGCGTAAGATCGCCGTGGGTATGTGGACCAGGCCCACCAACCCCACCTTCTATGGGATGATGGAGGTCGACGTCACGGAGATGCTCGACTACCTCGACGAGGTTCGCCGCGTCACCGGCCACCGCGTGACGCCGACGGTCTTC
The DNA here is from genome assembly GCA_051747295.1 of Myxococcota bacterium. Classification (GTDB taxonomy): domain Bacteria; phylum Myxococcota_A; class Bradymonadia; order Bradymonadales; family Bradymonadaceae; genus JBNJFZ01. The sequence goes on from JBNJFZ010000053.1 coordinate 3,755, forward strand.
TTGGTAAAGGTCCTCGCGCGCTTCTTCGAGCAGAACCCCGACCTCAACGTCATCGTCGTCGGCAACGAGGTCAAAAAACGAACGCATATCGACATCTTCTGTCAGGTCGCGATCCCGGGCTCGGACGGCATGCAGGCGGACCTGAGCGGCGTCAAGATCGAGGACTGCGACCAGTTGGAGTTACCCGATATTCTGGCGAGCCTCCACAAACGAGCCGGCCGCATTCGAACCGGCGACGACGAGCAGATCGAGTCGACCCGCTCGACCTTCGACCTGGTACCGCCACGCCTGCGACCACTCGTGGTTCGACTGGTGGAGTTCTTGACCTTCGAGGTGCCGCTAGACCTCGAGCGTATTGGACTGCCGAACGACCCCTTCGGCAGCGCGATGCTCTCGAGCGTGGGTCAATTCGACGTCGACCAGGCGTTCGCCCCACTCGTCCCGGCGAGTCGCTGCCCGCTTGTCGTGCTACCTGGGAGGATCCGCGAGGCCCCGATCGCCATCGACGGCGAGGTGCAGGTCCGCAAAGTCATGACGATTTCATCGACCGCCGACCACCGCTGCTACGACGGCTTCCAGGGCGGCCGCTACATCCGCGCGATGCGGTCGATGATCACCCATCCCCGCGATTACTTTCCGGACCCCGAAGTCTGGGCCGAATCCTGAGTGACTTCATACCGGCCACGCCCGGTACTCGACCGACCACGACATCTTCTCTCCCGCGACATAGCTGCCACCAACCGATCAGCGCCAGTTTCACCCGCCCGGATGCAGCGCAATCCCGAAGGTAAACAGAAACCCCGGCGGCTCCTCGCGCTCGGCCAGGTTTCCGAGTTGGTAGGACATCCGCGTATAAAAGCCGACGTTGCCGGCGAAGTCGTGCGTCCGAAACGGGTATTGCTGGTTCGGACGCACCACCATTTCGTATTCGCCGACCAGGTAGTGAGGCACGGCAACCGGATCGATGCCCTCGCGCTTGACGATGCCGGCCGACCAGCCGGCCCCGAGTCGCATATCGTAATTCGTCGACTTCAAGACGCCGCCCGCCGTCAACGGGGCAGCCAGGCGCAGATACGTCGCGCGGCTCGGATCGGCGTCGGCCCCGGCGACTACGCCGTTTGCATCCGGGACATGCCCGAGCTGCCACTCGGCCGCCCACCGCACATACACCGGCGCCTGGAAATCATGCATCGCCCCGAAGTCGGCCCCGAACAAAAACCCCGTGCCACCCTCGCGCTGAGACAGAATCGACGGCGCGATCAACATGTGTAGCCGCGTATCCACGTGGTCGCGCTCCCAGGTCGGACTCGCCGTATCGGGATCGGCCACGGCGAGTTCTTCGGTCGAACCCGTTGGCGATGGATAGGTGAGTCGGAGCCCGACCGGGCGATAGTATGCATTCCAGCCGCCCATGTGGGCCCCCGGACCCCATTTTTCGCCGACGACCGCGTACGGAGTGACATCGTCGAAGTCCAGTCGCACCGTTCGCGTCGTGCCGGACTCGACGACGACCGAATCCGCGTCGCGCCACTTTCCATCGCGCCGAATCTCCATGGCGTTTGGTGGACGTGTGCGCCGGTCGTCTCTGGCAAGTAGCCGGCCGTGCTCGGGCACATCGGCCACCATCTGAAAATCCGAGGCGGCCAACCGCCAGGGTCCCCCTGATTCTTGCGCGCTCAGCTCCACCGTCACTGTCAGCGACGAGAGCGGCTTGCCCGTCTCATTCACCCACAGGCGACGCTGCCGAATGGAGGCGACGCTGGCTCGATGGCCGGGCGTGCTCGTCTCGACGGCCGGGCTGGGCTCGAATTCACCGTAGTGCTCGGGCGGGCGCGGCATCTGCGGCGCGCCGCAGGCCCCCAGCAAGACCGCGACGAGCGCAGTCGCGACGAGATAAATGGCGCTATTCAACCCAGCCTTGTGCAGCATATCCTGGCGTCCTCGGTCGGAATCGGCACGTGTCCGGGCCGAGAGCACCGCAAGAACGATGCCACGACCGAAAACACCGAAAGACCATGCGTCACGGGTCCAGCTGCCGCAGTCGTCCCCGGCGGTGGATGATGGATACTCCGCGAGCCGCCAACGCTTAGTCCATGACTCGCATCGACACCTTGTCGTCCTCGGGCGTGACGTCTTCCAGGTCGAACGTCGGCTTGCGCTGCGGGTCGCACTGCGGCGGCGGCCCGAATCCGTCCGCGTCAAATTTGTACTCGAGCGAGCCCGACCCGCGGTCCTCGAGGTTGACCTCGATTCGCACCTCGTGCTCCCCCTTGCGCGCCGGCGTGCAGTAGGAAAGCAGGTAGAAGCGCTTGCTGTGGCCGTTGATCTTGTTGGCGACTTTCTCGAAGACCTCCGAGGTCTTCGACGCGCTCTGATCGATGAACGTGCCGTCGCGGCCAATGTCGTGCAACTCGGCTTCGGCCAGCTCCTCCTCGTCGCCGATGCCAATCGCATACATCTCGTAGTCGTCGTAGCGCTCGCGCCGCATCTCCTCGCGCATCTCGTTTCTCGACACGCGCGAAGCCCGGTCAGCCCCGTCCGAAAAGACGACGAGGGTGCCGAATTTCAGCGGCTTCTCCTCGTTCTCGAGCCCCTCATATAGCGTGTCCAGCCCCGAGACGACCGCACCGTGCAGGTTGGTCGAGTTGTCCTTCGGGGTCCAGTTTCGCAGTCCGTCGAGCCCTCCGTCGATCGTGCCCTTGCGGGAGGTAAACGGCACCACCGGGTGAATCTCCTTCGAGCCATCGAAGGCATAAACGGCGACCTTCTGGGACTCGCCGACCTTCTCGGTAAACGTCTTCGCCGCGTCCACCAGCTCGTCGATGCGCCCCGACTCGGTCATGCTCCCGCTGACGTCGAGCAGCAGGATCGTGTACATCACCGAGGCGACCTCCGGGTTCTGAATCACCTGCTTGCTCTCATAAGGCGACACGAGTCCATCGTCCTCGTAGATCTCGAAGTCGTCGGCCTCCAGGCCGGCGACCGGCTCGTCTCCATCCTCGACGGTGAAGAATACCCAGACGTTGTTGGGCTGCTTCGTCTCGGTATTGATCTTGGTCATCTTCAAGCCTCCGATACAGCCGGAGGCGAAGAGGGCGATCAACGCGAGAAGACACACGATTCTCAACTGCATGGTCGTCCTGTCTGGGTAAGTCTGGCACAAATCTGTCGTTGGAACTCACGCAGCGCCGATGTCGCTTCGAAGCTGCATCGCTCCAATCTTTGCACCAAAGCCGCGAGGTTGGAAAGGACGAACGCAAGAGGCCCGGTCAGTCGACTTCGCTCGTCTTCTCCATACAGGCTACGACCGCCCGCAGGTCGTCTCGCAGGGCACCATCGCTGCCGCGCGGAACGAATCGTACCTCCAGCGCGAGTTGATCGCCGAGCCGCCGCAGGCGCGTGTGGAACCAGACCGTTCCCAGGAAGGTGGTGACGTCGACATCGCCGTCGTACTCAGCAAATGCCACCGGATGTTCGTGGTGGATGAGTCGGCCGTCGGGCGCTCGGTCTACGACTACCTGGAATTGCTCCAGCAGCGA
>JBNJFZ010000053.1:7393-32255 GCA_051747295.1 Myxococcota bacterium
AGATCCTTCGAGTCTTGTCGTCGCTCCCAGCCCCGCTGCTCCATCGCGCCGAACACGGCCTCGCCCTGCGCAGCCATCAGCGGCCGCCCGTCCTCGCGCACGAACAGCGTTTCGACCTCGATACCACACCGACGTCTGTCCGGGGCGACGGGCTCTGCCCCCTCGAAGAATTCCGCCAACTGAACCATATGCTCGCCCTCTACATCTGTGCGCGCCGGCCTGGAACACACATACCACGATGATACGACCCTACTTGGGATGCAAAAGTCGCGAAAGCGTTGCACGTCGCCGTCGCGCGCACGCCAAATTCGCCCAATTTGCGGTGCGGCCAGGCGTACGCGGTTCGGCGAGAAAGTCGTTGCTCTTGCAAGCCAATTTCGACGCCAAAATCGCCCTCTGACGCCCTTCTGCAAGAGGCACCCTTCTGCAGGTGCCGCCAGACGGGGGTTTGTCGGTCGAGACCCCGCCGATCGCCCTCTGACGCCCTTCTGCAAAGGGCACCCTTCTGCAGATGCCGCCAGACGGGGGTTTGGGTCGCCGGGGGAGCGCCGTCGCGCCACCGCCCTGCGACGGTCCGTGGACCGCCCTGCATCCTTTCGAAGAGACCGGCCAATTCCGCCTGTATCCTTGCACCAATCTTGTGTATCTTGCCTCCCGTTCTTACCCATTCCAAGAGGGGAGTATGATGCGATATAAGCACACGATCTTTCTCGTATTCTTGACCGCCGCGTTTGCCGTGACTCCTGCCTGCGGCCCTGACGACGGCACCGACGGATCTGCCCTGGAGGGACTCGGCCAGAAGGGGCCGTTCGAGCAGGGCAACGCGACCGCCACGGCCACAGCGCTGTCCGATAGCGGCGAGGCCACAAATGACACCAGGGAAGCGACCGTCGAGGAAGGTGGGGCGTTTACCTTCGCCGAGCTTGACTGGAGCGGCCCGACGCGCATCACCGTCTCCGGCGCGTTCTACGATGAGATCGAAGGCGCGACCGCCAGCGAATCCCTCTCGCTGGATGCGTTCGCGCGCATCGGCGACGGTGCAGTCGACAGCAACGTCAACTTCTTCACACACCTGCACGCCGCCCGAACCGTCCACCTGATGGGCCAGGGCACCACCGCGGCCGATGCGGATGCGCAGGCCGACGATGAACTGGCGACCCTGATCAGCATCGGCACCGATCCTCGCGAGCTGAACATCTTCGCCGGGCTCGACGTGGCCAACGGCGACGACCGGCAACTGCTGAACTTCTCGGTGGCGCTGCTGCAGACCGACATGACGCAGGAGGATATCGACACCATCGCCGCTGACTTCGCGGACGACGGCGAGCTAAACGGCGACGGCGATAGCCTATTCGGCGAGCTCGAGGACGCCATCGACGCCAGCAGTTTCGACCAGACGGTCACTGACGCAGCTGACAATCTGCGGGCGGACTTCCCCGACCAGGTCGAAGACGGCAACGGCGAAGATGAGAATGGAGATGGCGACGACCCTGTGGACCTCGAGCCCGACTGCAATGGCGGCGGCTCTGTCATCTGTCCGGGTGACCCACTCGAAACATCCGTCGAACCCGGCGGTGCCGGCGAGTTGCAACTCTATACGACCTTCCCCGGCTCCTACTCGATCGTCGCGAGTTTCGAGGAGAGCTCGAGCTTTAACGGTTGGTATCTCTTCGAAGACGATGGTTACTCGTTCGAGGTCGGTAGCGCGACCGATCGCACCCTCGCCGAGGGCGTGACCGACGTGCGCCTGAGCGAGGAGAAGACCTACTATTTGAGGCTCGACAACGGCACCTCGACCAATAACGCCGTCACCGTCAGCTCGACCCGCGTTAGCGACGGACGCGCCAACGACCCCATCGAGATTCTGGTCGGACAGCCGTTCGACGGCATCGCTGGCACCAACAATTCGGTGCGCAACTTCACCTCGTACTACGCCTTCACCACGCAGGATGCCGGCGCTTACGGCGTGGACATCAGCGGCTTTGTTTGCGGAAGCGGGTCCCAGGGTGTGACCGCCGCGCTGATCGAGGCGGACACCGCGACCGAGGCCTTCGACGGCGCCAGCAGCTCCATCGACCGGCAGAGCGCCGACGGCGACTGCTCGGTGAACCTCCAGGGCACCCTCGAAGCCGCGACGACTTACTACCTGGAGGTCGTCAATATGAATAACCGGTCGCTCGAAGGCCTGACCGGCGAAACCTACGAGGTTTTGGTGTCGAGCCCGTGATCCGCCCGGCGCAGCCGATGTGGTGCGAGCCCGCTGGCACCACCACATCGGCCGCACCCGAAATCGCCCTCTGACGCCCTTCTGCAGAAGGCACCCTTTTGCAGACGCCGTCTGACGGGGGTTCAGCGCTTCGAAGTACCGGCATCGCCCTCGTTGCCCTCAAAACACGCATCGCGGTACCGCACGACCCTCGGAGCCTCCGCATCGATCTCGCGGACCAACCGTCCTTGCTGGTCGTATTTATACTGCGTGACAAACCAAAACGTGACGTCCCAGTCGAACGTTCCTCGCTTGCGTTCGCCCTTGAAATACAGCGCCTTGACAGGCTGCTCCCCCTCTCCGTAGACGTACTCGGTGCGTCTCGAAGCCTTCTCCCGGCCACGCCGGTAGAGGCGCTCCTCGACCCGACGACCCCGGTCGTCATAGGTGTACTCGCGGCGCTCCGAAAACATCTCGAGCTCGCCGGCGAAATCCTCTAAATCGTGTCGACCACTGCCGAGGTCGGTTGTGCGCGATAGCCGCCCCGCCTTGTCGTACTCGTAAAGCGTGGTCGAGAACGGATGCTCGGCCCCCTCCCATCCCTCGACTCTGATCAAGAGCCGTCCGGCGTCGTCGTACTGATATTCGACAACGCGCGCCCGCCCCTCGAAGTCCGGCCTGCTCGGACTTCGGCTGCTACGACGCTCACCCACGAGTCGTCCCTCCTCGTAGCGATACGCGGTCACGTATCGACGCGTCTGGATACCCCGTTCGTATTTCGTCATGACCTTGGAGGTCCGGCGTCCGTCCACGTCGTATTCGTAGCGGATCGTCCGATCGAAGGCGCCATCTATCTTCCGGCCCTGATAACGATTACTGACCTTCGCGAGCTGTCCCGGTCGGGCTTGTCCATCCTGCCCCGACCACGTCAGCCGGCCCTGCTCATCGTACCCATAGAGAACCGTAGTCCGGCGCCTCTCACCTCGCTGTTCGCGCAGGTTTCCCGCTTCGTCACGCACATACAGCGCTCGGCTGCTGATGATCGAACGCGGCTCGACCCCTTCGTCCTCTCCATCTGGCTCGACCTCGACACTTCGCCACGTGGGAGGCACTCGTGCCCAGGGCACGTCCGGGTCGAAGCCGATCTGCTGGGTCCGCGCCTCGACGATTCGCCCGTCTTCGACCTCGAGCTCGGAGACCGAGTCGATGATTCCGTCGGCCAAATTCGGGTCACGCCCGCGACTGCGATCGTCGCGCGCCTCGCGGATGAGTATGCCGCCTGCGCCCCACTTCCTGCTAAGCCACCGCTCGAGAGTCAGCCGCTGCATTTCAGCGTCCTCGTGCCACCGGTTTCGATACTCCGCGTATTGCGTCATCCGGCCCTGCCCGTCGACCTTCCGGAGGACCACCATTTGCAGCTTTCCATGCCACGCGTCAGGCATCGAGACGGCCGCGGTATAGGCCCGGCCGAAGCGTCGAATTTCGTGAGGCTCGTCGGTGCCGAGACGTGAGAACGTCGAATCGACGCCGGGAACGAGGGGTTCGATGAGGTTTCGCCACCGTACCTCGCGCAACACGCGCTGACTGTCTTCGTGATACTGCCCCAGCCAGACGCGCTCGAGTCGAGCGTCGTCGCCGGTGTATCGCCACACGTCATCGTTCGCGTGGTATGCGATGTCCGCACGCAGCTCCTCCGGAGTCGCCGCCGCCTCGCCGAGATCCGCGTCCCGAAACAGCCATTCGCCGATAACACGCCCGGCTTCGTCGTAAACGCGCACCGAAATCCGGGTGTGCTCGGGATCGAGCTCTCCGCCCTGCCGGAGCTGCTGATGCTGCCGATCGACGGTACCGAGCACGCGACCATCCTCGCCCACAACTTTGCCCTCGCCCTGGAACCCATGCTTCGGTTGCAGCCACCACGACACTCTCGAGGAATCGCCGTCGGATGGGCGGCTTTCATCTGGACATCTATCACGGACCTGAACATCGTAGGGGATGTCCGACGCCGCGGGATCCAACAGCGCGGGCTGCGCAGGTTCGGGGGCGGTCTGAGGTGTCGAGCAACCGAGGCCAGAGCAGAGAAACGCGATGAGAACAGGTCGAAAAATTGGTCTCATCGCGCTCCTCCGCAGGCTCGAACGTCTCCCCCAGTATGGACGGCTCACGTCACAATGTCGAAGCCGCCTGACGGGAGGGGCATAGAACCTCGAAGGCCGCCGAAATTCGAGCCACCAGATCGCCCTCTGACGCCCTTCTGCAGAAGGCACCCTTTTGCAGACGCCGTCTAACAGGGGTTCAGCGACCCGACGTCCCCGTCACGGCGCAAGGCGATTCACGTACACGGCGCCGGACCGGTCGGCCGACTGGTTGCTCATGTCGCCGTTGATGCCAATGGCGCCGCCGTCCTCCTCGTTGGCGCCAATGGCCAGGTGGGCGCCCGAGCGACTCAGGGCCACGGCGTGCCCGAAGCGGTGGGCTTCCCCCGCGTTCGGCGCCTTGATATACGCAACCGGCGACCAGTCGCCCAGTGCGTCCCGCTCGTAGAGGTAGACCGCGCCGGAATCTTCAATCGCCGGCGTCGCGTCTGGATCGGCCTCGAAGCCGAGTCCGCCGCCATCTTCGTTTATCGCTGCGACGGCGAGCAGTTCTCCCCGCGCGTCGAGCGCGAGCGATAAACCGAACCGGTCGCCGCTCTCGTAATTCGACGCCGAGACCACGTCGTCCTCGGTCCAGGTCCCGCTGCTTCCCGTATACAAGTGAACCCGACCACTGCCATTCGCGGCCACCGCCAGGGTATTGCCGTCGATGTCCAGTCCGGTTCCAAAATTGTTCCCCTCCGAGGGACGCAGGCGCGCCAGCTGCGTCCAGGTTGCCCCGCTTCGGCCGAACACGAAGACCGCGCCGCCCGGCTCGATGCCCGGGTTGAAGTTCGGCGCACCGACGAACAAGGTCTGCCCGTCGTCGGACATCGCCACGGCACTTCCGAACTTCGCCACCACGTCCTGAACATCGGTCTTGATATAGGCCTCCCGATAGGTGTCGCAGTCGAGGCCCAGCACGTCGAAGCAGGCATCCGGGGCGACGCACTGGGTGCCGTCTCCCGACGCGTCGGCGCCGGCGTCACTGACTTCACCCGCAGGACACGCCACGCAGGTATTGTCCTGGACGCGCTCGTTTTCGGCGCAGAGGATCGCGTCGCAGTCGGTGTCGGCCCCGGTCGGGTCGTCGCCCGCCTCGTTGGTCGTGCCCGGCGCGCACGCTTCGCACTCCCCTGCCTCGACCCGTTCGTCGGCGGCGCATGGCTGGGGCTGTTCGGCGTCCGAACCGGCATCCATGCCGGTGTCGTCACCGGTGTCGGTGGTGCCAGTATCGTCGGGTCCCGTGTCAGCCGAGCCGGTGTCGTCCATGTCGCCGACGTCGCCCGCATCGACCATGCCCGCGTCGGTCTCACCGTTGTTTCCGGAGCCGTTATTGCCGTCGTCGCCGTTGCCGCAGCCTCCCAGCACGAATGCCAGGGCGACCAAAAGTACCAGGGTGTAGTGTTTCATCGTTGCTACTCCTCAAAACGATCTTTCGTATGTCTGTCGATGGGACCGAAGCGGAACGGTCATTCACTCAATTCGTCCACTGCCAGTCGCACCCGAACGCCGTGCAATCCTGGCTGAAGTTGCCGTCCTGGCCGGGACGCTCGCCGGTCAGGTCTTCACAAATGACCGGCGTCCGTCCCTGGCAGTACTCCAGCCCATTGTTGTTGCCGATCGAGCAGCCCTCGCGCGACTCGCATTCAGCGACGGGCACGTTCGTGCAGTTAAGCTCCATTCCTTGTCCCGGCCCGCAGAACTCCGCAGGCGACCCGAGCGCGTTTTGAGGCGCGCACAGATTGCCACGCTGGCTGCTGGCCCAGTACGCACAGCAATTGGGGTCGGTGCTCTCGCAACCGGTATTGGACTGAACTTCAAACTGGCTGCAGTCGAGCATGAAGTCTTGCGAGGGATCCGAGCATTCGCCCTCGGTGGGCCCGTCGTAGGCGCAGCCGTACAGGATGCAGGCCTGTCTCGTGTCAGGCGTCTCGAACCACTCGCACTGGATGGGCGGGTTGGTGGCCGGCTGCTCGCAAGCGAAGTCGCCGCCACTGCTGGAGGCTGTGCACCCGGCGGACAAGCAGGCTTGCTCGGTGTCCAGGTCCGCACAACCGGTGAATTCAGGGGTGCCCTGACACTCCTGGGTGGGGTTGTCATAGTTGCAGCCAGCGGTGTTGTTGCAGACTTGTGGCACGTTCGCTGGGAGCTTCTCGATGCCTCGACAGCTCGGGCCGCCAGTGCAGTAGGTTGGCCCGCCGGCGTCCTGACCGGCGTCTTCCTCGACGTCCTGGCCGACATCGGCGGTGCCGGTGTCCTCGTCGCCGGTATCCTGGGCCTCACCGGTGTCTTCGCCCCCACCGGTATCCTGAGCTTCGCCGGTGTCTTCGTCCCCGCTCGTATCCTCGGCGGTGGAGGTATCCGACGTCGCGTCGGTCTCACCGTTGTTTCCGGAGCCGTTATTGCCGTCGTTGCCGTTCGCGCAGGCGCCCAGCACGAATGCCAGGGCGACCAAAAGTACCAGGATGTAGCGTTTCATCGTCAGTCCTTTTCAAATCAGTTCATTGAGGTTGAAATTCGCTCTACAAGGGACTCCAACTCACCCTCACAGCAACTCGAGGTGAATATTTGATCTTATTAATGCCGCCGCCCGGGTCGTTCCCTTCCCATTCGAGCTGGTCGACGCCGTCGCGCCCGACGGCCACACGATCGTCGGCCCGCCGGAAATCGGCATCACCGAGGGCAACAGGCCGCCCATGCCGTCGCTGAAGAGGACCGTCGAGCCGCTACCGTCGGTGGGAGCGACGACCACGTCTTCGAGGCCGTCGCCGTTGAAGTCGCCCTGGTCCATGAGCGCGAGCTCTCGGCGGGCGAGTTCTGCAGGCATGGCGAGCTCTTCGCGCACGACCTGATAGGTGACCTCGCCCTGCTCTGCCGAACCGCCCTCGTCGGAGCCGTCGGACGAGCGATTGGGGTTTCCGCCAATCCTCTTTTTCTTGATCATGATGCGTTTGATCTTGCCGGTGAACACGGTGCTCTTGCCGCTTCCGTTGCCCGCGCCGGAGGCGTCTCCTTGGGCGACACTCGGAAATCCTCCGGCGGTGTCCACGAAGACCGGGTTCTCGCCGCCGACCGGCTCGGCCTCGAGGAGGACGTCGAGGGGCTCGCCGTCGTCGCCGCCGGAGCGCAGGAAGAGCCCCTCGTCGGTATAGGTGAAGACGAGCGGGCGCGAGGCCTGCGCGGGGGTCAGCTCGGCGAGCACCTCGGCGTGGGCGTCTTCGCCCGGAAGCGCCAGCGGGGCTGCGGTGGCCGGGGCGGCGATGACCGCGCCCTGGGTGGTCTGGGACACGTCGAACTCGGGCCCCTCGGTCGCAAAGCTCACCGGGTCGGCGGCGCCGATGGACGCGGCGAGCTGGCTCGCGGTGACCGTAAACGTGCCGGCAGCCTTCTTGTTGCCGGAGTCCGAGCCGGCGTCGCCATCGGCGCCGAAGTCGATGATCACCGTGGCGATGGTCAGCGTCATGTCCTGGGCTTCGTCGTCGTCACCCTTGTCCTCGCCCTCGGCGGCGGTGAGCACCACGCCGGTGTCGGGGTTCCCGGTGTCCAGATTCAGCAGGCCGGCCTCGGAGATGGTGCCGCGCGTGCTGACTTGCCAGACCGCATGCGTCGCCGAGTCGTGGTCGATGCCGGCGAGGATCATCGCGGCGTCGTCCTGGGCGGTCGCGCCCGGGGCGTCGACGATGATGGGCGGCTGGGTGAGGTCGAAGACCAGCGGCACGCCGTCGATGAGGATGTCGCCGTATTTGTCGACCGCCCAGGTCGCGCCCGTCTCGCCGGGCACCAGGTTGACGCGCCAGCCGTTATTCGTGCTCTGCGAGATCGGCATGGCGCAGGCCGCCGCGTCCGTGCACGCCGAGCGCAGCGCGTCGGCTTTGACGAGTTGCAGGGTCCCGTCGCGATTGAGGCCCGTGAGTGCGCGGTCGCGCGAACCTGCGCCTATCCCCGCTGCTGGGTCCTCGACGACCGCCGGACGCACCATCGTCACCGGCGCCTGGGTGTCGGCGCACGAGCCGCTCAGGTCCCACTTGACGATCATCGGCGTGCCGGTGCCCGACATCTCGCCGAGGTGAATATGATGCGCGCCATCGCTGGCCTCGATGAAGCTCCCCGGGCCGCCCAGGTCGACGCCGGGCGCGGGGCTGAGGTGGCAGACGTTGGTGGTCAGCACGCCGCCTTCGGCTTCCAGGGTGTACATCTGCGGCTCGGCGCCGGCGTCCGTCGACGTCGCTCTGGCGACGATGCGGCGGTTGAATGCTTGGGAGAGTTCGAGATGAAACGGCCACTGCACGCCGGTGAGCGTGGCGGTGTAGGCCTCGCCACCGGTGAGCGGAACCAGCGAGACGTTGCCCTGCTGGTCGACGGTCCAGGCGTTGCCGCGATTCGCGTCGAGGTCGCGGCTCGACCAGTCGGAGCTGAGCAGCCCGGCGACGCCCGGCTTCAATTCGGTGACTGCCGTTTCGCCCAACACGTCGAGCTCCGTCTCGAGCGAGACGCGCTCGGCGCCGTCGGCGTCGGCGAGCCGGACGACGGCGACGGTGTTGCGGTCGGTCTTCGCGAGCACACGCGCCGACATCCTGATTTGGCCGCCGACTTCGGCGGTGCCCACCTCGACGCCGAGCATCTCGGTCAGCCCCGGGCCTGCGTAGGTGCTGCGGTCGAGCGTCGCCGTGTCAGACACCGTGCCGGTCTCGGTGTAGACGGTCTGGCCGCCCAGGAAGTTACCGCCGCTGTCCCTCGCCCACCACAGCGCACCGAAGCCGGTGCCGAGCTGCGCGATTTCGACGCCGCTGACCGCCAGCGCGTCGGGGCTGACGTTGAACGTCTGGTCGACCGACACCGACCCATCGGGCGCCACCGTGAACATCTCAACGGCGGTGCCATCGGCGCTCGCCATCACGCCGGAGACGAGTCGCCCCGCCTCAGTTTGCTTCACCGCGTACTCCAATCCTCGCTCGACATATCCGGGCGGGAGCAGCAGCATGTCACGCTCGCGCTGTAGCCCCTCGAGCTGCGCAACCGGCAGATGCCAGTGCACGCGCGCCTCGAATTGCTGGCCGCTCGTGTCTTCGATGATCAGGTCCTCGGGCCCCACGACCTCGTCGTAGGTCCCCGCCGGCTGGAGCAGACCGCTCAGACCAACCGTGCACGACAGAAACTCCCCCTCGGCCGCGCACTCCGCTCCCTCGACCGCCAACTCCGGTGCGCCCGACTGCTCGCGGTCGCGCCGAAACGTCAGCGGCCCCGCAAATTGCTCCGCGGTCGGCTCACCGTCGCACAGAAGCGTCAGCGAAAACGCGCTATCCGCCGCCTCGATCGAAAACGTACGCGGCGCCACGTCGTCGACCACACACGTCGCCGCGGTCTCGCCGCCGCCATCCTCGGTCACGTCCTGGTCGGCATCCATGCCGGCATCGCTGCCAGTATCGTCACCGACGTCGGTCTGCTCGCCCGCGTCCGGCTCCGGTTCTTCCTCTTTTTCGGGACAGCCGGAGGCGAAGAGGCCAATTGCCAACATCAGGGTGAGTTGCTCGAGGCGCACTCGAAGTCGCGTCTTCATGATTCAGGTCCGTAAGGATGAGCGGGTTAAATCAAAAGCGGAATGGGACCACTGCGGGCGCAGTGCCTCCATAGTCATTTCGTCTAGAGCCGACGCATAGGTCATAGGTTGGCTCGCGGTCGCTAATGCTCCGCTCGCAGAGGTTGAGCGGTTAAGCGGTTGAGCGGTTCTCGAGCTCGTACCGAACTGCACCGCTGTAACCTATGACCTCGCGGGCGCCACCAGGCGCCCGCGAAACCCAAGCCCTATGGCGCGAGTCGGAACATGTAGGCCGCACCGGACTTCCCGGCGCCTGAGTTGGTCATTTCGCCGTCGATTCCGGCGGAGTCGCTGCTGTCGTGGTGCGCACCCACGGCCAGACGGCCGGCGTCGGCGCTGAACGCCACCGACTGTCCGAACCGCTGCAGCCCGTACGAATTCGGCGCCTTGATATACAGATCCTCCGACCACGAGCCGGCGTCGCGGGTGAACGTGAAGACCGCACCCGAATCGGTGTGCGACTGCTGGAAGTCGGTCATATTTCCGTCGAGCCCGCTCGCCGCGCTTCGCTCGAGCACTGCGCCCACGGCGAGCGTGTCGCCGCTGGCGCTGAGTGCGATCGACTGGCCGAAGGCGGGGTTGTAGCTGGTGTCGTTGTTGGGCGCCTTGATGTAGACCTGCTGGCTCCAGCTCGTGCCGGCGCGCGTAAAGACGTAGACCGCGCCGGTGCGCAACGAGTCGCTGTTCTGGTCGGCGTCGACGCCGCTGTCGCCGCTTTGCTCACCAGGGGCGCTCACCGCCAGGGTGTCGCCGGCCAGCCCCACTCTGTAGCCAAAGCCGTCGCTGTTTCCGGCGTTCGAGGCCTTGATATAGGCCTGCTGCGCCCAGCTCTGACCGTCGCGAGCGTAGACGAAGACCGAGCCTGCATCCTCGAGGTTGTTGTTCGACGCATTGGCATCGACGCCCGTCGAATCGCTGTCGTCGAAACGTGAGCCGACCGCGATGGTGTCGCCGTCGATCGCCACGGAAGTGCCGTATGCATCACCCTGGCCGGCGTTCGAGGCCTTCAGATACGTGCTCTCGGCCCACGCGCCCTGAGCATCGCGCTCGAAGACATAAGCCGCTCCGGACTGGGGTCCTTCGTTGTTGTCGCCCGCGCCATTGATCACGCGCGTCTTGCTATCCTCCTTCCACGCGCCGGCCACGATCGTATCACCGTCGATGTCGACATCTTTGCCGAACTCGTCACCGAACTCGTTGTTCGATGCCTGGAGCATCTCAGTCTGAACCCAATCACCCTGCGGATCGCGGTCGAACACATAAACCGCCCCGGCAGCGTCGCCAAAGCCCGGCGCACCGACCACAACCGTGTCGCCCGAGATGGACACCGAGGTGCCGAAATAATGCCCGGCACCACCGTTACTGGCGGCGAGTTTGGCCTGCTGCATCCAGGTCGTGCCCTCGCGCACGAAGATATAGACAAGGCCGGACTTGAAGTTCGGAGCCTCTGTCACCGGCTCGTCCCAGAACGCCCCGACGACCAGGGTCTGGCCGTCGTCGCTCACGGCGACGGCATTGCCGAAGAAGTCGTTGGCGTAGGGGTCGCTCGACTTGATGTAGGCCTCGTCGTAGGCCTCGCAGTCGACGCCCAGCACGGCATAGCAGTTGTCGTCGGCAAAGCACTCGGTGTCGGGACCGGTGGGGTCATCGCCGGCCACGTTGATCTCGCCGTCGTCGCAGGCCACGCACGCGCCCGCTTCGACGCGCTCATTCGCCTCGCACAGTTCCGGGCCGGTATCTTCGGTCCCGGTATCGGCCTCCCCGGTGTCCTCCGTACCCGTATCGGCTGATCCGGTATCTTCCGTGCCCGTGTCCTCGTCACCGATGTCTTCGGTACTCGTATCCTCCCCCGCATCCGAACCGCCGGTGTCCGTCTGCACGTTATTTGCGGAGTTGTTCTCCTCATCACCACCACCGCAGCCCAACATGGGACTGCCGGCGAGCAGCAGTGCTGCGACCAAAATCATCGGACCTGTCGTTCTGCGCTTCATCGTCTTCTCCCGAGGGTCATACCCAGATCAACCAAATTCACTTCGAAATCGGATGGGACCACAACGCAGCACGCTCCTGAATAGTCATTTCGTCTAGAACCCGTGCGATGGCGTGTGTGTGATGCGCCGATTGCTCTCCGCTCACCAACCCTCTAGAATCGCTGCAATTGAAAAAATGATATTTCGCCGGCCCCCGATATGAGCAACGCAGTACGCGCAGCCCACGCCGCATACGCCCTCGACCTCGACGACGCCGAGTGGCTCGAACAACTCGCCGGGCTCATCGGGCCGCTGCTCGACCGCGGGCGCGGGCTGGTGGCATTTCGCTGGCGTCACACCCTCGAAAAGGGTGTGCAGCCCGACGAGATGACGGTCAACGGTGGGAAGCCGGGCGACGCACAGATGTTGCGCGAGCTGCTCGCCAACCTCGACCGTCGCCGGGCGTATCTGGCGTACGGCGCGCCGTACGGTTACCGCTCACTGTCGGAGATCGCCCAGGACCACCCGACGCTGACCGACCTGACCGACGATCGGGATATGCAGCGCCTGGCCCACGATCGCCAGGTCTTGGATTTCGAGATGCTGCGCGTGGACGAAGCCAACGGGCGCGGCTGGATGTTCTCGGTGCTGCGACCGGATATGGGCGGTCTGGCCGAACCGCGCCGCGAGTTGTGGCAGCGCGTCGGTGCGCACATCGCGGCCGGCGCGCGGCTGCGTCTGCGACTCGACGATGTCGACCTCGACGGTGCGGCGGCCGTTTTCGACGGGGCGACGAGCCGACTGGCCGTCAACGACCGCGGGCTTGAGCCCACCGACCGCCGCAGCCGCCTGCTACAGCTCATCGAGGCGCGTCGAGACGCCGAGCGTCTGGCCGACACCGATCCGCAGAAAGCGATAGATCGGTGGGAGGGACTCGTCGACGGCCGCTGGTCGCTGCTGGACATCGTCGACACCGACGGGCGGTCATACACCGTGTTGCGCGAAAACCCGCTCGACGTGCGAAGCACCATGGCGTTGAGCGAGCGAGAGCGGCAGGTTGCGTACCTTGTCGGCCGCGGCCACCACGTGAAATTGGTTGCCTACGAGATGGGATTAACGCCGTCCACGGTGCGCTCGCAGCTGCGCTCGGCTCTTCGCAAGCTCAACCTCGACGACCGCACCGGGCTGCACCGCCTGGTCGCGACCGTCGCCAACCCCGAGCCCACCACCGAGCTCGACGATCTGGGCGTGCTCGCCCTCGCGGAAAGCCCGCTGCGAATACCGGATGCGCTCAGCGATGCCGAAGGTGAGGTCGCCACTCTGGTGTACGAGGGCCTGTCGAACCGCGACATCGCCGACCGCCGCGGCACCGCGCCCCGCACCGTCGCCAACCAGCTCGCCTCGATCTACCGAAAGCTCGGCGTCGACTCCCGCGAGGACCTGGTGCGGCGATTGACCTCATCTGGCCGCCAGGGGTCGCCTGGACCTTCGTTGCCCTCGGTCGGCCTGCAGTAACAGCGAGGATCGCGACGACCTCGACCACGCGCACCGCAACACGACGCCTCGAGATCGCGGGATCGCCCGTCAATTCTTGCCATACCGCTCCCGATGCCCACTATTGCTGGTAAGCCAGCGAAATGCTCTGGGAGAGGACATGAGTCAGGCGGACGCGGACCGCAACCACAATCAGGGTACGATTACTCGGGTGCGCGGCAGTGTCGTCGACGCACGCTTTCCCCGGATTCTGCCGCGAGTGCGCGAGCTTCTGGAGACGCCCGGCGGCGAGGTGCGGGTCGAGGTCCTCAGCCAGCTCGACGACGAGACCGTCCGCGGCATCGCGCTGACCACTACGCGCGGGCTGGCGCGAGGCGACGGCATCCTGGCGACCGGCGGCCCGATTCACGTCCCGGTCGGCAACGAAGTCCTCGGGAGAATGTTCGACATCTTTGGAGACCCCGTCGACGGCAAGCCCCCTCTGGACGACGCCTCGCGCCGCCCCATCTATCGCGATCCCGTACCTCTGAGCGAGCGCACGGCTACCAGCGAGGTCTTCGAGACCGGCATCAAAGCCATCGACGTGCTCGCGCCTCTGGAGCGCGGAGGCAAAGCCGGCCTCTTTGGTGGAGCGGGCGTGGGCAAGACGGTGCTCATCGCCGAGCTCATCAACAACGTGGCCGGCAAATACGAGGGCGTCAGCCTGTTCTGCGGCATCGGCGAGCGCAACCGCGAGGCCGAGGAGATCTACCGAGAGATGGACGATGCCGGCGTGCTCGACAAGACCGCGCTGGTCTTCGGGCAAATGGACACGCCGCCGGGCGTTCGCTATCGCATCGGCCATGCGGCGATGACGATGACCGAGTACTTTCGCGACGAGGAGCACCAGGACGTGCTGTTGCTGATGGACAATATTTTTCGGTTCATCCAGGCCGGCTCGGAGGTCTCCGGGCTGATGGGCCGGCTGCCCTCGCGGGTGGGCTATCAGCCGACCCTAGCCTCGGAGCTCGCCGAGCTCGAGGAGCGCATCTGCAGCACCCAGCGCGGCTCGATCACCTCGGTGCAGGCGGTGTACGTGCCGGCGGATGACTTCACCGATCCGGCCGTCGTCCACACCTTCGCCCACCTGTCGTCGGTCATCGTGCTGTCCCGCAAGCGGGCCAGCGAGGGGCTCTACCCCGCCGTCGACCCGCTCGAATCCGACTCCAAGATGCTCTCTCCGGACGTCGTCGGCCAGCGCCACTATCGCATCGCACGCCAGGTACGCCGCACGCTGGCAGAGTACGAGGAGCTCAAGGATATCATCTCGATGCTCGGCTTCGAGGAGCTGTCGCGAAAAGACCAGGATACCGTGCGCCGCGCGCGACGACTGGAGCGCTTCTTGACCCAACCCTTCTTCACCACCGAACAATTCACCGGTCGCGAGGGCCGCCTGGTCCCCGTCGAAGAAGCACTCGATGGGTGCGAGCGCATCCTGGAAGGGGAGTTCGACGATGTCTCCGAGGAGAGGTTGTACCTGGTCGGAAGCCTCGACGACGTCGAGCGTGAGCCGGCCGACGCAGAAGACAGCTCGAGCGCGGAGGCATCGTGAACCTGCGGGTCCTGCTGCCTCAGAAGGTCTTCGTCGACGTCGAGGTCGACAAGGTCATCGCCGAGTCGCCCAACGGCTCATTTTGCCTGCTCGAGCGGCACGTCGACTTCACCTCGGCCCTGGCGCCGGGCCTGCTCAGCTACGTGCGTACGGAGGATGGGGACGAAGTTTTTGTGGCGGTCGACGAAGGCGTGCTGGTCAAAGCGGGCCGGCAGGTGCGAGTCTCGGTTCGACGCGCGACACAGAGTGACGACCTGCAGAAGCTCGAAGACACCGTCGACCAGGTCTTTCGCCAGCACACCGACCGCGAGCGGCGCGCCCGCAGCGCACTGGCCCGACTCGAGGCGAATTTCGTGCGTCGATTCCTCGAACTCAAACCCGATTGAGGACGGCGTGAGCGACGACGACTCCAATAAAAGCAACTCGCTGGCCGAGCGTATCCGGCGCAAGGTCCGCCACAAGCGGCGAGCCCGCGAGCGCGACGAGCAGAGCGAGGGGATCTGGTCGCATCTGGGCGTGTTCGGGCTGGTGGGCTGGTCGGTCTCTCTCCCCCTGCTTTTCGGCTTGGCCAGCGGCATCTGGCTGGACCGCGTACTCGAGGATACGTTCTCCTGGACCCTCGCCGGCCTCATCGCCGGAGTCGTCGCCGGCTGCCTCAATGCCTGGTACTGGATTGTGCACGAGACCGACGAGTCATCATGATTACCCGCACCCCAGAGATCCGATGATCATTCACCTCACCCTCGCAGCCGTGATCGGCGTCGTGCTGTCGATCTTCTTCTTCGGCGGACTCTGGTGGACGCTGAAGCGGCTCGACGAGCGCGAGCGGCCGGCCATCTGGATGCTCACCAGCTTCCTGGTGCGCACCACCGTCGTGCTGGCGGGCTTCTACGCTGTGACCTGGGGGCGCTGGGAGGCGCTCGCGGTCTGCGCTGCGACGTTCATCGCTGCCCGCTTTGCCATCACGCGCGTGCTGGGCAGGGTGGCCGACAGCACGGAGCGCCCCGCCGGCGGAGGTGGCCCATGGAGCTGACGCCCGACCAGACGGTCTACTTCCAGTGGCGCTTCGTGACCATCAATGCCACCATCGTGTTCGGGTGGGTGGTCACCATCTTGCTCACGCTGATTTCGTGGCTGGTGACGCGGAACCTGTCGAAGGGTGCGCAGATCTCGCGCTGGCAGCATTTCCTGGAGGCCCTCGTCGACGAGATGTGCTCGCAGCTCCGGGACATGGTCCACCAGGATCCGCGCCCATTTCTTCCCTTCATCGGCACGCTTTTTCTGTACATCGGGATGAGCAACCTGTTGATGATCGTGCCGTACTACCAGCCGCCGACCGCGTCTCTGTCGACCACGGCGGCGCTGGCGCTGTGCGTGGCGATAGCGGTGCCCTTCTTCGGGATCACCCGGCAGGGTTGGAAGGCCTACCTCGAGCACTATATCGAGCCGTCGGTCTTCACCCTGCCCTTCAATATCGTCAGCGAGATCTCGCGCACCATCGCCCTGGCAGTTCGCCTCTTCGGAAATATCATGAGTGGCACGCTGCTGGTGGCGATCCTGGTAGCGTTGGTGCCCCTGGTCTTCCCGATCATCATGAACGCCCTGGGGCTGCTCACCGGCATGATCCAGGCGTATATCTTCGCCATCCTCGCCGCCGTCTACATCGCATCGGGGATGCAGACTCGAGAAAACAATCACGCGTCCGAAGAGGACCAAGCAGGAGAGAACTCGCATGGATGACCCCGCACTCATCGGCATCACCTCGATCATCGTCGCCGGCCTGACCATCGCGATCGGCTCGGTGGGCCCGGCCCTGGGTGAGGCACGCGCGCTGTCGAAGGCGCTCGAGTCCATCGCCCAGCAGCCCGACGAATCGGATACCATCACCCGGACGCTCTTCGTGGGCCTGGCGATGATCGAGTCGACCGCCATCTATTGCTTCGTGGTGGCGATGATCGTGATCTTCGTCAACCCCTTTTGGGACTTCTTCAGCGCCACGGGGGGCTGACCGTTGGAGATCGACTGGTTCACAGTGACGGCCCAGATCTTCAACTTCTTGGTGCTCGTCTGGCTGCTCAAGCGCTTTCTATACGGCCCGATTCTCGAGGCGATGGACGAGCGTGAGGAGCGCATCGCCGACGAGATGCAGGAGGCGACCAGCCTGCGCGAAGAGGCCGAGGAGCGCATCGAGGAGTACGACAAGAAGACCGAGGAGCTCGAGCAGCGCGAAGAAGACATCATCGAGTCGGCCGAGGACGAGGCGCGCGACAGGCAAAAGGAGATGCTCGAGCAGGCGCGCCGGGAGGTCGAGCACACCGCGGAGCAGTGGTACGCCTCGCTTCGACGCGAGCAACAAGACGTACTCCAGGATGTACGCCGCCGGACCGAGCACGGCCTCTTCGACACCATCCGGCAGGCCCTTTCGGACCTGGCCGATGCCGACCTCGAACGCCAGATCGTCGGCACCTTCATCCACCGGCTCCAGGAGGCCTCCGACGACGAGCTTCCGACGCTGGAGAGCGACGAGGATGGCTCCAGGAAGCTGCAAGTCCGCACCTCGGTATCGCTGACCGGGGACCAGCGCGAGCGGATCAGCGAGCTATTGCGCGAGCGCTACGGGGACGAGGTCGAGCCCAGCTTCAACGTCGTCTCCGAGCTGATCGGCGGGGTCGAGGTGCGCGTGGACGGGCACAAATTCGGATGGAGTATGACCCAGTACCTCGATTCGCTGGAGGAGAAGCTCGATGAGCGACTACGCGAGCGACTCGAAAACGTCGAGTCGTCGGGACAGGAACCCGCCACAGAGGACGAGGCGGGCGACGACGAGGACGACGAGGCCAGGGAGCGTGCCTCGTGAGTCGTGACGACACGAAGAGTCGGCTGCTCGATATGGGGCTGCGGGCGACGATGGACGCGACGCTCGAGGAATTTCGAAGCGTCCTGGAGAACCACAGCCCCAGCCTCTCCCCGCGCGAATACGGCCTGGTGGCTTCCGTCGACCAGGGGATCGCGCGGGTCCGGGGGCTGCCCGATGTCGGCGCCGAGGAGTTGGTGCGCTTTGCCAACGGCTCGTTCGGGCTGGCGCTGAACCTCGACGAGCACGACATCGGGGTGGTCATCCTCGGCAGTTCGGACGCGGTCAACTCCGGTGATGAAGCCTACCGTACAGGCCGCGTGCTCGACGTGCCGGTCGGGGACGCGTTCCTCGGCCGCGTCGTCGACCCGCTGGGCCGCGCCCTCGACGACCGGGGCCGGCTGCGCGCCACCAAGCGCCGCCCGGTCGAGCGGCCCGCCCCCCCGATCATCCATCGCGCCCCGGTCACCGAGCCGCTTCAGACAGGCCTTACCGTCGTCGACGCGATGGTGCCCATCGGACGCGGCCAGCGGGAGCTTATCGTCGGCGACCGCCAGACCGGAAAGACCGCCATCGCGATCGATACGATCATCAACCAGCGCGACTCCGACGTCGTCTGCGTGTACTGTTCGATCGGCCAGCGCAACTCGGCGACCAATCACGTCGTCGCCGAGCTGCGCCGCCGAAACGCACTTGCTCACACCGTGGTGGTGGTCGCCGAGAGCGAAGCCGCCGCCGGGATGCAATTCGTGGCCCCCTACGCGGCGACCAGCATCGCCGAGTACTTTATGGATCAGGGCCGCGACGTCCTGATCGTCTACGACGACCTGACCCAGCACGCCCGCGCCTATCGAGAGATCTCCCTGCTGCTGCGTCGCCCGCCGGGCCGTGAGGCCTACCCCGGGGATATCTTCTACCTGCACTCACGACTGCTGGAGCGTGCTACTCACCTCCGGGACGCCCATGGCGGGGGATCGCTGACCGCTTTGCCCGTCATCGAGACCGAGGCCGAAAATATCTCGGCGTATATCCCGACCAACCTCATCTCGATCACCGACGGCCAGATCTACCTGTCGCCGCGAATGGTCCAGAAGGATATCATGCCGGCGGTCGACATCGGAAAATCCGTCTCGCGGGTGGGAGGCAAGACCCAGAAGAAAGCCTACAGAAAGGTTGCCGAGCCGCTGCGGCTGGCGTACTCGCAATTCGAGGAGCTCGAGACCTTCGAGCGCTTCGGCACCCGGCTCGACGAGTCGACTCGACGCTCGCTCGAGCACGGCCGGCGCGTGCGGGAGGTGCTGCGCCAATCCCAATTCTCGCCGCGCTCGGCGTGCGAGCAGATCGCCGCCCTGCTCGCCCTCAACGAGCGGGTCTTCGCGGACGTGGACCTCGACGAGGTCAACGCCGCGGCTCGCCGGGTGGGTCGGGCGGCCCGGGAGCAACTGCCCGAAATCTGCGAGAAAATCGACGCTGGCGAGGCGCTGACCTCCGACGACCGTGAGGCGATCGTCGAGATGGCCAGAGAGCAGTGCTGAGGAAACCGATGCAAGACCTCCAGAATATACGACGCAAGATCGATAGCGCCGAAGACCTGCTTTCGGTGGCGAGCACCATGAAGTCGATGGCCGCGGTCAGCCTGCGCCAGTACGAGGAGGCGGTCAGCTCGCTGACCGACTACCACCGCACCGTCGAGATGGGGCTGCAGGTGCTGCTGCGCGAGCGACCGGGCTTGCTCGAGAGCGCCACCGAGGCGCCCACCCGTCGTATCGGATTCGTCGTCTTCGGCTCCGACCACGGCATGTGCGGCTCGTTCAACGAGCGCATCCGCCGCCACGTGCTCGACTGGCGGGCGCGCGAGGGCTTCGTCGACCACGAGATCGCCGTGCTGACGGTCGGCCACCGCATCGCCATGCACCTTCGCGACAGCCGGCTGTCGCTGGACTCCCACCTCGACGTGCCGGGCTCGGTCGACGGCGTCACCGCCTTCGTGGACGAGGTGCTGGTGCTGCTCGACGAGTGGCAGGAGCAGCGCGCGGTCGACCACGTCTGGATATTCTTTAACCGCGCCTCTGGCCAGGCGAGCTTCGAGCCGACCACCGAGCCCTTGCTGCCGGTCGACCGTCCCTGGCTCGAGCGCATCGCCGAGCGCGAATGGCCCACCCGCATCCTGCCGACCTTTCGGATGGACGGCGACGAACTCTTCTCGAAGCTCATCCAAGAGCATCTCTTCGTGACGCTCTTTCAGGCCTGCTGCGAATCGCTCGCCGCCGAGAACACCGCGCGGCTGAGCTCCATGCAATCCGCCGAGCGCAATATCGAAGAGCGTCTCGACGAGCTGGACGCCGACTACCGGCGGACCCGACAGTCTTCGATCACCGCTGAGTTGCTCGACATCGTGTCCGGCTACGAGGCGCTTGTGGGGGAGGAATAGGAGAAGGGACTGGGGACTGCGATGGCCCCCTGGGTTGCACCCGTCTTCGACCCTGGTACCCTGGTGGCGACACAGCGCGCCGAACCTTTACAATCCGGGGATACCATGCCGCCCAAGCCAGTACCGGGCCTTTACGAAGAGCTGATCACCGAGTCGCTGGAGCGCCTGCTCGACGACATCGACGCCGGCCGCATCGAGCGCGACGAGCTCGACAAAGCCGACGCCCACATCCTGCTCGCCCGCCACGTCCACCGGGAGGTCGGTCGCGTGCTGGGCGGGCTCTCGGGCAGCAAGCAGAAACAGGTCGAGCTGAGCAATCGCCTGCTGGAGGTGGTGCGAGACTTCATCCAGTCCGACGACGACCCGGTCGTCGAGCCCGCCCAGGCCCTGTACGCCATCGGCGAGCCGCACCGACAACTGCGCGACGAGTCGAAGACGCCGCCGCGCCCGTCGATTCCGCTGGGGAGCAGCGACCTGCTGGTCAACGCCCGCGACGAACCCCGCGTGGGCCACGCCCTCAAGCGCGAGATCCGCTCGGCCGACCGCATCGACCTGCTTTGCGCGTTCATCCGGTGGCACGGCGTGCGGGTGTTGCGCGACGAACTCTCCGAACACCTGCAGACGCGCGACAAGCAACTCCGCGTCCTGACCACCACTTATATGGGCGCCACCCAGAAGAAGGCGCTCGACGCGCTGGCCGAGATGGGCGCCGACATCCGGATCTGCTACGAGGAAAACACCACGCGGCTGCACGCCAAAGCGTGGCTACTCCAGCGCCAGAGCGGGTTTTCGACGGCGTTTATCGGGTCCTCGAACATCTCGCACTCGGCGCTGATGGATGGTCTGGAGTGGAACGTGCGCCTCTCGCAGATCGAGACGCCGAATGTCCTCGAGAAGTTCCGCGCGACGTTCACGGACTACTGGGAAGACGAGCTCTTCGAGCCGTACGACCCCGACCGCATGGAGGATGCGCGCAAGCTGGAAGACGCCCTTCAGCGCACGAAGCAGACCGAGGCCAGCCAGATCGCCTACGTCGACCTCAAGCCGTACCCGCACCAGCACGAAATCCTGGAGGAGCTCGACGCCGAGCGCACCCGCCACGGCCGCACCCGCAACCTCGTCGTGTCCGCCACGGGCACCGGCAAGACGATGATCGCGGCCTTCGACTTCGCGCGCTGGCTCAAGGACAATCCGCAGAGCTCGCTGCTATTCGTCGCCCACCGCGAGGACATCCTGCAGCAGAGCCTGCGCACCTTCCGCACCGTGCTTCGAGACGGCGCGTTCGGCGAGCTGCTCGTGCACGACTACGAGCCGAACGAGTGGAACCACGTATTCGCGTCGATCCAGTCTCTGACCAGCCGCGGCGCGGAGTCGCTCGAGGCCGACGCCTTCGACTTCGTCATCGTCGACGAGTTCCACCACTCCGAGGCGCGCACCTACACCGAATTACTCGAGCATCTGGAGCCCGAGATACTGCTCGGCCTGACCGCCACACCGGAGCGCGCCGACGGCCAATCGGTGCTGCACTGGTTCGACGGGCGCATGGCGGCCGAAATCCGGCTATGGGACGCGCTCGAGCGGCAACTTTTGGTGCCGTTCCAGTACTTCGGCGTCCACGACAACACCCAGCTCGACGACGTGACGTGGTCGGGCGGCAAGTACAACGCCACCGAGCTGACGAACCTGTACACCGGTGACCACGCGCGGGTCGCTCTCATCCTCGAGCAGATTCAGGACAAGGTCGCCGACCCGCACCAGATGAAAGCGCTGGGCTTTTGCGTGAGCATCGACCACACCGAATTCATGGCACGCGAGTTCAACGAGGCGGGCCTGTCGGCACTCGCCCTGCACAGCAAGTCGTCGAGGCACGACCGCAAGACCGCCAAGCAGCGGCTGGTCAGCGGCGAGCTGCAGGTCATCTTCACGGTCGACTTGTTTAACGAGGGTGTGGATATCCCGGAGGCCGATACCGTCTTGTTTTTGCGGCCTACCGAGAGCGCGACTGTCTTCCTCCAGCAGCTCGGCCGGGGGCTGCGGCACGCTGACGGCAAACCCTGCCTGACCGTGCTCGATTTCATCGGCCACGCACACAAGAACTTCCGCTACGACGTGCGCTACCGCGCGCTGACCGGTGGCTCGCGCAAGGAGCTGACCGAGTCGCTCGAACAGGGCTTTCCATACCTGCCCGCCGGCTGCTCGATCGAGCTCGACCGCGTCGCCACCGAGCACGTACTCGACAATATCAAGAGCGCCGTTGGCTCGACGATGAAGTCGGTCGTCCACGAACTGGAGCACCAGGGAGACGTGTCGCTCGATACCTTCCTGGATCGCGCCGATTTGAAGCCCGAGGAGCTGTACCAGACCAAGAACTGGTACTGGTCGAAATTTCGGGACCGCGCCGGGCTACCCATCCCCGAAAAAGGAAAAGATCACGACGAATTCGGCGGTCGAATGCACCGCATCCTGCATATCGACGCCGCCGACCGACTGGCGTTCTACGACGAGCTCCTCGACCGGGATCGGCCACCGCACCCGGACGATCTGTCCCCATACGACAAGCGCCTCTGGTATATGCTGCACATCGCGCTCTGGGGCACGACGAAGGGCCAATCGGAGCGCTTTTCGAGCTACGCCGACGTCTTCGAGCACACCTGGCGCCACCGCGCGATCAAGGCCGAGCTCGCCGAACTGCTGAGCGTGCTGGAGGACCGCGCGAGCCACCTGACGCACCCGCTCGACGACGAGATGGGCTGGCGACACCGCGTCCCCCTATCGGTCCACGGACGCTACAGCCGCGACGAAATACTCGCCGCCTTCGGCCAGGTCACGCCCGACAAGACGTCGTTCTCTCGGGAAGGCGTCATGTGGCTGGAGGACTTCAACACCGACCTGTTCTTCGTCACCCTCGAAAAGAGCGAAAAACACTACTCGCCGCAGACGATGTACAAGGATTACGCGATGTCGCGGGAGCTCTTTCACTGGGAGTCGCAGTGGAACACCTCCGAGGACACACCGACCGGCCAGCGATACATCAACCACGGCGAGTTGGGCTCGCAGGTGCTGTTATTCGTGCGACAGAAGAAGAAGGTCGCCGGCAAAACGCAGCCGTATGTATGTCTCGGCCCCGTCGACTACGTGCGCCACGAGGGCGACAAGCCGATGGGCATCGTCTGGCGGCTTCGGCGACCGATGCCCGGCGACATGTTCCTGGATGCGAAGGTCGTAGCGGGCTGATGTGGCCGGAGCAGCCCCCCAAAAAATGGCCCCGAGCCGACACGAACTCGCCGACTCGGGGCACATGCAACTCATCGCTGACCGTCGAAGCTCCCTATTTGTGCATGATCTCCGACCGAAGCGAATACAGAATCGAGAGCACATCTTTTTGCGAGCGCTCGTCGATATTGTGCTCCTCGAGCACCCCCATAATGTCGTCGACGACGGCCATATACTCCCGGTCGCCGATATTCATACCGCGATGAGTTTCGGGCATGCTGCGGCCTTCGTACACCTCGGGGCCACCGCTGCCCATCGCCAGAAATTGTCGTGTGTGCTTCTTGATCTCCTCCAGACGCTCCGGTTCCTCCAGGAGCGGTAAGTAGCGCTGGCGAATCTTGGGGTTCTCCACATGCGCGTCGACGATATCATCAACCAACGCGTAGATGCCTTGCTCGCCACCGAGTCGATCAAAAAGAGTGTCTGCCTCTTGTCTCTGGAGTTCCATTGTCTCCTCCAATCGAAGGTTAGGGTGAAAAAGCCTGAGTACTGCTACCGATCGGAGCTCGTACTACAAACTTCACCAGCTAGACCGATCAGTCTAAAAAATAATAGACTGGTCGGTCTAGTCAAGTGCCGTGGAAGCGAAAGTTGGAGAGATGGACGTTCGACGTACAAATTGTGGAGCAATTTAGCGCTCCGGGAGGTTCCCGGAAACCGCGGCCTCAAAATAGAAGTCGAGCATCTCGTCGAGCGGGGCAGGGCTCCGCAGGAGCCGGCTTCGAAGAGCTGCACCTTCCCAACAATTGACCAGCAAGTCTGCCAGCGCCCTCACATCGGTATCCGCGGGCAGATCGCCCTGCTCGCGCGCCTGCTCTAAGCACGCGGCGATCCCCCCGGCGATCTCGGACAAACACTCCTCGATTCGACGCTGAAACACCTCGCTCGCCCCCGAGAGTTCTTGGCCCAGTCCGCCCAGAAGACAGCCCAGATATCCTTCTTCACGGTACTTTTGCCGCGTGGTTTCGAAGAATCCACGGGCCCGCTCCAGTGGCGGGCGACTCTCGTCCTCGACGCATTCGTCGAGCACCTCGTGCACCTGATCCATATACAGATCGACCACACCCAGCACGAAGTCTTCCTTGCTGTCAAAGTGGTGGTAAAACGACCCCTTCGGAGTGTCGGTCGCCTCGAGCAAGCTCTGGATGCCGAGCGCGTGATACCCCTGCTCGAGCACCATCTCCGCCCCCGCTTCGAGCAACCGTTGTTTTGTAGGATGAGCCATCGACGAAACTCCTGTGTACTTCGAGTACTGACGTCGCCGACGCTATAGCGAACAGACTGATCAGTCCATTCCCTCGGAGCAACA
>JBNJFZ010000054.1:0-32158 GCA_051747295.1 Myxococcota bacterium
TTGATTCTGCTTATCCTGGTGCTTCTTGCGCGCCTCTTCGAGTTCCTTCTGGACGTCCGGATCCATGATATTCATGCCGCGTGTAGGCTTGCGGTCGAATGTTTCCTCGCTTTCTCTGACGACCGAATTCGTGACGAAGTATGCCGCGAGCGCAGCTAAGATGGTCGTTGCAATCGCCACCCCCGGTGTCGCCATCAGAAGCGCCAAAATGAGTTGTCCGAGTGAAATCTGTTCTCCAATGGTCAGTCCAAACATCTCGAATGCCTGCGGCCCCTTAATGATGCCCAGAACTCCGACGAAGAGTCCGACAGGCAACAACAAGAGAAAGCCAAGGCTCGATACCCTGCCCGCAGTGTACCGCTTGCCAAATGCAAACAGCCCGAGCGCAACGAGCAGGGCCAGGGCAGCCAAGCCGGTCATGATGGGAATGAACTGGCCAAGCAGCCGATCGATCGACATGTGCATGCTGAAGCGAAGAACTGCCAGTCCACCTGTATCTATCGCAAGCAAGACGCTCATCACCGTCGCCAGCAGCAACAGGATGATGCCGATAATTCCATGGGTTTTTGAGCTCAAAACTGTTCCCCTTTCAGTAAAAATTCGTATTGAATTGTCGAAGCATTTCGCTCCGAAACCAGCTACTCATCGGGGCGAAACCCATGCGCCATCGTCCAGAAACTCGATCTAGTCGAGATAGAGACCGTACTCCGCGACGTACGCAATCACATCGCTCGCCAGCCAGAACTCGAGTTTCTCGTACTCGCCCTGCTCAAGAGCCTTGCGCGTGTCGGTCGAGCTGATGTCGGGCAACCGAAACTCCGCGCTCTCCGGGTCGTCGTCCTGGGTGTGCCCCGAGCGGCCGATGACGATCAAATCGACCAACTCCATCAGACCGTCCCAGTCCTTCCATCGGTGCGTTTCCTCGAGGATGTCCGTCCCGACGATCAGCGAAAACCGATGATCCGAAAACTGCTCCTGGAGTGCGCGAACGGTATCGATGGTACGACTCTCACCGCCCAATTGTTTCTCGATGGCCGAGATGCGAACGCGGTCGAGGTCCTTGAGCGCCATCTCACACATCGTCCGTCGGTGCTCGAACTCGACAAGGCGCTTCGAAAACGCGTGCTGATAGGTCGGAACCCACCATACTTCGTCGACCGGATGCGTCTGGAGCACCCAGTGCGTCGCGAGCGTGTGGCAGACGTGGGGCGGGTTGAAGCTCCCGCCGAACAGGCCGATATGTCGCTCTACCTCACTCATAGATGACTCCTGTGAGGAAGCCCGGACCGAGTCAGACCGAGATGATTTTTGCGAGATCGAAGTCGTCTGAAGCAGGCGTAGCCGCAGGCTACGTCGATGCAAGACGACGCAGAGCTCGTGAAAATCAGCCGGCCTGACGACGTGGAGGGTTTCTTCTCAGGAGTCATAGATCAGACACTCGCGGCGCCGTTGCATGAAATCATTTCTCTGTGCCGACGCCGCGCGTGCGACCTCGACGGGATCCTCACCGGCCTCGATGCTCTCGCGAATCGACGCGTCACCGAAGAGCAAATCGATAGCGAGTTGATCGTCGACGAACTCGTAGGCCTCTTCGCGCCAGTCGAAACCGTCGAACAGGTCGTGCAGCGCGCCGACGATAGCGTAGCTGGTCGTGGTCGAGTCGAAGATGTCGCGGTTCCAGACGTGCAGTTGGAGGCCGTGACAAATCTCGCCTGCGTGCTTTTGGAACATCGGCCGGAAGGTCGTCAACCGAAAACCCACGCCGGCGAGCGCGTAGCTGTCAAGCTTGGCCTCGAGCGCCTCGGCGTCGACGTACGGCGCACCGAAGAGCTCGAATGGGCGCGTTGTGCCCCGAGCTTCAGAACAATTCGTCCCCTCGAGCAAGCACTGCCCGGGGTAGACCGTGGCGGTATCCAGAGTGGGCATATTCGGGCTGGGCATCACCCACGGTAAGTCGGTCTGGTCGTACCAGAGTTCGCGGCGCCAACCTCGCATTTCGACGACCTCGAAGTCGCATCGCCAGCCGCCGAAGCGCGCGAAGAAATGCGCGAGCTCCCCCATCGTCATGCCGTGTCGATTGGCGAGCGGCTGCATCCCGACAAATGACTTGCAGTCGTCGCGGACGATATTGCCCTCGACCTGCGAGCCGTTGATAGGATTTGGACGGTCGAGCACCCATACGGAGACGCCGGCTTTGCCGCACGCCTCCATCATCAGCCCGATCGTATAGGCGTAGGTGTAGTATCGAGCACCTATGTCCTGGATGTCAGCCACGACAATGTCGAGGCCGTCCAGGTCGTCCTGGGAGGGCTTCAGACTGTCGAAAGACGCCCCGTAGAGACTCACCACGGGAATCCCGGTGATGGGGTCGACGGATTGCTCCACCGACTCCATATCCTGAGCCTCGGCCCGAATGCCGTGCTCGGGCCCGAAGAGACGCACAATCTCGACATCCCGGTCTCCGAGCGCATCGATGGCATGGTCGAGGTTGCGATCGACCGTCGTCGGGTTCGCGAGCAGCCCGACACGGGCTCCCCGCAGGCGCTCGAGGCGCACGTCGTCCGCCAGAAGGACGTCGAGGCCGGTCTCGACGTGAGTGCGATGTGTCATGAGCTCGACTCGTCGTCAGAACTCTTCTTGCCGCCGCGCATGCCCGGCATCTGAACGCCTTGCACCTGTTTGTTGCCTCCGCCGCCTCCACCGTCGGTGTCGACGTCGCCGACGAGCTCACCCCATCCGCCGAGGTCATCCTCGTCGGGCATGGGCTTGCCCTGAAGGTAAGCGCTCATCAGGTTGAGGCCCTGTGCAATGCTGGAGAAGACCGCGTTGCCCTCGTCGACCTCGAATTGATAGTCCTTATTTCCGGCGATGATCTCGGTGATGCCTTCCTCGATGCGAGCGGCCGGTCGAATGAACTGGAAGACGAAGAAGATCATCAAGATGATGCCCGCTGCGAGCGCTCCACCGGTGGCCAACAACAGCGTCTCCTTGGCCTGCTCCACAGGTGCCAACGCCTCGCCGAGGTTGGTAAGCACGACGAAACCAGCCGGGTCGTCGGCCTCGTCAAACTCTCCCGACAGGAAGCGAACCAGCGCGCGGTACGGCCGACCGTCGACCGTCACCGAGATCATATCCTCGGGGTTGTCGGACTCCAGGATCTTCTTATCCTCGAAGAGTTGTTTCGCCAGCGCACCCTCCTCCTGGCTCGAGAACGTCGAACCACGCAGCTTCTGGCCCTGGAAGAATGCGACCTGAGGCATACGAGGGACGAGTTTGTCGCTGAGTTCTTTGGACTCCGATGGAGCAGCCGTAATGCCTCCCATCAGTCTCTGGCTTCGGTTGGCGACCTCGTCGTCGATGATATTGCCGACGACGACCACGCCCGCGGGCTCTTCTTCGGGCGTCTGTCGAATCGGTACGATCGCCACACGGTACAGCTCGCTATCATCTGATGCCCCCCAGGACCAATCCCAGACGGCCGTGGCAGGTCTGTTGTCTTCGACGACTTGCAGGACCTGCGGGAATTGTTTGGCGACATTGTCGCCGAACCAGCTGTAGCGGTCCTTGCCGAGGGCTGCGACTCCCACACCACCTCGGTCCAGAATCATGAACATGTCGGGAATGACGGGACGGCGTTGCAGAGGGCTGAGGTCAATATTTCGCTGCCCACCGATCCTCTTTGCGATATCCTCGAGCCGAATACGGTCGGTAGTCAGGGGCTCGTTGTAGACCGCCAGGTGTCGCACCTCATCGGTATTACTGCCCTGCGTATATTTGGCGCTGAGCTTCTCGTAGAGCTCCTGTTTTTCCTCGTCGTCGAGCGACATATAACGCGCGAGCCGACCGTTACGTGCGGTAAAGCGCGCCTTCTCCATGAGTGCGACTTCGTCCAGACGGATGGACTGCTCCTCGATCGTTGCAGCTCGGCGCAGCGAGTTCTCCGCATCCGTCTTCAACGCCTTCGTCACGCGGCCATCCAAGACGAGGTACCCGGTGGCGGCGACAGCCGCCACGATGATGACGAAGGTCAAGGTGATTTTCGTTCTGAACATGGGTTCGCTCCCTGCGGTTCACTGTTCGTGGCCACGTCACGCGAGTCAAAATAGACGGCCTCCGCTGACATCAGCGTGCCGCTGTCAAACATTCAATAGTACATCCTGCGCAGAGCCCCGAGACACCTCAGACGAGGCGTCCGCCCAACGCGCTCGAGATCGCGAGACCCCGAGAAAACTGTCGTGGCAAACCTGATTGGATGTTAATGCGCGAGATCCACACCGTCAATTCACCGGCTTTTTTTAGCACACCGAAAGGCGATAGTGGCGTATATTGTTGGAGGCGACTCGTCGCTACACAGTGGGGTCCGAGCTCACCGCGAGGCTCGCCTCAAGCGGTCGCCTGAAGGCGGCTCTCCTGCTTCTCGATGAGCCACTCCACCAGCTTCTGGTAATCGCGCGCCCCGCGGCTATCAGGGGCGTACTCGAAGATCGACTGGCTGTGACGAGGTGCTTCTTTGAGGCGGGTATTGACGCGGATCGGTGGGAGGACCTTGTCGTGGAAGTGGCCCCGGAGCGTCTTCACCGACTCGTCACTGATGTTGTTGCGCATGTCGTAGAAGGTCGGCAAGATCCCCAGAATGCTGATCGGATGCATCAGCACACGATTGATGTTCTTGAGGGTCTTGAGGACCTGCTTGACGCCGATGAGGCTCAAGAAGTCACACGCGACGGGCACCAACAGGTGGTCGGCGAAGGTCAACGCATTCATGTTGAGCAGCGAGAGGCTCGGGCCGCAGTCGAATAGCACGATGTCGTAGTCGTGCCGGGCCGTCATCTTCTTCTTGAGCAACTTGTCCCGGTCGTCGTCCTGTCGGGCGAGGAAAATCTCGGCGCTCGCCAGAGTATCATCACCCGGGATGATATCGAGGTTCGGGCGGGCGTTGACCGTGCATTCCTCGACGTCGGCGCCCTCCACGAGGATGTGATAGAGGGTCTTGTCTCCCTCGACACCGAGGCTGACGCCCACGTGGCCCTGGCTGTCGACGTCGATGACAAGCACGCGATACCCCTCCTCGGCGAGTCCCGAGGCCAGGTTGACCGTGGTGGTGGTCTTACCGGTTCCGCCCTTCTGGTTGAGAACGGCGATCGCCATCGCGCCCTCCTCACGCTGAACCGTGCGTCGGCGATAGTCGTTCACCGACGGCTTGCGGCACTCCATGCTGCAGTAATGGACAGTCTCGCCGTCTTTATGAGCCTGCTGGAAGGCATACTTGGGCTCGAAGCGCTTTCCGCAGCTCGAGCAGACAGCCTGACCGCCCTCCGTGGCGCTCTGCTGGCGACATTGTTGACTACAGTAGTACTCGACGCCGTCGTCGGTCCGCTGAATCTGGTAGCGAAACTTCACCAGAAACCGGTCTCCGCAGGCAGTGCATTCTTTCAAGGCGGTGGCCATCGTTCGACGCTCCGTGTCGTTGTATTCTCGCTGTGATTCGACCCCGCCACCGAGGCAGTTCCATTCTGAATGGGTCGAGCGGACACGTTAGTGAAGCCCCGCCGTCACGGTCAAGCGACGAAACCCGCTCAGTTGCCTTCGGCATCCGTGTCGGGCGCATCCGCATCCAACCGAACCGGCGCCCCGCGCATCCGATAGACGATGAGCGCGAAGAACCCGACGATGACGCCGAACCACAGCGTCGCAAATCGAATCAGGTAGGTCGCCACGGCCGCGGGGGTCTCGGTCGCGAAGATCCCGAAGAGCAGGAGCACACCGATCATACTACCCTCGGCAACACCTAGCCCGCCGGGTAGAAAGCTCACGGCTCCCAGGATGGTCGTGATCGAGTAGATAAACAGCGCCACAAACGGCGTGACGCCCTGCCCCTGCAGCGCCTCGAGGATGTAGTAGAAGGCGACGGCTTCCATCGACCAGGCCGCCACGCTCAGCAGCGTCGTCCAGCTCAGCAACTTCCACCGCAACAACTCATAGGTCGACTCGTAGGCTTCCTCGAGCTTGTCACGCATCTTCTCGAGGAATGAGAACCTGTCGAGAAAGTCCAGTATTCGGTGAACCAATCCACGCTGATTGAGCACAACGATCACCGCGAGGACGACGCCGAGGCTCACCGCAAAGACCCACCTGGCGTAGTCGAATGTCGCGATGCCCACGCCCGCCATGATGAACAGGCCGAGCAGGTCCGTCACGCGCTCGGCGAAGACGATCGGGGCGGTCTTTGAGACCGGGAATCCATGCCGATTCTTGAGCAAGAGGCTCTTGAGGACCTCCCCTACTTTTCCCGGGGTCACCGACATGACCAGGCCGGCGAGGAACACGTTCAGGCTCTCCCCGAGCGCCACTTGAAAGCCGAGCTTCCTCAAAAATGCGTGCCACTTGATGAAGCGCAGCCCGTAGTTGACGAGCGTCAGCCCCAACGCCAACGCGAAGATCGTCATCGGAAACCCGGCCATCAGCTCGACCAGCTCGGCCGCATCCGCGAACAACGCGATGCCGGCGTAGACGATGGCGCCTATGACGACGCCCCAGAGGATTCGTTTTTCGAGCTTTCCCACGTCCCTGCTATCCCTGCGTGTTGCAACTGACCGCGCCTCGCATTTTGCGAGCCTCAGCCGCTTCGGATACCATTCCGCATAGCTTATGTCACGGATTCAACCCGACCTCGAATTCGGGGGGACAGGCGGACGCCAGGGGCCCTTGATCCCCACGATCGCAGCCCGATTGCCGTCGCCGCGCATCGCTCAGGTCACAGGGGCATCGCATGCCGCTTATCGAGCAGGTTCGCGTTGACAGATCCCGCTGCTCGAAACTACTCTTGCCCAGAGAAATCGACCTAAGAAAAACCGGCTTCGAAGCGCGCATTCAGCCCGCTGGCTACTCGCCGGATGCGAGTCATCTTCGACTCCCTCCAGCCGCTGTTGCGCGTCGCATCATCAGGACACACCCATGAACGCGACCTCCCAGGCTCCTGACTCCAACGTCGCACTGACGCCAGAGCTCAAGGAAGAGGTTCGACTCGCTCGACGATTCTTCACCCAGCTCGAGCGGCTCGGCACCCTCATATCCGGGTATCCACCGGGCCATCCCGTCGTCGAAAACGCAGCCTCGAATACCCGAGAAGCGCTCTACGAGTACTTCGAGCTCAACGACCGGCTCACCCTTCAGGTCGAGGCGCACTCGATGAAGCTCAGCGGCACGGAAGAAAAGGTCTGGGAGACCGAGCCGCCCAAAGACTACTGCTTCGCGATGAGTCGCGACGGTATCTACCTCGTCCACATCCTCGCCGGTACCGACAACACCGAGCTGCGCCGCTTTATCGAGATCCTCAATGAGCTCGTCGACCAGCGCGACATGTCCACTGACGCGGCGAGCCTGCTGTTCGAGGCGAACTTTCGCTACATCGCCTACGAGGCCATCGATGAGTCACTGGCAGCCCTGGCCGGGCTCGACATGGACGCTCGCAACCGCGACACCGAGGAAGAGCGCGACAAAATCGAGGAGCTCTTCAACAACGCGTTTAACGAAGACGATAATGACAGCCCCGCCGGCAGTATGAAGCAACAGGCCGCGGACGGTAATAATATGGCCGAGAACTTCGAGATTCGCCTCGAGGTCAGACAGGACCGACAGAAAAGGCTCGAGGTTGGCAGTCGCCAATTCCTCGACCTTCCCGAGGAATCCCAGAAACACCTCTGGGAGCTTCGCAAGGGCTTCATCGAGCACAATGAACTCGAGCATCGTGAGGGTGAGATTCTCTCCGCCATCCTCGGCGCCCAGCCCAAACCCAAACTGCGCCGCGAGTCGGTCAATCAGATCGGCGAGGTCATGGGCTCATTGCTGGAGACCGACGAACCGTGGGAGGCGCTGAGCTTCCTCAAGCTCATCCATGCATGGCGTGATAAGTTCGCCGACGAGGTCTCCGGCGAGCTCAAGAATATCGTGCGTGACTGCTTTACCATCCAGCGGGTCAATTCTCTGCTGCGCCAGATTTCGGAGGCGGATAAGGGACCGCGTCGGGCCATTCTACAGATGTTCGACGCTCTCTCACTCGAAAAGGCCTCGCGCGGACTCGTTCAACTGCTGGACTGGGATCTCGACGAGGAAGCACGAAACGACATCGTCAGCTACCTGCGCAAGCGCTCGAAGTACGGCCTGGACTTCATCGAGGAGTCTATCGAGGACGTCTCCGGCGACGCGGTCGAGCCCCTGCTCGAGATCCTCGAGGCAAAGATGCCGCGTTCGCGCTCGATCATGATGGATCTTCTCGAGAAAGACCTCGAGCCCCCGGTAAAGGCTCGGATTCTTGGAGCACTTCGCGGCACGTGGGACGATCCCCGCGAGATCCGCGACACGCTCGTGCCGATGCTCGACTCGTCCAATCGCGATATCCAACTCGAGGCGATTCGCGCCTTCTCGGTGGCCGCTCCGCAACACGTCGATCGTGTGATGGGTCCAAACCTCCAGGCCTATTTCGCCGGCCGGCCGACCGAAGAAGTCCGCGAGATCGCAAACCTCTTCGTCGAGCACGGTGGAAAGGACGCCGTCCAGCGCCTCGACGGTCTCATCCGCAAAAAGGGCATGGTCTCGGGCGACGAACAAGAGACAGCCATCGAGGTCGTCCGTTCGCTCGTGAACACGCCGTCTCGGCCCGTCATCGAGTTGCTCGAGGACATCGGCGGTGACTGGCTCGTCCCAAAGAAGATTCGTAACAACTGTAAGGAAGTCGCCCAGCTACTCCAGAGCTGACTCGACTTGCCTCGGAGAAAACCCCCATGAACGACAACCCCAACGCCCAACCCAACCAGCCCCAACAATCGTCGGCGAGCGAGGGAATCGACGTCTCGGCCTACGGTGACCTGCGCGACCCGCAGAACTTCGGCAGGCTTATCGTCGACAGCATCTACAAAATCCTGAAGGTAGCCTCGATTTACAGCGTCGAGCACAACCAGACCCGCCTGGCCGTCCAGGAGTTCATGCAGGCGTTCCAGCAGGCCGCCCGGGTCCAGGACTCCGATAGCGTCTCCCTGGTCATCCGCGACGAGTTGGGAGTCGTCAACGGCGAGACGCTGAAGCTCCGTACGCGTGAACAGGACCGGCTCAATGAGCTACGTGACCTCTTCGCGGCCGCGAATATCATGGGGATTACCTTCAATTACGCCATGACGGTCGATCAGCTCGTCGAGTTCCTCGGCGAGGCGAAAGATGCATCGGTCAGCGGTGAGGGGCTCGAGCACGTCGACATCCCGAATATCGGGCTCAAGCACGGACAGCCCACTCGGGCGATCCTCGAGAAGCTCTCCGAGGTGACCAAGTCCATGTACGTCGCTCACGTCTATATTCGTGGGCTCGTCAAAGTAAAGAATATGCACGAGCAGGTGCGCGAGCGTCAGGATCCCGACGTCCCGACCGGCGTCATCCGACGGATCATGCAATCGGTCTCCGAGCTCCTCGCCGACGAAGACTTCATGATCCTGGGGCTTCTTCCGCTTCGGATGGTCCCCCCCGATATTAGCTCCCATTCGTTCAACTCCGCGATCTACGCGATGCTCCTCGCCGACAGGCTGGGACTGCGCGCCGACCTCGTCTCATATACCGGCATGTCGGTCATCTATCAGGACCTCGACCGCCTCGTGGGCATCTCCGTCGGACAACGCGATCGAGACGCGGGCCTCGAGACCAGACAGCAGTTCCAGTCGAACCTCAGAGACTCGGCAAAGATGCTCGATCGAGTCGAGGGAGACGTCGTCTCCACGCTGCGAGTCCTCCTGACTTATGAGCGTGGATGCGACTACAACCAAGTCGTCGAACGCCCCTTCTACCGTTCGGCGCGCAAGCTGCATTTGGTCACCCGCATCGTCGACCTCGCTCGTACGTACGACCTGCTTATTCAGGGCCTCCAGGGCTACAAGTCGCGCCGCCCCGACCTCGCGATTCAATATATCGAGTCGCGATCGGGAGAAATCTTCGACCCCGCCCTCGTCGAGCTGATGGTCTCGACCCTGGGAGTCTACCCGATTGGAACCACGGTCGAGCTCACGACCGGCGAGCAGGCGGTGGTCATTCGTACGCCAGACGCAGCCGGCGACCCGTCACGCCCCGTCGTCCGTCTCCTGAACCGCTCCAACCCGACCGTGATCGACCTGGGAGATCCCCAGTTCAGTAACGTCGACATCGCTCGGTCGATCGAAGTCGACCCCGACCAGTCGAATGCCGTCTCCGAGGTGTTTCTGTTGTCTTGATGAGTACCGCCGCGAGGAATCGCGGGGGCTCTGTCGGCTCAGTCGAGCTCGATGATGTCGCGCTCGAGCAGCTCGATAACCACCGCGAGCGTCTCGGCTCGCGACATATTGCTCAGTTCGACGAGGTCGGACAGTGAGCTCATTCCATCCATCTGGCTAAGCAAGAAGCCAGCCCGGCTATCCAGGTCGAGCCCGGCGATCTCGGACATCCCGACCGTCATATTCGGGGTCTGGTCCATCGACCCGAGTCGCTTTTGGTATTCACGCGCCAGCTCATCGGACACCAACTCCTTTAAGCGATGTACATCCTCGTTTTCCGGCGCGCGCTCGCTCAACGACTCGACCAGATCCAGTGCGGAGGCAAACTTGCCTTTATCGAACAGCCTCTCGACTTCCTCGATGAGCACGCCAATCGCGTCTGATTCGTCATCTTCTGCCCGGATCTCTTCGAGCACAAACGAGGACTCTGATTCGCGCAGCGCCTCCTGGACGCCGGTCGGTGCTTCGTGAGCAAACGGATTTGAAGAGTCGGGGCCACCTTCGGACGTCGTGTCCGTCGCCTCGGAGTCACTGACGACCGGTTCGCCTCGATACTTCGGTCGACTTCCCTGCTGGGCTGCCTCGCTCTCCTGAACCAACGATTCAGCGAGGTCGAAGAACTCATCTTCATCGAGCGACTCATCCGCACTACTATCCGCGTCGGCCGAAACAGCTGACATACTCGTAGGAGTTGGCTCGAGCTCTCTCTCGACCCCTTTCGGTGCCGGTGATGGGGTCGACTCGAAGCGAATGCGCGGCTTGCTCCCAGACGTATCGCGCTTGCGATGACGGCTCGGCGTGTCCGGCTTATCCTCCGCTTCCGATTCGTCGCGCTGGAATGGTGCGAGCGACCCGAAAAAAGTCTCGCTCGCATCGTCTCCGAGTCCGTCGTCACCTTCGGCCTCGCTCGACTCCTCGACGATACTACCCGGTCCAGCTACGCCGTCCCCTTCAAACTCGGGCTCACTCTGTGCAGATGGTGACGACGACTGAGCTCTCTCCTCGGGATTCGACAGTCCCAGATCGAAGGCGTCTTCATCTTCGTCTGGAGCAGCCGTCGCGTTCTTCTCCTCCGGGTTCGATAGCCCGAGATCGAAGGAGTCCTCGAGCTCACCAGTGCCAGAGTCTTCCTCGCGCATACTCGATGCAAGGTCGGCTAATGACTCGTTTCGCTGCGTCTTCTCGCGCTTGAATTCCTTCTTCGTCGACGGACTCTCCGACCCCGAGGCTCCGGAGAGATCGTCACTCAGGTCGTCGAAGAGCGGATCACCCGACCCGGAACTACTGCCTCCAGATGACGAAGAACCGCGCCGATGCTCCGGCGGAGCTGGGGCCGCACCTCGATATCGTACTTCGCCCGATGGGGAATCGGGCATTCGACGCGCCCCGCTTCTCGACCCGGACGCATCTGGACCGACCTCTTCGTCTTCGCTGCCAAAGAGGTCGTCATCCGAAAACGGGTTTTCGCCAAGCTCATTCTCGAACGGGTCGAGTTCTTCGTCGTCGTCGAAGGGGTCGACGGAGTCGGAGTCGCTTTCATCTTCGCCGCTGGACGAATACGACATCCCCATCTCCTCGGCTTCCGAATCCGAGAACAACTGAAAACCGTCGTCTGCTGCACCGGCGACCGGCTCTTGTTCGTCGGACTCCTCATCCGACGATTCGCCAGCGGCCATGGCTGCCGCAGCTGGATCGACGGATTTCTGCTTGCGGGTCTCACGAAATTCTGCGCCTCGGTCGACCGAATCCGATGGCTTGCTCTCAGCGCCATCTCCCTGGCGGCTAGCGGTTCGCTCATCGAGCCCAGCCACCTTGGTCTTGTTCCCATCGGCGTCGCGGGAGGCGCCGGCCGGTATACTCGCTTCATCGCCCGGTCGCGTCGGAACCTCGTGCTTGCGCGTCTGGCGGTCTCCAACGGGAATCTCGGACTTCTGAGTCTCTTCGTCCCGGCCACCCGACTGCTCTTCGGTGCTCTCTGCGGCCGAATCTTCGTCGACTGCATCCTCCAGGAGGATCTCTCGAGATGCACCGTGCTGCTCTTCTGCACCGCTGTCGGGCGCGGCTCGATCCGAGTCACTGTCCAGATCGAAATCGATGTCATCGAGGCCAAACTCCAGGTCGAACGCGTCGCTCCCGTCGGACTCCTCGTCTGAAATCTCCGAGAGCTCGTAGTCCGGCGAGCTCACCTCACTTTCGGCCGACTCGGATGCCGCCGACTGTTCGAACTCGTCCGACTCAGACGTTTCCTCTGATACTTCGGACAGCTCGAATTCCAACGACTCTGCATCCGACTGCTCGGATTCCGACGACTCACTTGTCCCCTCGTTGCTACCACGGGCAAAGCGGCGTCCAGCCTCCTCAATTTCTTCCTGGGAAAGCTGCTCGACCACCTGGGAAGGGCTCTCGTCGAGGATTGCAAAATCGACCGACGGGGCGCTGTCCTGCTGCAGATCAGAAGACGCGTCCGACTCGAAATCACCCGACGCCGAGTCGGAGAGATCGCCCTCGGCATCCTCATCGTCTTCGTCTTCGTCATCGTGGGATGGTTCGGATTGCTCGGCGGCGGAGCTGTCACTGAACTCCTCGAATTCGCTGAGGTCGCTTAGCCCCTCCAGATCATCGAAGTCGCCGAACTCTTCGAGCTCACTGAACTCGTCGAGGTCACTGAACTCGTCGAGATCACCGAAGCCCTCAATCTCCTCGACCGACTCGACATCATCGAGTTCATCGAGTTCATCGAGCCCGAAGTCTTCTCCGGCTTCCTTCGCCGGGGATGATGCTTCGCCATCTCCATCAGCTGCTTGCTCTTCGACGTTGACCCAGTCGGCCTCCGAGAGTCCGACGGCGGCCTGACTGAGCTCCTCGACCATCTCGAATACATCACCTCCGTATCCGCGGATGCTGAGCATGACCTTGGTGACCCATGCAGATGTCTCGTCGACCTCTTCGCGGGTCGGCTCGGCTCTGAGCAGATCGATGCGCTGATCCAGCTCCTTGTTGACGAACCCCTTTTCACGAAGGTCGACAAGGCTGGCCATGGCGGACTCCACGTCCCCGTCGTGGAGCATCTCTTTCACAAGCTCGAAGCGCTCGAGAAAGTAAGCCTGTTCGTGCGAATCTGTCATGAATTGCCAGTACCCGTACTACGAGAAATCGGGATAGCTAATTGCCTCGAACCAGGCCTCGAAACGTCTCGAGCGCCTGCTCGACGGCCTCGCCAGAC
The DNA here is from genome assembly GCA_051747295.1 of Myxococcota bacterium. Lineage (GTDB taxonomy): Bacteria > Myxococcota_A > Bradymonadia > Bradymonadales > Bradymonadaceae > JBNJFZ01. The sequence goes on from JBNJFZ010000054.1 coordinate 13,510, forward strand.
CGTATCATTTCTTCGATATCCTGGTCCTCAAGCGCGCGTCGCGCCTTGTCGACCGCCGCGTTGGCCTCGTCTCGCGCCACCTCGAGATCCTCGCCGTCGAAGCGGGAACCATCGACACTATCGACCATCTTCTCCAGGTCACGGATCGTCTTTTGGACCTTTGCGCGGTGCTTTTCGAGCTCTTCCCCCTCCTTGAGCTCCATCAGGTAGTCTTCGTTCTCCTCGATCATCGCCTCGATCTCGTCCTCGGTAAGGCTACTAGAAGCAGTGACGGTTATCGACTGCTCCTTGCCGGTGTCGAGGTCGGTCGCGGAGACGCTGACGATGCCGTCCGAGCTGATCTCGAATCGGACCTCGACCTCGACCTCGCCTGCCGGCGCGTCCCGAAGTCCCGTGAGGACGAACTCCCCGAGCAACTCGTTCTCCTCGGCGCGCTCGCTCTCTCCCTGGAGGACCACGATTTTGACGGACGTCTGGCTGTCACGAACCGTCGTGAAGATGTGACTGTGACTCGTGGGGATGGTCGAATTGGCCTCGATGAGCTTCTCGAAGCCTCCGCCGTGGACCATGATGCCGAGGCTGTGGGGCGTGACGTCCAGCAGCAGCACGTCTTCTTCATCGTCGAACAGCGCCGCCCCCTGGATGGCCGCCCCGATGGCGACCGCTTCGTCAGGGTGCACGTTCTTGGCCGGGGCTCGCCCGAAGAAATCCGCGACAGCGGACTGGATCTTGGGCATGCGCGTCATGCCACCGACCAGGATCACGTCCTCGATATCATCGATCTCGAGGCCGGCGTCCTGGAGTGTGGCGTCGCAGATCTTGACCGTGCGCTGAATCAGATCTTCGCACAGATCCTCGAGCTTTTCGCGCGTCAGGTTCGTCTGCAAGTGCAGCGCTTCACCGTCGTCTCGCGTGAAGATAAACGGCAGGCTGATCTCGGTCTCCTGCATCGACGACAACTCGATCTTGGCCTTTTCGGCCGCGTCTCGCAGTCGCTGCAAGGCCATCTCGTCCTTTCGCAGGTCGACCCGGTGCTCGCGAGCGAAGTCATACGCGAGGAACTCGATGATTCGTGCGTCGAAGTCTTCGCCGCCCAGGAACGTATCTCCGGCCGTGGAGAGCACGTCGAATACGCCCTCGGTGATATCGAGAATCGAGATGTCGAACGTTCCGCCACCGAGGTCAAAAATTGCCACGGTGGTCTCGACCTCTTTGCCGAAACCAAAGGCGAGCGCCGCAGCGGTTGGCTCGTTGATGATGCGAACGATGTCGAGCCCGGCGATACGCCCGGCGTCCTTCGTCGCCTGTCGCTGCGAGTCGTTGAAATAAGCCGGCACGGTCACGACTGCCTGTTCGGGCCCTTCACCGAGGTACTCTTCGGCCACGAGCTTCATCTCCTGGAGGATCATGCTCGAGATCTCCGGGAGACTGTACTCCTTGTCGCGCAACGTGATGCGCACATCCTCGTGCGGCCCTTCGACGATCTCGTAGGGGCACGTCTCCATGCAGTGGCGAACCTCGGTGGACCCCCACTTTCGCCCGATGAGCCGCTTGGATGCGTAGACCGTGTGCCGGCTATTCGTGATCGCCTGACGCTTGGCCATCTGACCGACCAGGCGCCGGCCAGACTCGGTAATTGCGACGATACTCGGCGTGGTCTTGTATCCCCCTTTATTGGAGATCACCTTCGGCGTCCCCGCCTCGACGACGGCGACACACGAATTCGTCGTGCCAAGGTCAATCCCGATGACTCGTTCCATGATAACTCCTTGCGTCCACGCTCGCTGGCGGTTCCTTCGGCGAAGATCGTCTCCGTTTCCGTCGCCGAGATCAGCCCTGCTCGGACTTCAATGCTTCGAGTTTGTCTTCGATTTCTTGATTCGCTGGGGCCAGGCGCGCGGCCTTCTCCAGGTGGCGAACTGCATCTTCAGCGCGCCCGACTTTGACATATAACTCGCTCAGTAAGACGCGCGCCTCGATATGTCGTGGGTCGAGCTTCAGTGCAGCGCGAGCAAATGAGATGGCCTCTTCGAGATGCCCGCCCTCTGTAACGAGCATCCTCGCGACTTCGATGGCCATCTCGGGCTCGCGCTTGAGCGCGAGCGCCTTTCGGTACTCACCGGCTGCGCGGCCATATTCTTCCCGCTCGACCAACTTTTCGGCGCGCCGAACAAGTAGTAGCGCAGCTGCATCCTTCTTGTTTCGCTTGTGCTTCTTCTGCTCGTTCTCCTCGTCCTGAAACGCCCGGCTGGTATTTTCGGCCAGTGAAGACGCTCCGGCGGGACTCGCTTCTGGAGGACTCGACGCCTCCGAGCGCGCGAGGGTCTCGTCGTACTCCTGGCGTTTGTCCCGATTCGAGAGGATCCGGTATGCCTTCGTGATTTCCTGAAACACACGCTCCAGCATCGGCCCAAAGTCGTGCAGCTCTTTACGAAAGAACTTGTCCGGATGATACCGCTTTGACAAACGAAAGTAAGCCTTCTTGATATCTCGCCGCGACGCATCCGGCTCGACGCCGAAGAGATCGTAGAAGTTCATCTGGTCGAGTTGTTCGTACAGACACAGGGCCTGACGCCGTTGCTCGTCATCTAAGGGGATGTCGAGTGACATCAACTCCGGGTCGAACTCGAGCTCCGACGGCGGCACGGGGAAATTAGGCGTGACCTCCCGCCGCTTCTGTTTCTTCTCTGCTTTCCCCGGCGGCTTCGCCTCACCTTTCGCACCGGACGGCTTCGCCTCACCTTTCGCACCGGACGACTTCGCCTCACCTTTAGAACCGGACGAATCCGAGGACTCGGACTCGCTCGTACTGTCGGATGAAGCCGATGCCTCCGATGTCGTCTCGGCGACTTCAGCGGAAGACGACGCCGATGCGTCCTCCTCGCCATCATCTCCCGGGATCTCGATGAGGCCGTACTCGACCAGCTGCGCGAGCGCTTGGAGCGTTTGCTGCCGGGGCTGCCCGCTTATTCGGCAGAGCTCGGCGATCGTGAGCTCGCCGTTGATTCTGGAGAGCAAGAAATACTGCTCCGGGGTCGGCTGTGCCGACAGCGAACCAAAATCTACGTCTGGCCTGGGTTTGGGCGCAATAGTATCGTCGAACAACGGCTGTCGTCCTTCTGGAGCCTCAATTGGGAGTCTCGACCTCAGCTCTGAGCTTCGACCCGTGCGTCGAAAACAGGGGCCTGACATCAAAAGCCTAGCGCCTGACTCTCGGAATACTTCTCGCCCGACATTATACGCATCAGCGACAGGAACGACAGTAAAAAAGGGAAAATGCCGTTGTGCGCAAAGAAGCGACCTCGATACGCTCGATTTGAGCGCGGACATCACCCCTCGCGCTGCGCGTCCCAGCTCTCGAAGGCGCGCCGCACGCGTCGAAGTGCCTCCTCGACATCCGCCTCCGAGATCACCAGCGGCGGCACGAATCGAAGGGTGTGGCCGCCGGCGGTATTGATGAGGAGCTTGTGCTCCGTGCAGTGGCTGCGGATGTCCCCGGCGTGCTCGCCACAGTCCATGCCGACCATCAGGCCCCTGCCGCGCACCTCGCGGACCACGTCGGGGTAGTCCGCGGCGATCTCCGAGAGTCCCTCTCGCAACTGGCGCCCTCGGTCTCGGGCGTTTTCACACAGCGACTCGCGCTCGATGACATCCAGGACGGTCGCGGCCGCGCGGCACACGAGGGGGTTGCCCCCGTAGGTGGTCGCGTGGCTGCCCGGCTGCCATCCCTGGAAAATCTCGTCCGTGGACATCATCGCCCCGATGGGCGTTCCGCCGCCCAGCGCTTTGGCGAGCGAGATGATGTCCGGCTGCACCCCGTAGCCCTCGTAGGCGAAGAGCGTCCCAGTGCGGCCGATCCCGGTCTGGACCTCATCGAAGATCAGCAGCGCCCCGGCTTCGTTGCACGCCTCTCTGAGCCCCTCGAGAAAGGACTGTTCGGCCGGTCGGACCCCGCCCTCGCCCTGGATCGGCTCGACCAGGACCGCGGCTGTGTCGTCTCCGATCAGCGCCCGGGCCGCGTCCAGATCGTTGAACTCGGCGTAGTGAAATCCCGGCAACATCGGCTCGAATCCCTCGTGGTACTTCGGCTGACCGGTCGCCGTGATCGCCCCCATCGTTCGGCCGTGGAACGACTTCTTCATCGTGACGATATCGGTCTTCTCGGGTCGGTCCGCCACGACCTTCTGGTAGCGACGCGCCAGCTTCATCGCCGCCTCGTTGGCCTCGGCGCCCGAGTTGCAGATGAAGATGCGGTCGGCGAACGACGCCTCGGTGAGCCGATGCATCAACTCGATCTGCTCGGCCGTGTAGTACATATTCGAGACATGGAGCAGTCGGCCGGCCTGGTCCTGCAGTGCCGCGACCAGATCGGGATGATTGTAGCCCAGGCAGTTCACGGCGATCCCCGCGACAAAATCCAGGTACTCCTCTCCATCGCGATCGTAGAGGTGCACGCCTTCGCCGTGGTCGAATACGATCGGCGCCGGACGATAGGAGGTCGAGTTGTGACGCTCACCGATGGCGAGCAATTCTTCGGTACTGAGTTCCATTTTTTGGCTCGATTCAGAGAGAAACGCCGCTCGTCTGAGCGGCGCCTCGAACATCAACAGTCGTCTTGAAGCAGTCTCACAGAATGTAGCGGCTCAAATCCTCATCTTCCAGTATGCCGTCCAGCCTCTGTCGGACGTAGTCTGAGGTGATGACGAATTCGCCGTCGTCGCGCTCGGGTGCGTCGAAGGACAGCTCGTCGAAGACGCGCTCCATAATCGTGTGGAGGCGCCGCGCGCCGATATTCTCCAGAGACTCGTTCACGCGTGTGGCCATCTCGGCGATGGTCTCGATCGAGTCTTCTTCGAAGCGCACGTTCATGCCCTCGGGCTTGAGCAACTCCTCGTACTGGCGCGTCAGGCTATTTCTGGGCTCGGTGAGAATGCGCTGGAAGTCGTGCTGCGACAGGCTGCTGAGCTCGACCCGAATCGGGAATCGCCCCTGCAACTCCGGAATGAGGTCACTGGGCTTCGAGACGTGGAACGCACCGGCGGCGATAAACAAGATGTGGTCGGTCTTCACCACGCCGTGTTTGGTCGTGACCGACGATCCCTCCACGATGGGCAGCAGGTCACGCTGTACACCCTCACGCGAGACGTCCATGCCGTGCTTGGATTCGCGGCCGGCGATCTTGTCGAGCTCGTCGAGGAAGATGATCCCGCCCTCCTGGGTGCGCCGGAGGGCCTCCTGCGTGATCTGGTCCATGTCGATCAGCCGCGACGACTCTTCCTTTGTGAGCAGTCGCATCGCATCACTGACTTTGACGCGCTTTTTCTTGCGTCGATTCGGGAAGATATTGCCCAGGACGTTCCCGAGGTCCATATCCTCCATGCCGGGCTGATTCGAGAACGCATCCATCATCGGGTTGTGCTGCTCGCTGACCTCGATCTCGACGTACTCGTCGTCGAGCTCACCGGCGCGCAGCCGCTCACGCAGGAGGTCCCGCTCGTCGCGGGGTCCATCGTCGGACTGCACCACGCCGTCGACCCCGGCGATAAACGTCTTGCGCTCCTCATCGCTCTTGTCGAGCGGCGGGCGGCTCGAGATGCGCCCCTGCAGCTTGTCGATAATGCGCTCTTCAGCAGCTTCTTTCGCCCGCTCCTCGACCTTGTCCTCGGCTTCGGACTTGACCAAATCGATGCCCAGCTCCAGCAGGTCGCGGACCATGCTCTCCACGTCCCGACCGACATACCCGACCTCGGTGAACTTCGACGCCTCGACCTTCAAGAATGGCGCTCGCGCGAGCCGCGCCAGGCGCCTGGCGATCTCGGTCTTCCCGACACCCGTCGGTCCGATCATGATGATATTCTTGGGCATGATCTCGTCGCGCAACTCGTCGCCGACTTGTCGACGCCGCCAGCGATTCCGCAGCGCGATCGCCACGGCTCGCTTCGCGTCGTTCTGCCCGATGATATACCGGTCGAGCTTTCCGACGATTTCGCGAGGGGTCAGGTCTTGCTCGGTATCGAACTCCATAAGACTTCCGGGTTTGGACGGCGACGAGCGGTGGATTCACCGGCTCGTCGGCAATTCTTCGATCGATAGCTCGTCGTTCGTAAACACGCAGATCTCGCCGGCCACTCCCATGGCGGCCTCGGCGATATCACGGGCGGACATATCGGTATGACGCACCAGCGCGCGGGCTGCGGAGAGCGCGTAGCTCCCACCGCTTCCGATGGCTGCGACGCCCTCCTCGGGCTCGATGACATCGCCGTTCCCGCTGATGAGCAGCGTCTTCTCGGCGTCCGCAGCGATGAGCAGCGCCTCCAGGCGCCGCAGCATCTTGTCGGTCCGCCAGTCCTTAGCCAGCTCGACGGCGGCCCGCGTCAGGTTCCCGCTGTACTTCTTGAGCTTCTCTTCGAGCTTCTCGTACAGCGTCATGGCATCGGCCGTCGAGCCTGCAAAGCCGCAGAGCACCGTCCCGTCATGGAGCGTCCGGACCTTCCTGGCCGAGTGCTTCATGATGACCTTTTCGCCCATCGTCACCTGACCGTCCCCGGCCACCACCACGGAGTCTTCCCTCCGCACGCTCAATATTGTCGTCGCATCGAACATCTACTGCTCCGAGTGAGTTTCCTGGTCGACCTGCGTCGTCCGGTCGAAACTACGCACATCCGCGCAGCCGACGAACCAGCTATTTCCGTCCGGCGCACGCAAACTAATAAGCGGGCACCCCTCGTTGTCAATGAAGGCAGCTCGCTTACTCGTCGTCGCCACCCGAGCCATCGCGCCTCGCGAACGGGTGCGCCGAATCGTACGCCTCGGTGAGTCGGTCGATCGAGACGTGGGTGTAGCGCTGGGTCGTAGACAGGTTCGAGTGGCCCAACAGCTCCTGAATGCCACGCAGATCAGCGCCAGAATCGAGCAGATGAGTCGCGTAGGAATGTCGCAGCCCGTGTGGGGTGATCGAGGTGTCGAGCCCAGCCCGCGTCAGGTGTTCCTTGAAGAGTCGTCGCAGGCTTCGGCTGCTGAGCCGCCCTCCCTGATAGTTCAAGAAAAGGGCCTTGTCCTTGGTTTGCTCCGACACCAACTCCAGGCGACGATGCAGGTAGCGCTCCAGCGCGCGGTCGGCCTTGCGTCCCAGCGGAACGCGGCGCTCCTTGTCACCTTTTCCGCGCACCTGGAGCCAGCCCTCCTCCCTGTCGATATCGTCGAGGTTGAGCCCGACCAACTCGGAGGCGCGCAAGCCACAACCGTAGCCCATCTCCCAGATGGCCATGTCGCGCACCCCGAGCGCATTGTCGGGGGCATGACGGTCCAACAGGTGAAAGACCTCGTCGACATTGAAGTAATTGGTGAGCGGCCGCGAGACCTTCGGAGCCGACACGAGCGCCGCGGGGTTGTCCTCGGCGAGCTTCTTTCGCGTCAGGAAGTTCCAGAAAGAGCGCAGCGTCGATATCTTCCGCGAGATCGAGCTCGACGAGTTCTCCTCGAAGCGCGATGCGACGAACCCTCGGAGGTGATGGAGGGTGAGCTCGGACGGATCTACCTCCGCCAGGTCGTGCTCGTCTTCCAGGTAGTCTTGCAACTGGTGAAGATCGGAGGTGTACGCCCGCAGCGTCTGGTCGCTGGCTCCACGCTCGACGCGCAGATAGTCGACGAATTGATCGATGCGATGAGAGAACACTCGCGTACCTTCCCTGGTGGCGGTGCTAGTTGGAGACGAGCGGTTAAGCCTGGACGCGCTCGACGCGATACACACCCTTGATCTTCTCGATGTTGCGCATCGCGCGCTTGAGCTGCTCGGCATTGCTCACGAGCACATCGAATGTGTTGACCGCCCGCTGGTCCTCGGTCGTCAGGCAATTCGCCTGCTTGATATTGACACCAGCCGCCGAGAACGATTGGCTCATATTCGCCAGCAGGCCTGGCTTGTCCGCGGAGTAAACCCGTATCTTGACCGGCCGCTGCGCCATCGAGTCGTCGCTGGCGGCGTCATCATCCCAACGCACGTCGATCTGGCGAGCCTTCTCCAGATGCTTAATGCGCGGGCAGCCTCGCTGGTGGACCGATAGTCCTCGGCCGCGCGTGACAAAACCGATGATATCGTCGCCGGGGACCGGGTTGCAGCACTTGGCGTAGCTGACCATGATGTCGTCGATACCGTCGAGCACTACGCCGCGCGACTTCGACTCGTCGCGCTTGGTGATCTTGTTCCACAGCTTTCCGAGCTTCGACTCTCTCTTCTCTTTTTCGGCCTTTTCGTCGCCCTTGGACTCCTCCGGGAACATCTTCTCGGCGACGTGCTCCGGCTGGCTCTTGCCGTAACCGATATCGGCGAGCATCTCCTCGATGGAGGTGAAGCGGCTGGCCTCGGCGGCGTCGGCGAGCAGGCCCTTGCGCTCGGCAGCACGAATATTCGTGTTGTATTTCTTGAGCTCCTTATCCAGCAGCTCTCGCCCCAGCTCGCGACTCCGCTCCCGCTGCTCCTCGCGGACCGACTTGCGGATCTTGGTGCGCGCTCGGCCCGTCTTGACGAAGTCGAGCCAGTCCTTGTTCGGCTTCTGGTTCTTATTCGTCAGAATCTCGACCACGTCGCCGTTGCTGAGCTCGTGGCGAAGCGGCACGATCTGGCCGTTGACCTTCGCGCCAGCACAGTGGTGGCCGACCTCGGTGTGGATCGCGAATGCGAAGTCCACGCAGGTCGCCCCGCTGGGAAACTCCATCACGTCGCCCTCGGGCGTGAAGACGTAGACCTCGTCGTGGAACAGGTCGATCTTGACGGACTCGAGGAACTCACGCGGGTCCTCGAGATCCTGGTGCTCCTCCATCAGGCGATGCAGCCACGCAAACTTTCGGTCGTCCTTGTCCGGTACCGCCTTGCCCTCTTTGTACAGCCAGTGAGCGGCGATACCCTCCTCGGCGATCTTATGCATGTCGTGGGTCCGAATCTGGATCTCGATGCGCTCCTGATACGGACCGATGACCGACGTGTGCAGCGACTGATACCCGTTGGGCTTCGGGATCGCGATATAGTCCTTGAACCGGCCGGGGATCGGCTTCCAGAGGTTGTGGACCAGCCCCAGAGCCTCGTAGCAATGAGGCTTCTCGGGCACGATCGTCCGAAACCCCAGTACGTCGTAGACCTGGTCGAACTCGATCTGTTGATTGCGCATCTTCCGGTAGATGCTCCAGAAGTGCTTGGGCCGCCCGTAGATCTCCGCCTCGATGCCGTGCTCGAGCAACAACTCGTCCAGGATCTTGATGACCTCCCGGATGAAGTTCTCGCGCTCGCGCTTCTTCGAGGCGACCTTCTCGGCGATGTCGTAATACTGCTCCGGGTAGAGATAGCGAAAAGACAGGTCCTCGAGCTCGGTCTTCATCCAGTGGATACCGAGGCGGTGTGCCAGCGGCGCATAGATGTCCATCGTCTCCTGCGCGATGCGCTCCTGCTTGCTGCGCGGCATATACTTGAGCGTGCGCATGTTGTGGAGCCGATCGGCCAGCTTCAACAAGATGACCCGCAGGTCTTTGGACATCGCGATGATCATCTTGCGGATATTCTCCGCCTGATGCTCTTCGCGCGTATTAAACTGGAATTTCGAGAGCTTGGTGACCCCGTCGACTAGAAAGGCCACATCATCACCGTAGCGGTCGCGCAGGTCTTCGACCGTCGTGTCCGTATCTTCGACCGTGTCGTGCAGCAACCCGGCTACGAGGCTGGCCACATCCAGACGCAGATCCCCGATCACGTCCATCACCTCGAGCGGATGCGACATATAGGGCTCGCCCGACTTGCGGGTCTGCCCCTCGTGCATCTGCGCCGCGTAGCTGAACGCATCCCGTAGCATGTCGATATCCGGGTCGGGATGATACGCTCGGATTTTTTGGACAACCGTCGACAGGCGGTTCTCCAGCTGTATGAACTCACCTGATTCTTCGAATGCCCTTCGCTCTGCCAACTCGCTCATTCGCTCTACACCTCGTCAAGCGCACCTCGCTCCAACTCAAAGCTAATCACGAGGTGTTGCCGGGAAATACAACACGGCCGTCGAACTCTTTTCACCGGGTCACTATTGGGCAATCCGGTGCTCATCGCGTAAAGTCAAGGCACGTCGCCGAGTTGCGATTTCAAGAGAGACTGCCGGAATTTAGAGTAACGGAGGCGCGGCGACTCAGCAACAACACTGTGGCCCACGGACAGGACGCTCGAATAGTCGCTCGCGTTGAGGTGTGCTGCGCCCATCCTGGGTGCAGCACATCACCGCGTTGCCAAAATGATCGTTCTTCAATATATTTCGGCGGTCGCGGCGACCCGCCGAATTCCATTTTGCCTGCTCCTTCATCATAATATGAACAAACGTATCGACCCCCAGCCCAGCCTCTCGAAAGCCCCAACGGGCATCGCCGGGCTCGATGAACTCACGAACGGCGGGCTTCCCCGCCGTCGTGTCACCGTCATCACCGGCGGCGCGGGCGCCGGCAAGACGGTCCTCGGACTGCAATGCCTCGTCAATGGCGCCATCGACCGAGAAGAAGCGGGCATCTTCGTCGCCTTCGAGGAGAACTCGGTCCAGATCAAAGAGAACGCCGCGGGCTTTGCGTGGCCCGGCGACTTCGAGAGCCCACAGGGCATCACATTCGTGGATGCCGAGCTTCGCGAATCCCTCCTCGACGACGCAGATTTCGACCTCGAGGGCCTCCTCGAGATGCTCGAGGGCATCATCGAGCGCACGGGCGCCGACTGCGTGGTGCTCGATGGACTCGACATCCTATTGAGGTTCCTCCCGGACAAGATGACCATCCGCCGCGAGGTCTTTCGCATTCGCAACTGGATGCTCGACATGGGCATCACCGGCCTCATCACCGCAAAGAGCACCGGTGACGATCGCGATCCGGACTACAACCTACTCCAGTTCATGGCCGACTGCGTCGTCTCGCTCGACCATCGGCTCGTCGGCCCCACCGCCGTGCGAGGAATCCGCGTCAGCAAATACCGCGGCACCGATCACTCGGCGAATCGATTCGCGTTCGCCATCACCGACTCGGGCATCTCCGTTTCGACCGGCACCACCTTCGCGATCGACCACCAGGTCTCGAGCGAGCGCGTCTCGACCGGTGTCGATCGGCTCGACAAGATGTTCAACGGGGGCTATTTCCGCGGCAGCTCCATCCTCATCTCGGGTGCGCCGGGCACGGCTAAGACCACCCTCGCCGGCGCGTTCGCGGCCAGCGCGTGCGAACGCGGCGAGCAAACGCTGCTCGTGAGCTTCGACGAGGACGCCGACCAGATCGCCCGGAACCTCCAGTCCATCGGGATCGACATCTCGCCGTTTGTCGATGCGGGGACCCTCGAGATGGTCTCGCTTCGCACGCGTGGCACCAGCCCCGAGTCCCATATCTCGGGCATCGTCGAGCGCGCCCGAAACCACGGCGCCGAAGCCCTGATCATCGACCCCGTGTCGGTCTTCTCGTATTTCGAAGACAAGCACGCCGCGGAAAACGCATCCACGCGGCTCATCGACTTCGCCAAGAGTCGCGGCATCACCATCCTGAGCACGACGCTCCTCGGCACCAACGAACCCGACACCGAAACGACTCCCATCGGCCTTTCCACCATCGCCGACACCTGGATTCACCTCTCCTATTTGAACCAGGGCGGCGAGCGAAACCGCGCCCTGTCGATCATCAAGTCGCGAGGGATGTCTCACTCCAATCAGGTGCGAGAGCTGCTCCTGAACGACGATGGCATCAGCATCGCGGACGTCTATTCGGGCGAGGGCGAGGTCTTGATGGGCACGCTCAGGTGGGAGAAAGAGCTGAAGGAAGAGCGCGAGGCCAAATCGAAAGCGCGCGAGTACGACCTGGCCAAAAAAGAGGCCGAACTCGCCCTCGAGGAACTCGAGTTGGAGATGGAGACGCTCCGGCAGGAGCAACAGAAGAAGAAGCTCGAGATTCAGGATCTCGCAAAGAGCAAAGAAGAGCAGCTCGCGGAGTTCGACTCGCTGCGCGAGGCGCGCTCGAGGCGGCGCTCGGCAAACGAGTCAGATGAGTAACACCGCCGCCACGTCAGGTAAGCAGGTCCGCAAGGAGTGTGCGCTGCAATGGCATCGCGAGCCGCGCGGCTTCATACACCGTATCGAGCTGTCGGAACGCTTCATCGAAGTCGTCATTTTCGACGATGTAGTCGAATAATTCGTACCGTGCCAGCTCTTCGCGCGCCGCGCTCAGCCGACGCTGGATCACCGCTTCCGTGTCCGTCTCTCGGCCGCGCAGGCGCGCCTCGAGCTCGTCCATGCTCGGCGGAATCACCAGGACACCAACCGCGCCGGGGAACGCATCCTTGAGCTGGCGCGCACCCTGATAGTCGATGTCGAAGATCACGTCGTTGTCCTCGGCCCATGCCTCCGTGATGGCTGACTTCGGCGTCCCGTAGTAATTGCCGTGCACTTCTGCCCACTCCGCGAATGCGCCGGCATCTCGCTTCGCCTCGAACGTCGCGTCCTCGACAAAATGATAGTCGACGCCGTCTTCCTCGCCGTCGCGAGGCGCCCGCGTCGTATAGCTGACGCTGGGCACGAGGCGTGGATTGTCGTCCAGCAGCTTCTTCGTGAGGCTCGTCTTTCCGACACCGGAAGGGCCACAAACGATCAGCAATACTCCGTTTTGCATGGTATCTCTTCAGGTTGGCGCCAGATTGCGCCGATCGCAGTGACTACTCGATATTCGCGGCTTGCTCTCGCATCTTCTCGACGGTCGACTTCATGTCGATGACCAGGTCGGTGCCTGTCGACGAGTTGCTCTTCGAGCCCATCGTGTTGGTCTCTCGAATCAGCTCCTGCAGGTAGAAGTCGATGGTCTTTCCCACCGCCTCCTCGTCGCGGTTGCCCGCCAGGATCTCGCGCAGAGTCGCCACATGCGACTCGGCACGCTGGACTTCTTCGGAGATGTCGGCCTTGTCGGCATAATAGGCCAACTCCTGGGCCAGGCGCTCATCTTCGATGTCTCCAGCACCGAAGTCCTCGACCGCCTCGGTGACGCGTTCACGGAGGCGGCCACGGTAGTGCGCGAGTTCTTTCGGCAACAGCTCTGACAACTCGCTGAGCCGCCCCTCGAGGAAGTCCAGGTGCCCGTTCAGGTCATCGGCGATGCCCTGGCCTTCATCCTCGCGGCTGTCGATCAGCTTGTCGACGGCCTCCCGCACGGCCTCGATGAGCTCGCCGTGTCCCTCTTCGATCTCGGCGACCGTCTTGTTCTCGAAGATGTGCCTGAATTGAAGGACGTCACCCAGCGTCACCGGCCCCGTCGCGCTGATCTGGGCGAGGTCACGGAGCTCCGAGCACAGCGCGGTGAATCGGTCAGCGTCGATATAGTTGACGTCGACGTCGTCGCTCGTCGCATCGAAGCCCAGGTCGACGCGAAGCTCGACCCGCCCGCGGTGCATCTGAGTGCGGATGATGCTCGTGGCTTCCTGCTCCAACCAGGCACACTCGCGCGGCACGTGCAGCCGTGTGTCCAATGAACGATGGTTGACCGATTTGCACTGGACGTGAATCGACCAGCCATCAGCCTGCGCAGACGCGTGACTGTAGCCGGTCATGCTCCGGATGCTCATAGCTATTCTTATTGGGAGGCCAAAAACGTGAAGCACCGAGAGCCTGCTCGAATCGAGCAGGCTCGCAATACGGCGGGATATGCGCGAAGAAAAAGGCTTACTGGACGCTGTCGGCCTGACGCTCGCGCTCGGCCATCGGCTCCTCGCGGGTCTTCGTATCCTCGAGCAGATCCGGATCCTTTTCCTCTTCGTCCTCACCGCTCATCGATGATTTGAAGCTACGCACGCCCGAACCCAACATCTTCATGACCTGAGGCAGCTTGCCGGCGCCAAAGACCATCAAGATAATGAGCAGAATCAGGACGAGTTCGAATGTACCGATACCACCTAGCATAATATCTCCTCTGGACCGCGGCGGCTGTGCGCCCCGCGATCACGATTGCGACGCTCTATTCGTCGCGAATGCCCAGGCTCTCGAGAGCCTTGCGGGCAGCTTCCTGTTCAGCGCTCTTCTTCGATCCGCCCTCTCCGACTCCGAGAGGCTCCTCTCCGACGCTCACCCGCGCTTGGAATACCATATCATGAGCCGGGCCCGACTCCCCAATGATTTCATATCGGGGTTGGATATTCTTCTCCCGTTGCACGTACGTCTGCAGCCGGCTCTTATAGTCACTTGGCGCCGATGTCTGGCTCGCGCCACTCAACGCGTCGGCGTGGACCTTCGCGATCACGCTGCTGACCGCATCGGGCCCACCGTCGAGGTAGACGGCCGCAAGTACAGCCTCGTACGCATCGGCGAGGAGGCTACTCTTTCGGCGGCCGCCCGAGAGCGACTCGCCACGACCCAGCCGAAGGTAATCACCCAGATTCAGACGTCGCGCAACCCGGGCCAGCGCCGGCTCACATACGAGCTGACTCTGTCGGGCCGACAGCGCGCCTTCATCGACCTCGGCATCCCGGTGAAACAACTCGGCTGCAATCGCCAACCCGAGCACGGCATCGCCGAGGAACTCCAGTCGCTGGTTGTCTATGACGTCGTCGACGACCTCGTTCGCGAACGAGCGATGGGTCAGCGCGCGCACCAGCAACTTGCGGTCGTCAAACGTGTATCCGAGCTGCGACTCGAGCTCCGCCAGTGACGGCTCGTCCGACGCTGATATGTCCTGAGCCGAGCTCATTTACGCGCCTCCTCGATCCAGCCACCTCCGAGCACCTCGTCGCCGCGGTAAAACACCGCGGCCTGTCCGGGCGTGACCGCACGCTGCGGCTCTTCGAACTCGACGAATGCCGTCTCGGCGTCCGCGCCAACGGTGACAAGTGCCGGTACGGCTTCGCTGCGATACCGAATCTTGACCGTGCACTCCATCGGGCCGACCGGCCGCTCGAACGACAGCCAATTGCAGCGCTCGGCGACCAGGCCGCGCGCCGACACGTCGTGGCTCGGGCCGACGACGACTTTGCCATCGTCCGGGCGAATCGCCTGCACGTACAACGGCTCGTGGTAGCTGATACCCAGCCCGCGTCGCTGCCCGATCGTGAAGTTATGGATGCCGTCGTGCTCGCCCAGCACAGTACCGTCGACGTGCTCGAGGACGCCGGGCGTCTGTTCTTCTTCGGCGAGCTTCTCGGCGACGAATTCTTTGTAGTCGCCGCCTCCGACAAAGCAGATCTCGTGGCTGTCGGGCTTATTCGCCGTCTCGAGCTCGAGCCGATTCGCCTCGGCGCGGACTTCGTCTTTTTCGAGCCCGCCGAGCGGGAAAATGATCCGGTCGAGCGCTTCGCGCGGGATGCCGAAGAGGAAATACGACTGGTCTTTCGTCTCGTCGACGCCTTTTCGAAGCACCGGACGCTCACCACTTCGATCGATGCGCGCGTAGTGGCCGGTCGCCAGAAATGTCGACCCCAGCGCGAGCGAGCGCTTGAGCAAAATGTCGAACTTCAGGTGGTTATTGCACGCCACACACGGGTTCGGCGTGCGCCCACGACGGTATTCGTCGATGAAGTAGTTGATGACCCGCTCACGGAAAACCTCCTGGTAGTTCGCCACGTAAAACGGGATATCCAGGGAGCTCGCGACCGTTCGCGCGTCGAAGAGGTCGTCGGGCGAGCAGCAGCTCTTGGAGTAATTCTCCTGCGGCGTCGAGTAGAGCCGCATCGAAATACCGACGGCGTCGTGGCCGGCCTCGGCGAGCAATGCCGCGGCGACGGAACTGTCGACCCCGCCGCTCATCGCCACCACCACGCGGTTTTTGACCGCGCCGCGGATCTCGTCGTCGTCCTCGAGCAAGGGCGGCAGATCCACGCGGCAGGAAGCCGGCGTGGCGGCGGTGGTCTCGTCTGTGATTTTCTGTGTGGCCGACATGGCTAAAACTCGTTGTTCTACAAAACCTTGGCGCGCATTTTCGCGCGAATGCAGCGGCAGACACTAGCGATCCCGCGGCCGTTCGTAAACAGTGAAACGTCGATATGTCGTGCGGTCATCTCGACCGCACGCCATCGACGCGCATCAAAAGTCCAGCGCAGACAGCCGCCTGGCGACACTCCCGATCGTCTCGGCAGCCCGGTCCAACTCCTCGTGCGTGGTCGTCGGGCCGAAGCTAAATCGCACCGAGCGTCGCGCGTCGTCGTGCTCGTAGCCCATCGCCAGCACGACGTGGCTGGGCTCCAACGACCCGGCGGTGCACGCCGAACCGCTCGATGCCGACACACCCTCCAGATCCAGCGCGAGCAACAAGTCCTCGCCGTCCACGCTCGGGAACGCGACGTTGAGCGTATTGGGGAGCATATTCTCGGAGTCGCCGCGGAGTTCGAGCTCCGGCACTTCCTCGCGCAATTTTTCGAGGAAGTGTGCTCGTCGGGCCTTTAGCTCCTCGTGCCACTCCGGTCCGTCCTTCTCCAGTAGCCGGATTGCGGCCTCGAGGCCCGCTGCGGCCGGGACGTTCTCGGTGCCCGGGCGTCTACCGCGCTCCTGATGGCCGCCAGCCAGAATCGAACCGACCTTGATGCCTTCCTTGAGCACGATGGCGCCGATGCCCTTCGGGCCACCCATCTTGTGGAACGACAGGGTCATATAGTCGACGTCGGCCTCGGTGAAGTCTACCGGGATGCGGCCGAGCGCCTGCGTGCCGTCGACGTGGAGCAGCGCGTCGTATTCGTGGACGAGCTCGGCGATCTCGGCGATGGGATAGACGTTGCCGATCTCGTTGTTGGCCCACATCACGCTGACCATCGTCGCGCCGTCTTCGAGGCGCTCGCGCAGCCAGTCGAGGTCGAGTCGGCCGGCCTTGTCCACGGGCCAAACCTCGGTTTTGACGCCCTCCTCGGCCAGCGCATCGACGACCTCGAGGACCGACGGGTGCTCGACGGCCGTGCAGATCAGGTGCGGGTCGTCGACGGCCGCGACGTGGTTGCGCAGTACCTGGTTATTCGACTCGGTCGCGCCGCCGGTAAAGACGACGGCTTGCGCCGGTGAGTTCACGGCGCGAGCCACCGCGCGACGGGTGGTCTCGATGACCGTGCGCGCCCGCTGCCCTTCCTGATGCACGCTGGAGGCGTTGCCCGGCACGCGCTCGAGCGCCTCGATCATCGCCTCGCGCACCACGTCGAGCGTGGGCGCCGTCGCGTTCCAATCTAGATAAATGCGGTCCATGATTCTGAGCGTCCTACAACCATTGTATAGATGGGCACGGCCCTCGCCGTCGTGCGCTAAAGGCCTGACGTGCGCCCGAAATTCCCGGTCTTGCTCCCTAGTCGATGGCACAGGCGGGCGCAGGGCGCAAGCGTGGGGTTTTGGGTTTGCGAGGCCAGGCCCCCTCCGGCGCGGGGCTTTGGGTTTGCGGCGCCATGGCCCCCTCCGGCCGCAGGGCGGCCGGTATCCCCCGCGAGCGGGGGAACGATCTGGTGTTTCCAACCGCATTCGCTTTCCGGGCTGGTGTTTCCGACCGCATTCGCTCTCCCGGCTGGTGTTTCCGACCGCATTCGCTTTCCGGGGTCGACACGCTGCTGGAAAGCGTATGCGGTTGGTCGCCGCCGGATCATCTCCCTGCGGCGCAGCCGTGGGGAAGCCGCCGTGAGGCGGCAGGGGCCAAGCGTGTGGTTCCTGTACGACGCCCGCTTCCCCAATTATCCTCCCTCAAAACACACCCACGCCACCGAGGCCGAACCATGCCCGACACCACCGACAAGCCCGTACGTCTCGACGTCGACGGGCGCATCGCGCGCATCACACTGAATCGCCCCGACAACCTCAATGCGATCGACGAGGCGATGCCCGCCGAGATCGAGCGCGCGGTTCGGGCGGCCAACAAGGACCGCGACGTGCGCGTGATCGTGCTATCGGGAGCCGGCCGCGCGTTCTGCAGCGGCTACGACCTCGAGATCTTCGCCGAGGCGCCCCGCCCCGTCCCCGGCAGCCAGGAGATGCCGTGGGACCCGATGGTCGACTACGAATTGATGTCGGCGAATACGCGCCACTTTATGAGCCTGTGGCGCTCGCACGTCCCCGTCATCTGTAAGGTGCATGGGTTCGCGGTGGCCGGCGGCAGCGATATCGCGCTGTGCTCCGACCAGGTCATCATGGCCGAGGACGCCAAGATCGGCTACCCGCCGGCGCGCGTCTGGGGCTGCCCGACGACGGCGATGTGGGTCTATCGGCTCGGCCTCGAGCGAGCCAAGCGGATGCTGCTAACCGGCGACCTCATCGACGGCGTCGAGGCCGAGCGCATCGGCCTGGTCAGCGAAGCCGTCCCGGCCGACGAACTCGACGCGCGCGTCGAAGCACTCGCTCAAAAGATGACGAGCATCCCGCGCAATCAACTCATGATGCACAAGATGCTCGTCAATCAGGCGTATTCGAATATGGGAATGCAATCGACGCAGATGTTCGCGACGCTTTTCGACGGGATGGCCCGCCACACGCCCGAGGGCGTCGCGTTCAAGGAGCGCGCGGAGGAAGTCGGGTTCAAGGAGGCTGTTAAGGAGCGGGACGCGGTCGAGTGATTCAGTGATTGATTGCTGTGAAGAAAGTCTAGGACGCTCGCAAGCTCGATCGAGATTTGATCTAATGGGGGCATCGAGCAAGTCGAGATTCTCGCCGGTCACCAGCCA
>JBNJFZ010000055.1:0-31411 GCA_051747295.1 Myxococcota bacterium
GAAGATCGTCGGCTCCGGCATGCCATCGATCGACTGGCCGGGCACGATGTCGTGGTCGTACCAGAACGACGTAAATAGCGTATTCACCCCGGCATCGAGGACGACCGCTCTGCGGCCGTCCGGGAGGCGCTTGTTCGCCTGAACAGTCGACACCAGATAGCCGGCGTCGTCCACCAGGGCGCGGCCGTTCTCCAACACCAGGGTCGGCAGCGACTGAGGCGGATAATCCAGGCCCGATAGCCCGTCGGTGATCGCCTCGGCGTAGCGCGACATCGACGGGGTCGACTGGTCGCCAGGCAGATACTGAGCCTTGAGCTTGTTGTGAGACGCGATCCCGCCGCCGATATCGATGAAGTCGAGCGTGATATCGAATTCTTCGCGCAGATCGTTGGCGAAGACGACCAGCTTGCGCATAGCCTGACGATAGGCGTCCGGCTCGGTCAGAAACGTCCCCATATGACAGTGCAAGCCGACCAATTCGAGTTGATCGCCTGCGATGATGCGGCGAATGGCGTCGCGCGCCTGTCCGGTCTCCAGGTTAAAGCCAAAGCGGGTCCACGCTGGCACGCCCTCGGCCGACAGGTTGATGCGAATCGCAACTCCGGGCCGAATATCCTGCTCCTGCGCGACCTTCTCGGCCGTCGCAAGCTCGTCGAAGTGGTCGATATGGACCTTCGTTCCGTTCGACAGGGCCCGCTCGAGCACTTCTTTCGGCTTGAGTGGGCCGTTGAAGTGGATCTGCTCGGGCGGCACGCCTAGCCGCAGGGCCTTGTCGTACTCGAATTCGGAGACGACCTCTGCCCACGCGCCCTCTCGGTGGAAGACCTTGCAGATCGCATCGAGGTAGTTGGTCTTGTAAGACCACGCCATCCGCACCTTCGCGTAGCGCCGCGACAACGCGTCGTAGAGCTCGTGATACCGGTCTACGATCGTCTGCTCCGAGAATACGAATAATGGAGATCCATACTCGCTGACGAGATCCTCGACGGCGACACCGTCGATATGAGTCATCGGGCGCAACGACTGCGCGCGGCCGAATTTGTTCATCAAGCCACTCTCATGGCGGATGATGAGCGGTTTTTCGTAGGCTGGCTTCGTCATTATTCCCCTCGATCTGTCGAGTTGTCTCCGCGGTGAATCTCACCGCTGGTCGTGATCTTCTGAAAGTCTTCCATGGTGGCGAGTTGGTCGATCGAGATGCGCACGAACATCGTGCCGGGTTCGTACTCGGTCATCGACTCGACCGACTCGCCTGCTGCCAGCTGCGCAACGGCATACGGCAAATTCTGGCCGGCGCCGGCGCTCAGGTAGACCCATGCCGGAAAGCGCGGGTTGATCTCGACGAGGCGGTAGTCGCCGTCGGCGACCTTCACTGCTTCGAATTCGAATGGTCCGCGCCACTTTGTCGCGGCGGTGAAGCGCTCGACGAGCCGCAACAGCTCGGGATCCTTGATGGCCACGCCCGCCCAGCCTTTACCCTTATCGGTCAAGAACGTCTTCTTCATCGGCACCGCGCCGATCAGGCCGCCCTCGCCATCGCCGACGGCGACGACGTCGAACTCGTCCCCCTCGACGCTCTCCTGGACGAGCACCGGCAAGCCCCACCTGGCGACGGTCTCGTGGAAGGCGCGAATCGCTTCATCGACGCTCTCGGCCCGCTTGGCGCCGTAAAACACGCCCTTGACCCAGAACGGAAAGTCGATCTTCTCGTGGATATCGTACAGCTCGCGCGCCTCGTTGACCGAGCGAGTCACCGGCGTCGGGATATCGGCCGACGCGCCGAGTTTGGTCAGGTGCGCCTTCGAGCGCATATCGATCTGTTCGCGCGTCGGCATATACGAACCGATACCCAGCTCGTCGAGGACCGGCTCCAGATCGATGAATGACGACATCTCCGAGTCGAGCGTGGGGATGATAACGTCGAGCCCGATCTGCTCGTGGATGTAGCGCAGCCGAGTCTCGAGTGCTTCGCGGCCCTGGGACGGATATGGGATCAAATATGCGTCATCGACGAGCCCCTCGGCATAGAGGCCGGGCTCGAGGCTGTCGTAGGCCAGCCCGACGATGCGCCCGTCGAAGTCGGGGTGGTGGCGCAACGCGCGGATGACCGACACGCCCGGTCCGGGGTTGTCGGTCGCGTTGAGCGCGGTCACCGCAATGGTCAAATCGTGTCGCATAATCTCCTCACAGCTCGAAGTGCTTGTCGACGATGCCGTACTGGCGGAGCATCCCGACAAACTCGTCGAGATCGCGCTCCGGATCGTCTAAATCTGCGACCTCGAACGTCTCCTGGAGCCGCTCGACGAGCGCTTCCCGTTCCAGGCCCTCGCGAAGCCCCTCGACGATTTCGACGCCGGTCGGGTTCACCGAGAACGTCGCGCCAGAGTACGGATCGAAGATGAAGCCGCTGTCGCTTATCGCCAGGTCACGTAGTCGCTGCTCAGTATCCATGCTCAATCCCCATCTTGTTCGGGTCGTTGGCTCGTAAACTCGATACCAACCGTGATGACATGACCGTCCTCGAGAGCTCCCTCGAAGCCAGCTTCGTAGTGTTCGTATGCGTAATTTGCGACGAATCGCCAGCGCTCGTGGAGCCAGACGCCGGCGCTGAGCCAGCCCCCAGCGTCGATGACCGCGTCGACGTTGTAAACCACAGGCGAAAAGAAGTAGCTCGGTCGCCACTCACGGCCGTATTTGCCCCCGATCTCGATCGAGCCGACATGGCCTGCGAAGCCGACTCCTAGTGACCCGAGTGCAAAGAGTTCGTCGACGCCCGGCGCCAACTGAAATGCGCCCGACGGCCGCACGAAGAAACCCTCGCCCACCGGAATTCGCCAGGCCGGCGCGACGCGCCACAGCTCCACATCGGGAAAGGCCGAGTAGGACGCCTCGAGCGTGACATCGCCGAGCGGGCTGTATCGACCGATCAGACCGACTGCGTCCACATCGAGGCCAGCGTCCAGCCCCGTCTCTACGTGGGCATAGTGTGCCGACAGACCCCACGCAGGTCGACTGAACGACGCCGCCCCGTAGAACTCGTGTTGGAAGAAGCGTTGCGTATCCTGTTGCCCATTCCGGCTTTGCTGGCCCGAGCCGCTGTCGCCCTCCCCGCTCGTCCGCGCGGCAACGATGTCGTAGGCGAACATCCGGTAGGTCACGCCGACCGCCAGGCCGGCGCGCGAGACGCCAACGCCGAACGCCGGCCCCCAGGAGACGCTCCTCATGGCCTCGGTTCGGTAGCTGCGAAGCGTTCCCCCCGCGAAGGCACTGATGTGGAGCGCCTGCTGCTCTTCTCGTGCGCCGACGGCCTCCAGACCCTCGGATGCGGACGCATTATCTTCGTCAACCTCTAGCGCCTGCTGGAAGTACTCGCGCGCCTCGTCGAGTTGAGACTGCCGCAGTGCTGTCCAGCCGAGCCCGAGGGTCGGATCGAGCGCGCCACCGGACAGCTCATACGCCTTCTCGTAGTGCGTTCGTGCGGCCGCGTAGTCTTCAGCCTGAAAGAACAACCACCCAAGTTGGAGTTGAACCGCATAATCCTGCGGATAGGTCTGCGTGAGCGAGCGCAACTGTTGCGCGGCCTCGTCGTACGCGCCCTGTTCTTCGAGCTCGCTAGCCCGGGAAAACGCGTCTTCGTACTCTCCGGCGAACACCTGCCCGACAAGGGTCAGCTGCATCACGACGAAGAACGCCACAGAGATCAGTAGTTTTGACGACTGCCTTGCCACATTTTTCCATTCACCATGAAATCCATCAACTTGGGAGTTACCGGAAGCAAGCATCGGGCCAGCGATAAAACTGCCGGCCGCAGGCACAAGGCTCGCCCGTGTCGACTGAGAGTGCTTTGAGTCTACTCGCCAGAATGACCCGACCGCGCAGATTTTTCACCAACCCACAATCCGCGCAATTTTTTCATCAGTCACCGTTTATCCCATTCATCGCTCCAGCGCACCCAGGTCCTCGCTCGACGCGCGTACTGTCCCATTGTGGTGCTCTGCGTACTGACACTCCGGTGCCGCGGCCGGGGCATCCAGCGCACCGGCCGCACCAATTGCAGCTGAATCGATCGCCAGGGTGTAGTCGCCGCCGTTCAGGTCGACGAACCCGGGCGCCGCGCCGGTCAGGTTGTCAGAGCCCGTGACCGTCACCGTCGGTGAACCCGAGTGGGACTCCACCCACCCGTCGGTCAGCCAGTTGTACTGCAGGTCGACCTCGCCAGCGCTGTCGACGAGTGCGAGCCGGCCGCTGCCCGCCGTCGAATGAAGGATATTGTTGTGGACGTAGGCGCTCTCGTCGTCGGTCGAGAGCCGAACCAGCGTCGTGTTGCCGTTGCGCGTCGAGGCGACAGTATTGTGGAAAAAATACAGCGTGCCCTTTCGGTAGTTCTGCTCGTCGCCACTGTCCCCGCCATAGTGGACGATCTGGCTGTTGCCCTCGTCCGGCCCCTCCAGCAGCACGTTTCCGTACACCATCGTGGCGTTGTAGCCGCCGCTGTCACGCACCTCCGCGTGACCCGAGTCGACCAGGTCCAACTGGCGATTTCCGTCTTCGATCCAGTTGTAGCGAATGACCGTCCCGGCCGAGCGGTCCTTGAGGTTGTTTCCGGGGCAACCCTCGCACAGCGCCCCGTAATGGTTGTACTCGAACGTAATCCCCTGGCTCTCGGTGTAGCTATTGTGCTCGTAGATGCTGCCGCTATTTCCGTTGCCCCAGATATAATTTCCGGCCACCAGCACGTCCGAGCTGGCTCGCGCGGCGAACAGCCCGTTGCCGTTGCCGTGAATCTCGCAGTTTTTGACCACGATATTCGAGCCGGCCTCGATAAAGATCCCGGCGGCGTTGTCGTCGAAGCTGGCGCTTGCTCCCCCGTCGTCCGTGAAGTTATTTCCGGCCTTACCACCGGTGATCTCTAGATTTTCGATGTGGATGTGAGATGGGCCATCGGGCGTCGAGGGGTTGCTCGAGCCGCCGATCTTGATGACGCCGCGCGTCTCGGACCAGAAGTCCAGCTCCTGTCGGGTGGTCGCGCCGTCGCCGGTAATCACCGGTAAATCGCCGCCGGACGGAATCCCGCGCACCACAATCGGCTTGTCGGCGGTGCCCTCGGCGGCGAGAACCCACTTGGCCGCGTATGGCTCGGCGCGGTGGTGAATCCGGACCAGCGTCCCGGCGCCGATCGACTCCCACGGCACCTCATTCGGAGACTCGTACTGCTCGCCGGGGCCGACATCGTACACCGTATCGAATTCAGAGGCTGGCATCGGGTCGACCGGTCCGCAATCGCTCGCGGCACCCGTGTCGGATGCGTCGGGCGAGACGTCTCCCGCGTCCTCAGTGGTGTCCGGGTCCGCGGCGTCGTCAGTCGTATCGCCCACGGTGGTGTCGTCGGTGGTGTCGGCCGCGGCGTCGCCACCGGAATCTGCGACGCTCGTATCCGCGCCCGCATCCTCATCGCCCTCGCCGTCGCTGCCACCGTCGCATCCGACAGCGGGGAGGCAGAGCGCAGACAACATTAGAAAAATGGCGAGGGCACGCGTTCGCATAGTCACTCCAGGCGTCAGAATTCAGGCTAGGACCTCGTTCCGACAGTGTATGCGAAAGCTCCCCCGACTTGCAG
The DNA here is from genome assembly GCA_051747295.1 of Myxococcota bacterium. Taxonomy (GTDB): domain Bacteria; phylum Myxococcota_A; class Bradymonadia; order Bradymonadales; family Bradymonadaceae; genus JBNJFZ01. Next base: position 5,618 of record JBNJFZ010000055.1, read on the forward strand.
GCCTATTCGAATTCCGTGCAGCTTTCGGTGGGTTGGTACACGCCCGCGGCCTGCTGATACACCAGCGTCGCGCCGAGGTGTCCGACGTAGCCGAGCAGTCCGGACGCCGCGACCAGCGCGATTCCGACGACGACGGTGATAGCGCGCCGCCAGGGCTCCAGCGCGTCGAGGAGGACCGAGGCCAACTCCAGCGCCAGGGCGCCCGTAAACACGCCAGCTACGACGAACGCGTACTCCTCGTGGGCTTCGACGACGGTCGGGTCACAGAGTTGACGGGCGACCTCGGTGTTCGCGAGGTCGCCCGTGTAGACCGCAATCCAGGCCGAGATGACGCCAGCTCCCAGCATCAGCCGCCCGGCGGGCTCGAGAAAGCCCCAGGTCCCCTCTCCATCCACGAATTGCCCGGCGAGCCAGGCGAGTGTGCCGCTCAGCAGCAGCGCGATCGGGAAGTGGATGACGAGCGGATGGAACAGCTCGACGCGCCAGATGCTTGGAAGCTCACCCATGGATCATTCGACGATCTTCACAGTGAGCGGATCGAGGCGCTTGCCGACCTTCTTGATCTCGACTTCGACCTTCTGACCTTTCTCCAGCGTCGAGAATTCGACGGTTTCACCGTCCCTGGTCAACTCGGTCTCGTCGATAAAGTATAATTCGAGTTCCTTGCCGTCGGCGTTGACGTAGATCTCCTTTTCGTCGGCGTTCACCTCGGCGATCGTGCCGGTGTAGGTGCCGCTTTCGACGACTGCGTGCTCACCTTCTTCGCCGCCGCCGTCCTTCTCACAGCCGACAAACGCGACTGCGCCGAAGGACAATGCGAGCAAGAGCACTGCGAACCTTCCAAATCTCTTCATCTGTGTATCTCCGTAACTTCTCGATCGATGAATAGTAACTCGTGCGATGGATCCACCGCACCGAAGAGCATCAGCGCGAAGCCGGCATCGTCAATACAGATCCAGCTATATCACTCATCATCGGGCCGACCGACGCCCATCGTGTGAAAGGCGTAGGCGAGCTCGTTGGCGAGCAAATCCCAGAAGAGTTGCGCGCCGAAGCCAGTCCACCACAGCCAGTTGGTGTCGCGCTCGATTTCGATGCTGATCATACCCAGTGGCTCGCCGTCGAACTCGACCGGATACGCCAGAGTGGCGTACGCGCTCGAGCGAGCCGGTTTGTAATAGTCTCGAAGGCGGACCCAGCCGTCTTCCTCTTCGATACTCGCGCCCTCGTGGCTGCGTGCATCGACCACACGACCGGATTCCTCGTGGACGTAAAGGTAGTTCTTGAAGGCCAGCGAGTCGCCCTCGCCTCGTCCGCCGGCGAGGACCAGCGGCTTGTTGATACGAAACGCGAGGCTGGAGACGCCCGAGTCGACGCGCTCGTCGGGCTCGACGTCGACCGGCAGGTTGAGCTGCTCGAAGTGCGTCCACCCATGCGGGTGTGCGTAGCGTAAGAAGCGCTCGCGTCCATGGTCGCCCTGCTCTCGGCGCAGGTACGCAATCGCGAAGCTCGGGACATCGACGTGCGTCACGATGAGCGAGGTCACCTCACCGACCAGCGCCTCGACGCGGGCCGACAGCGATTCCTCGCCGGTGATGGCCTTGGTCAGCGCGGAGCGAGTTTGCTGCAGGATCCAGAGCTTGCGGGCGTTCAGGGTAAAAAGCGGCGAATATCGCAGCATTGTCGCCATCTCGCGGCCGAGCTCCTCGACGGCCTTGCCTGCCGATGCGGCCAGCGCAGTCGGCTCTCGAAACGCCAGACACATGAATCCGAGCAGCTCGATGTCGTGCGCCTCCGGGGACAAAAGCGGCACGAGCACGTACATCTTCTCGCGGCGCTCCTCGCTGAGGCGATGCCAACTCGGCAGCGCGCCCGGCACATCGAGATACGTCCAGGCGTCCTGGCCTGGCCGACGCTCGTAGACCTGGAACGGAAGATCCGGGTCGAGGCTCTGCCGCTCGATCGCATCTCGCAGCAGGCCCTCGGTCTCGCTACCGAGGTCGACCTGCATGCCGACCAATCGCTCCATCGGCTCGTCATCGTCGGTCTGATACAGGCGCTCGGCGAGCACGTCGAACGTCGCCTGCTCCGACGACTCCAGCGTCATGGCCTCGAGCGACGTCGTCATCAGCATGGCCGCGGAGTGATCACAACCGGTCCACTCCGGCAGGCGATCCATCAACACGTAGAGCAGCGGCTTGATCTCCAACGATTTGTGGTCGTCGAAGAACAGTCGCCGCGAATTACGGCGCGCCGAGCGAATGGCCTCGGCGCCCTTCTCCTGGAGTTGTTGCAGCGAATCGGGCGACGTCATGCCCGTGTCAGACAACAAGACGAACCCCAGGATGACGTGTGGATCACCGTTGATCGCCGGTGCATCCAGAATCGGCAACAGATCGAAGGTGACAGCCTCCCAGTCGTGCTGACGCTGCTCGAGGCGCAGTCGCCCGTCGCCGTGCCGGTAGATCTGTACGAGGTCGTGGAATGTCCAACCCACTCGAACTTGCTCACATTGAGCGACCGACGCTTCGAAGGTCGCGCACTCGACCTCCGTGTGTTCGAAGCCCACCGTGACTAGGATACTGGAGTGATGTTCACGCTCGAGCCAGGATGCGAGATACCGATGGAGATGGAAGCTGAGCACATCGCGGCCACCTTCCGTCATGGCAGGAGGGCCGACCGTACAGATTTTTTCGCCAGATTTATGCGACATGAGCTCTCCGGGAACTCGAGCTACGCGAGCGGTATGTTTTCACCGTATTCTTTCTTTGCGTATAGTTCGCTTGGCCGCGCGGGTCAAAGCCGGAGACAATGCAACAACCCCTCTCGCGCATCAGATTGCGCAACGCCCCAGGACGCCTGCTAAGTTGAAGCACCGTACGACATGCTCCCCAGCCCGCATCGATTACACGCTGTATATCTGCGCGATGGTCTCGATGGTGCTCGGGTTTGCGACGGCCTGCCAGGACGATGCGCCGCCCCAACGAGGCATCGCGGGTGGTTCATTCTCCACGGGCACCCAGGATGCAGAGTTTCGCGACGACACGGGCAGCAGAGACCAGCCGGTGCGCTCGCTGTGCACGCCCGGGAGCAAGCGCTGTCTCTTCGAGAATAGTCCGATCTTCGAGGTGTGCGGCGAGGACGGTCAACGCGTCACCACGGACGTCTGTGCGGAGGGTCAGAAGTGCCAGGACGGACGCTGCGTAGAGTTTTCGTGCACGCCTGGGCACTCGATTTGCCTGAGTACGACGACCACCGCGGACTGCGCACCCGACGGGCGAAGCTTCGTCGGCATCGAAGAGTGTGAACGAGCCGGCGAAGTCTGTACCCGCGGCGAGTGCGTCGACCCGTGCGAGACTGCGCGTGAGCAAAACTCGTATATCGGCTGCGAGTACATCAGCCGAGAGCTCCCCAACTTCTACCGATTTCAAGGGCCGCCGGCACAAAATGCACCGTTCGCGATCATCGCCGCGAATCCGCACCCGGTGCTGGGCGCGAGCGTGACCATCGAAGACGTCGCCGGGAACCCCGTCGACCTCATCGAACGCATCACGGTCGTGCCGTCGGATGCCTATGAGAACGCCGAGCCCGAAACTGTCGCGTCCACCATCATCGAGACCGCCGGCAGCTCTTCGCTAGCCTCGCCAGCCCGCGACGTGCGCGTTCCACCGAAGAGCGCAGCGGTCTTCTTGATCGACGTCGCGAACCTTCGGCAGCAGGAGACGTACCGAGTTCGAAGCACTCGCCCGGTCGTGGCTTATCAGTTCAGCCCGTACTGCTGTAACTTCACCGCCACCAACGATGCGAGCCTGTTGCTACCGACGTATACGCTCGGGAAACGCTACCGCGTGTTGACCTACCCCGCACTGTATGTCGCGGAACAACAACAGCAGCTCCCGTCGTACTTCAGCGTCGTCGCCGAACAGGACGCGACCTCGGTGACCATCAATTCATCGCTGGCGCTCGCCTACTTTCTCAACGACGAGCGCGTCGAGCAGCCGGGCGACCAGATCATGCTCGATGCGGGCGACGCACTACGACTCGAGACCGAGGTCTCGGCAATCGCGGCGGACGGCAAGAACGCCGACCCGACCGGTGTGGAGGTCGTCACGAACAAGCCCAGCGCGGTCTTCAGCGGTCACTTTTGCACGTACGTGCCGCAGGACCAGCAGGCCTGCGACCACCTCGAGGAGCAGCTACTGCCAGCCACAACGCTCGGCAAAGACTATATCCTGACGCCGGTCCGTCGACGCATTTCAGCCGACCAGCCCAACAATGAAGAGCGCGTCTACTGGCGAGTCGTGGCAGACGAGCCCTCCGAAGTGATATTCGAGCCGCCACTTCACGAGCTGAGGGTCAGCCCGCCATCCAACCCCTACACGAGCGATTGTCGCGACCGAATCTCGGACGGAAAATTGAGCCTCGACGAGGGAGAATTCTGCGAATTCGGCGTCCTCGAGGCCGTCAGCGCGTCGAGTACCGGTGCGTTGAGCATCGGGGGCGTCATCTCCGGCCATCAGTCCACGGGCATCCCGTACTACGGATCGCAGGCCGGCGATCCGGGCTTCTTCCTGCTCCCCCCGGTCAAGCAATTCCGCCAGAATTATAGCTTCGTCGCGCCGCCCACCTTCGAGAAGACGTACGTCGCCGTGGCGATCCGCGAGGGTAGCAGCGTCGCACTCGACGGCGCGGCGGTGCCGCCGGACTCGCGCCTGGGCCGCCGGAGCGTCGAGCTCGGCGGCGAGGAGTGGGAGGTCTTCAGCGTCCGGATTTCGGCCGGATTTCACACGATGGACTCGAGCCGTAAATTCGGTATCGTCGCGTACGCGTTCGACGACTATGTCAGTTATGCGTTCCCCGGCGGCCTCGATCTGGTCCCCAAGGGAGCTACCGAGTGAGACGACCTATCATGAAGCCCCATGACCGCCCCGAGTCCTCGAAACGCGCCTGGTTTGGCGCCCTGTGGTGCCTCGTGGCCCTCGTTTGCTGGAGCAGCCCCGCGCTCGGCCAGGACGATGGCGTACTCGTGACCTTCCATGGCGGCACGGACCGCGCGGATGCCTTCGACCTCATCGAGGACAATGGCGACGTGACGGTCAGCGAGCAGGGACAGCTCACCCTGCTCGGCGACGAGTTCGGACTGGAGGTCATCAGCGATTTCAAGCTCTTACCGAACGGGTCGAACTTGCTCGCCGGTGTCGGCGGCCGAGGTGTCGTCATCACCGACTCGGGCGCCGAGACCGAGTTTATCTTCGGCCCCGAGGACTCGATGCCCCGCTCATCCAGCGCCTCGGTCATGGTGTATGCGGCGCCGGGCGAGCCCGGTCGAATTCTGCTGACGGACAGCAACACATCGCAACTGCTGGTCTTCGAACCCGAAGACCGCCAACTCGTCTGGCAGTCTGGCTTCTCGCTCTCTGGCTCCAACGGACTGTTCGCGGACGCGATTGCCATGCCGAACAGCCGTGTGGTGGCCGGCATCGAATACACGAGCCTGGGCCTATCCGCACTGGACGTGATCGAGTTCACGCCTGGCCCGACCGGGACCACGCTGCGGCGCATCACCAATCGAGAGCACGCCAACGGCCCATCCAGCCAGGTCGAGGTCCCCGGCCTCCACCCGCTTCGCGACATCCTCGGCCTCCCGAATGGTCATATCCTGGCCGCGACCGACGAGCGCCTCTACGAGATCGACCTCGAGGGGAATGTCCAGTGGATGACGCAGATCATCGGGCGATCGGGCATCCAGGGAGATATCTCCAGCGTCGCGTTGATGCCCTCCGGGCGCATCGCTGTATCGACCCTCGAAGCGGGTCAGTGGACACGCCCGCACCCGAATCACCGCGTGCACTGGCTGGCGCGCGGAGCGCTGGCCAGCGGCGAAGTCGACGTTGTCGCGACCTCACCCTCGCTTCGCCGCGCACCCTCTGGCCTCGAGACAAAGGGCGGCCATGGCGGCTCGGGCACCTTTGGCTACCGCCCCGGACTGGACCGCCAGGCCGAGGGTCAGCTCGCCGATCTCTCGGTGGCGAGACCGCTTGATTTCGCCCGCTCGGAGTACACGCTGCGAGACAGCGTCGCCGGCTCGATCCTCGTTCGAAACGACGGAGACCAGCCACTCTACCTCTCCCAGATTCAAGTCCGCGCGGTTGCCGGTGAGTGCGACGCGACCTCCGAAGATTCGCCGGTCCCTCTCTTCGACAGCCGATTCGTGGAGCTGGCCCCGGGCGGTCTGTTCGACCTGCGCGGGACGCTGGAGATCGAAGACCAGCTCACGCTGGGGCGCTGGTGCGCTCAGACGTACGCCACCGATGGCGAGGGCAACTCGGCGGAGGTCGGCGCCCCCGCCTACTTCGAAGTCGTTGAAGAGTCCGCCGATGGCGGCCGCGTCGTCGTGCGCGACGTCGGATTCTGGGAGGCCGACGCCTTCGACGCGGGACGTGGCGCAAATGACCCGGTCGATCCGCCCGGTGGAGGCTGCTGCAGCCACACCGTCCACGATGAGTCACCGGTCGATCTCGCGTTCGCCTTCGGCCTGCTGGCCGTCGGCGCGGTCCTCGTGCGCCGATACTGACCCGCCGCATCTCTTTTTTCATACAATTTAGATCGTTATCCCGATCGCCGCGTTTGATGAATTGAGACGGCAAATATCTCTCAAGCGGAACGCGAGGATTTCGATATGGGTTCGAGACAGAAGAACGAAAAGTGGGCGAGCGACGAAGACGCGAACGACTTGCTGGCGGGCATCCTGGACGAGACCGAGCAAGACGCTCGGTCCGAACAGGAGCGTATCGAAGCTGAATTGGCGGCCCGCGATCGAGAGCAGCGTCGGAGACAGGAAGAGCAGCGCGAGCGAAAGCGCGCCGAGGCGAAGGCCCGCATCACCGCCGAACAAGAGCGCCTCGAAGGCCTGGAGAAGCGGCGCACCCTGCGCCAGGAAGCTCTGCGCATCGAGGAGCTCGAGGAGCTCGGCGAGTATGTCGAGCCGGAGCCCGAGGAGGCCTCGAAACCGTCCGAAGAAACGCTCGAGGCGCAGCGCGAAAGCGACGAAGTCGAACAGCGCCGCGAGGAGCAGCGACGGTTGCGAGAAACCGCCGACATGCTCGCAGACGAGACCGCCGTATCGTCCCCGTCAAATACCAATAAGATGCCGATGATCGCCCTCGCCGCCGTCCTCGCGCTGGTGGCGGGTGCCGCGATTATGGCCTTTGCGCTCACCCAGGGCAGCTACGAGCCCGACAGTTCCACCTACACGAAGTCGGTCTATGAGCCCCGCGAGCCCCGGGACATGCAGGTCAGCGTTGGCTTCACGCCGATCAACAAGGTCGAAGAGGCCAGCCCCGAGAAACCCGAGACGCGCTCGCCGCGACCGGCGCCCGCCCGCGACAATCCGCGCCCGGCGGCGACTACCACAGCGAGCGAGGACAGCGAGGAAGAGGACGACCACGAACCGCTGATCATCGACGACGAGGGCTTCGATCCATTCTCCGAAGGATTCTAGGGCAGGGATTGGGGAGTTGCGGGATGCTCCACATCTCCCACTCCCCCCTTACCTACGCTCACCGCCCCATCCACCGCTCGAACCGTCGCTCGATCGCGCGCCCCATCTGAACTTCCCAGGGCCGCGCCCGCTCCCGCAGCGACGCGTTGTCATGGGGCACCCACGTCTCCTCGCCGTCATCGACCAGGCGCCGCTGGTAGTCGACGGTGACCTTGAGCCCCATCACTCCCTGGGGCCCGCGGATGACCTCGGCCTTGTAGCGTCGCTTGAGGTTCTCGTCGTAGAGATCATAGCTGGTCGTGACAAAGAGTTGTTTCTGGGACTCGACGTCGATCTCGTGGCCCTCGTCTTCGAGCACCGAGACCGCTGCGTGGTGGAGCACGACCGACGGCGCCATCTCGCCGACGCCCTGCGGTGGGTCGGGCGTGGCCTGTTTCGTGCACCCCGACATCAGGAGCGCGACGCCGAGCACGACCAGCAGCAGAATCAACCGCAGTCCACGCGCGCCACGCGCCGGATGACCGATTGAGCTGAATGTGGGATGGCTTGCGACCGTCATATACTCGCTGTACATTTCCGAATACTCTCGCAGAACTGTAAAGATTAAGGTTCCGAGTCAACTCAGCATTCCGCGAATTGAGGCCCATCCGTGAAACAACTCGCACTCGCCATTCTATGCCTCGCCCTCGTCGCGCCCACGATCGCGTGCTCTTCGTCCTCGAATTCGACAAAGAACGACGCGGAGACCGCCGAAGCGCAGCCGGCCCAGACAGAGGAGAAGACCGCGCAAGAGTGGTTCATCGCCGGAAACGACAAACTCGACACCGGTGAGTTCGAGGCGGCGGCATCGATGTACGCGAGCGCGCTGGCGCAGGATAACTCCAGAATCGACATCTACGTCAACAAGGCGATCGCCGAGTCCCGGGCCGGTAATTTCGACGAGTCCGTCCTGACCATCGAACAAGCCATCGCCAACGGTGGCGAGGAAGACCCGCTCGTCTACTTCAACCTCGGCAATATCTATCACCGACAGGGGATGTACGGCTATGCCGCACGGGCCTACCGCAACAGCCTCGCCTACGGCGACCAGGAAAACCTGGACACCCTGGCCAACCTCGCCTCGTCATATCTGCTGATGATGGAGCACGAGAAGGCGCGCGAGACCTATGAGTTCATGCGCGAGCTCGCGCCCGACGATCCTCGTCCTTACGTCGGACTCGGGCTGGCAATGCATGCACAGCAAAATCGGGAGAAAGCGCTGGAGTATTACGACCGTGCCATCACCGCCGACCCGAGCTACCCACAGGCCTGGTACAATCGCGGTGACGTCCATGGCGACCTCGAGAATTACGAAAAAGCGATCTCCGACTTCGAGCGTTTTCTCGATCTTACAAACGATAAAAAGATGGAAAGGCGTGCGAAAACCGAGATCAAACGCCTGAAGTATAAAATCAAATGACGTTTTTAAGCCTGAGAATAGGAAAAAGTGTTACAGTCTCACTACAACTTTTGCGGCAGAAAATAAGATTGAAAATGAGGGCTAATCGCCTTGACCGAAGTGCCTCATTCCTCTCTATAATCATATGTTCGTAATCGTTGTGATGTCCTCCCTGGGGAGGGAGGCTAGCCCTTTTCTAAGAGCCTGTCGGGACAGGTGGAAAGGTGCGCAGTTCGTTTGCCGCAACGGTTGTATTCGACACCTCAGCAGTCAACCGGGAGGAAGAAAATGGCAACAGGATCGGTCAAGTGGTTCAACAACGCGAAAGGCTTCGGCTTCATTACAAATGGTGGAGACGAGGATATCTTCGTACACTACAGCCAGATTCAGGGAGAAGGCTTCAAAACCCTCAAGCAGGGTGAAGAAGTCGAATTCGAATTGCGACGCGGCCCTAAGGGGTTGCACGCAGCGAACGTCCTTCGAGTCACGGACCTCGACCAGATGAACTAGAACTGAGGTATCGACCGCAACTATCCATGAAGCGCTCGATACACTCGACAACAAACAAAAAGCGGCGCCGCTCGAATTGCTTCGAGCGGCGCCGCTTTTTTTCTGCGATTGAGTCGTCGCGCTCTTACTCGTTGATCTCGACGCGCAGCAATTCGCTCCCCGCCCAGACGTAATCTCCATGTGAGAGGTTATTCTCGCCCTTGATTCGGACGTAGGTGCCGTTCTTGGAGTCCATATCCTCGATCACGACCTGTTGCCCATCCCATCGTACTCTCGCGTGCTTGGTCGACACGTGGCGATCGTCCCGAATGCTGACGTCACACCCCTCGCGACCGACCATGATATCGTTGTTCGGAGAGCAGTATGCATCACTCGGCCTTCCGCCGCGCAGGACGTGCACCAGGCGGAATTTGAAGTCCTTTGGTGGGCTGACATACATCAGCGTGTCGTTCTGCATCGGATACTCCGACTGCAGATTCAGCAACTCGACGCGAAAGAGCTGCTCTCCGACCATGAACTCATCGCCGTGATTGAGCGCGCGAGGCTCATCGATGCGCAGGAACGTACCGTTCTGGCTGTCCTCGTCCTTCAGGTATAGATCATTGTTGCGGTAGAAGAAGCTGGCATGACGCGGACTCAAGTAGTCGTCGTCCGGAAACAGAACCGCCCCGGTCTCGCGGCCCGCGATATGCTCGGTAGCATTGAGGTGATAGCTCAATCCCTCGAGGCCTTCACCTTTAATGAGGATCAACTTCGCACGCCCCGGCGCCATCATCGCGCCGAAGAAGAGCGTGTCATTCTGACCGTCGCCCTCTCCTTCCGCGTGATACTTCGCTCCGCATCGACCACAGAAGTGATGACCTTCCGGAACGACCGCGTTGCAATTGGGGCAGATACGTGAGTTGGACATGAGTGCTCCTGAGCCGACCGCATCAGTAATTGTTATTCAAAACCTGTCGGCAGGGTATGCGCAGTACGCCGAGGGGTCAAGCGCTTGGCGCGCCGGACGCCCCCGCGACGCGACGGCGTAGAGTAGCCGCCGTTCGAGGAGCCCGGGCCGAGTCAGAGTTCGCCTCTCGCGGCTCGGCGAAAGCGCACGTCGCGATGGTCGAGGTATCGCTCGAGAATCTGCTTCGCTGCATCGCTCTCGCTGTGCGCGAGGCCTCGCAGGGCAGCGATTTTTACCGCCGGGTCCATCTCGTCGATACGCTCGTCGATGACCTCGAGGGCGCGTTGCGACGCCACACCGGCGAGCGCGTTCGCCGAGGCCGCGCGTACCGTCTTGAAGTCGTCGTCGAGCATCGCGATCAGCGCCTCAGTCACGGCCGCGGCCTTGTCGGCCTCGGGTTCGACCAACGCGCCGAGGCTGCGCGCCGAAGCGACGCGCACCGCGAAGAAGTCGTCATCGAGCTTCGCCATCAACGCGTCGACGATCGAACGGTTCGCATTCCAATGCCCGAGGGCAACCGCCGCCGCTTCACGCACCATCTCATCCGTCGAATCCAGCGCACCGACCACGAGCGGCTGATCGCTCGCCGATCCGATGATACCCAGGAGTTGGACGGCCGGAGCCCGGAGTCTCGGTGGCTTCTCCGCGGCCGCGAGCGCGCGCACCTCCGAGGACACGTCGCCTATCATCTCTTTCACCGCGCTCCTGTCCCTGGCGTCCATCGGCTCCAGGATACGGAAGGCCGGCTCACCACTGGAATCAGCCAACGCCCTGAGGGCGAACGACTGCACATCCTCATCCCCGGTGTTCAGCGTCTTCTCGAGCGCGTCGGTAAACTCGGCCTGGTGGTCGGCGATAAAGCCCTTGCTCTCGGGAAGATCGACGCGCTGAGCCATCTCCGAGAGGCTCTGCAACAAGCGGCCGGTCCCGATCTTGTGGGACCGGTCACTGATGAAGCGAAGGTCATTGGCCAGGTCGTCTCGGCGAAGCTGGTCGGCCTTCTGTTCGGCGCCGACCGAGTGCATCGCCGCCATCTGAACCAGCCCGCGTGCTCCCGGCTCGCGCATGTCGCGCTCCGGGCTCCAGTACGCATCCAAGAGCGCTTTCAGCGCACCGTCTCCCCCGACCTGTGCGAGGCTCCACGCCGCGACGAAGCGAACCTCCTCGGACCCGTTCTCCAGCGCCTGCAACAACTTGCCGCGCGACGAGTCGGCACCGGCGCGCCCGAGCGCCCAGATCACCGCGACGGACAGAGAGTTGCTGTACTTGCCGAGTTGGCTTCGCTCGTAGGAGTCGTTGAGCGCTCGCGCCCCACGATCGCTTCCAATACGCCCGAGGCTGACTGCGGCGAGTGCCTGCTGCGTCCAGCTCTGGCCGCCGCCGAGCACGTCGACGAGCGCACGCTCCGCATCAACGCCACCGCAAAAGCCGAGCGCCCACGTCGACAGATCCCGGATGTCCGGGTCGGTGTGATCGAGCGCATCGATGAGCGGCTCGGCTCCACGCTCGGCCCCGATGCGAGCCACAGAAATCATCGCCAGCGTGCGCAGCGAATTATTCTCTTCGGTTGCGGTGCGCGCGAGCTGTAGTGCAGCCGGCTCCAGCCGCAGGTCCCCAGCCAATCGAATCGCCAGCGCTTTCTGCGAGATATCGTCCGTTTGCAACGCTCCGGTGAGCACCGGTAGCGCGCGCTGACCGAGGTTCTGCAGTTGCGTGCGGCGCTCGGCAACCGCCTGCTCGTCCTCGAATACACCGTAGCGAATCTCGTTGACGATCGGCGTGACCATCGTGTCGTACAGCTCCAGCAATATCTTGCGATAGACCGGCTTCTTCGGCGCCTTGAACGAGAGCGGGGCAAACTCGGTCTCCAGCTCCGCGAGCCGTCCATTGGCCTCGGCGAGCTCGAGAGCCTTGCGCCCGGCCTTCAAGATCGTCGTCTCGTCGTCGGCCTTCTTGACGACCGTGCGATACTGCTCGTCAGCTTGCTTGTACTCACCCTGCTCCAACAGGAGTTCGGCGAGCTCCATGCGATGGCGAAACGCCTTGGGGTCGAGGTCGATCGCGATTCGGTATTCTTTGATCGCCTGCTCGAGCTTCTGCATCTGCCGGTAGACGTCGGCCAGTCGCGCGTGCGCGGTGGCATCATCGGGGTTGATCTCGACGGCACGCATCGCGTAGCGCAGCGCCTGATCGTCGTCGTACAGATCGAGCGAGAGCTCCGCGATGCGATGGTAGTATTCTCGGGAGAGTTGCGGCTTGAGCTCGGCGAGTTGTTGGAGCACCGAGATCGCCTTCTCGGCGTCCTTGGTCTGATTGTAGATGCGAAGCAGCGCGTGCAGCGCCTCGAGCTGTTCCTTCTCGCCGATGGACTCGATGCTCTGCAGCTTCTGGAAGACTGCTTCGGCCTCCCCGAATTCATTGAGCTTGAGGTGCGCTTCCGCCAGGAAGAACCCCGCCTCGACGTCCGGCGGATCGCTGCTAAAGTCCTCCTCGAAGTCACGCATCTTGGCTCGAAGGCGATTCTGCTGGCGATAAATCGAGATAATCCGCCCGCGCGCCTCACCGCGCGCCTCCGCCTCATCACTGTTATTCATGATGTGACGCCAGGCCTGGATGCCCTTCTCCCATCGACGCGCACGCACATAGTTGGTCGCCAGGCCCCGACGTATCGTGGTGTCGTCGGGCGCGAGCTCCACGGCCTTTTCGTAATGGCGAAGCCCCTTGTCGAGCATGCCGTGCTCGGCCAGCGTCTCTCCGAGTAACGCGTGGGCCTCGGCCTCGGAGAGGCGAGCGTCGAGCAACTTCTCCCAGGTATCCACCGCCTTATCGAGCTTGCCGGAGCGATAGTAATACTCGCCGAGGCTGATGATATAACTCTCGTTGCGTGGGTCGAGGCGGACCAGCCTCTTGTAGGCATCGAGTGCCTTCTCTCTCATATCGTAGCGCATATAGGCGTCCGCCAGCGTCACGTAGACGTTCGGGTCGCTGCGAAAGCGCCGCCCGATACGCTCCAGCAGCTTCTCCGCCTTATTCTGCTCGCCCATCCTGAAGTAGATCCGAACCAGCTCGAATTGATACCGGCTCTCCCGAGGCGCGATCCGAATCAGGTCTTCGTATGCGTCGACGACCTTCTGGTCATCTCCCTGACGCTCGAGCATCCGAATCACGGCCAGACGCGGCTCGGCCTCGTTGCGGTCGAGCTTGATCGCTCGCCGGAAATACTCGAGCGCTTCCTTTTCCCGACCCAGTTCGTCGTAGAGCTCCGCCAACGTCATCGACTCGTCGTAGTTGGGGGAGCGCCACTTCTTCTCATACTCCTCGATCAGCTCGGGCAGCCGGTCGGCTTTCCGATAGACGTCGACGACTCGGTTGCGCAGCTCGTTGTGCAGCCAGTGTCCCTCCCGCATCAGACCCATCGCCTTTCGGTAGGTCGCGATGGCCCGGTCGTACTCCCCCATGCGCTCGAGCACATCTGCCTTGTCGCGCATGGTGGTCGCGCGCGCCTTCGTGTCGCGACCGGCCAGCTTGATGAGCTCGTCGTATTGCTCGAGTGCCTTCTCGAAGCGCTTGTACTTGACCAGCACCTGCGCGTACTCCATTCGCAGGTATTCGTTGCGCGGGTCCAGCTCGATGAGCCTGTCGTAGTAACCCTCGGCGGCCTCCCAATCTCGCTGGCTGAACGCCACGTCGGCCAACTTGCGAAGGATCTTTTCCTTGCGGTCGCGGTTGTCCTCGAGCGAGAGCGCCTTCTCGAAGTCTTGCTTGGCCTCCTTGTCCTGCTGCAGCAGCATCCGCACCGACCCGCGGCTCAACCACGCGTTCGAATCCTTCGGCGCCAACTCGACAGCCTTGTCGTAGGCGGCCAGCGCCTTCTCGTAGTCGCTCTGCTCTTTGTACAGGTGGCCGAGGATGAGTTGATATGCTTCGTTGTCGGGATCCTTCTCGGCCGCCTTCTCGTAGTCTGCGATCAAGCGGTCGACCCCGCGCGTGCCGCCGACATAGCTCAACAACTTCTTGAAGATGAGCCCCTCGACGGGCTTCTTCTCCAGCAGGCGTTTGTACCGGTTGATGATCTCACGGCGGCGGTCTTCACCGCCCTCGACGGACCAATCCTGCGCCTGCGCCTGACGGGGGAGCGACCAACTGACGGTCAGCGAGGCGACCAGGGTGGCCAGTAAGATAACTCGAACTCGTATCATGCCTTTTCTCGACACATTCAAAAGATGACTGCCGTGGTACGGGCGACTGGTGGAACGGCCAGACCACTCCGATTCATTTCGAGGCGTCTGCCGACAGGTCGTGGTCGATGTCCCAACCGCGCTCATCGATAAACGACTCCAGGGACTCGGCGATGGTCCGTATAGACTCGTGGCTAAAGCGGCTCTCGCAAATCGTCTCGACCCTCTCGGCTCCCTCTATCGTCACGTAGATCCCGCTGGTCCCCGGAAAAGCGGCCGGCTCGTAGGCCAGATATTCGACGTCGTCGAGGTCGACCCCGGCCTGTTGGAATCCACCGAGCATGCGGCTGGTCTCGTAGACCAACATGTCCTCGTCGAGGTCCAAAACCCAGACCTCTTTGCGAACGAATCTCACCAGCGACGCCACAAAGGCCACAAACAACCCGCAGATAAGCAAGAGATAGACGTGGAAACCCGGCTCGGGTTCGTTCTGACGATAGCGCCCGAGATAGTCGGGCAGAAAGAAGATGCCACCGGCGAAGATCGCGAATAGAAAAACCATCGCGAAGCGTTCCGAGGCAGCGACCAGGCGTCCGACGGGCGTCGGGCCGATCTGGAATGCGTTGTCTTCTGTGGTCGTAAAAAACAGCTTCATCGAGCAGTTCCCGTTCGGAAACCAGACAGGGCTGGAGGGCCCCGCGTTCACGCGAAGCTGGACGCCAGCAGAGAGTTTTGGGATAAGCCAAGAGACGCTATCCGCGTCATCCTTTCAGCCGTCAAACGCTATGTTCGAGTCGCGTCGCAGACAGTCCGAATACACGCCCATCAGGGCGACGATCTGGATGCTCGCCATCATCGTAGCGGTCATCGTGTATCTGGACAATTCACCCCTCCAGCTCGAAAACGACGTCGAGCTCGCCGAGGGCGTCGAGCTGACCCGCGAGGCCGACTCGGACGTGCTGATCGTACTCGACTACGATGCGATCCTCGGCAGCCCGGATACGTTCTCTGAGCGCGACTGGAGCGCAGCCTGGATCAACCTGTTCGAGCAGGAGGTCGGACCGACCTCGATCGCCACCCCAGAGTCGCTGTCGAGCGAGTCGCTCGAAAGCTCGCGCATCGTGGTCTTGACCGCCAGCGTCGCCGACCAGATCCCGCCGGATCTGCGGGCGCGTTTCCGCGAACACGCCCTCGACGGCAACGTCCTCGTTGTCGAGCGGCCCAGGGGCGAGCTGCGCGAGATGTTCTCGGCCAACGGACGCGCCGGTGAGCGCGCCGGCCAGCGCATCACCTTCGCGAAGGGACTCTCCGACCCCTACAACTCACAGCTTTTGTCGATGCCGCTGTCGACCCAGTTCGTCGGCTCGACGTCGGCGCGCACCGGTGCCGAGACGCTGCTGAGCATCGACGGTGCACCCGCCATCTATTCGGTGCCCATCGGCGAGGGCCGCGTGGTGACGATCGATTTTGACCTCGGACAACAACTGGTCGCGCTCCAGCAAGGTCTCCCCTCCGAGGACTTCGAAGTCCTCGACAATGAACGGACTCTGCCGCCCAAGACCAGCGATCTGATCATGTCCGACAAGCTCGAGCGAAGCGCCGTGCCCCACGCCGATGTGCTCGAGCGCTTCATCGTCTGGGGCGTGATCGGACGCTATGCCCCGGTCGCCTCGTTCTGGCAATACCCGGGAGATGCCCAGGGGGCACTGGTCGCACTTCATGAAGATGCAGTCCTCGGAGATGGTGGCGGATGGATGCTGCAATACGAGTCGCAGCAGAAGGCTACCTCCACGCTGCTGACGACCGTGGACTCGGGGCTCACGGCCTCCGGCGCGGCGGTGATCCACCGCATGGGCGGTGAAATCGGCATCGCCTGGAAGAAGGCCGGCACGCCCAACGACATCAATCGACGGGTCGGTGCCTGGGGCGTCAACCCGTTTGGCCGTCCGCTCGACCTCGCCACGCAGCTCGACGAGCTCGAGCAAACCCTGCCGGTCAACTACGTGCGGTCTGGCCGCATCGCCGACAGCTGGTGGGACGAGCGGTGGGACTGGCCATTTCGCGCCATGGCGGCCCAGGACCTGCGCATCGATTCGAGCTACGATCCGAGCCCCAACTCCGGATATGCCTTCGGCACGGGCTTTCCCTTTCTGGCGCTCGGACGAAACGGGCTGCCGCTGGGCATCCGGGAGCTCCCCGTCGTGTATCCCGCACATGCGGTTAAGGGTCCCGACCTCGAGGAGCTACTGAAGACCAGTCGCGACGGGCACCACCAGACGATCGGCTGGTCGGTCGACCCCGAGATGTTCGCCGACTATCCGGATATGGAGCGCTTCGAGCTCTGGCTGGAAGTCTTCGAATTGGCGCGCCGCCACGGCCACATCATCACCAGCGCGACCCGCATCGACTCGTTCCAGCGCTCGCGACGCGCGGGTCGGATCAGCTCGGAGATCGTCGAATCCGCCCAGCTACCCGGCAGGAGCAAGCTCGCAAAGGCCGAGGACCAGGACGACGAGAACGTCGGCTTTGGCACCTTGCTGCGAATCACGGTCGAATCGAAGCGACGAGGGCTCTCGCTGGTCATCCCGGCGACGATGGGCAAGCGCGAGTTCTACTCGGCGCGTGCCGGGGTCAACCGGGTCGCCGGGGAGCTCGTCTCCGGCGATATCGAGACCCAGTCCGAGCAGATCACCGGCTTCGACGTGCGCCGCATCCCGCTCGATCAGGGCTTCAATACCATCGACGTTTACTACCGCTGAGAGCACCATGGCACGAAGAGAAACCATGCTGGGGGCGCTCAAGTGGGACCTCATCATCCTCGCGCTGATCGCGGTGGCTCTGGGGGTCGCTGCAGTCCTGGACGACCCCTATTTCCGGCCGGCATCCTCCGCCGAGGCAACGGGCAGCCGACCGCCGGACAGGACCGAGGGCGATGTGTTGCTGCTCTTGCCTGATTCGCCCGCGGCCGTTGCCGAGCGGTTCGACGAATTGGACTGCAGTTATGGGTGGTTCAACGCTCTCTGGCAGCATTATGGCGCCTTCGCGACGTCGATGAACCGCAACCTGAGCCCGGAGATGCTCGCCGGGCGCTCGGTGGTGATCGTACCGAGGCGCGTGGCGAGCGCGATGCCGTCGACCGGCATCAGCGCGCTGGCGGGCTTCGCGCGCGACGGCGGCCAGGTCGTGGTCGAACAACCACCCGAAGGTTGGGAGTTATTGACCGGCATCTCGCTGTCTCAGGAGACCCGCCCCGCCCGGCTGGTGACCTCGACCGAGGGACTCGGCGTCCACGGGCCCATGCGAAAGCACCTGCCCGACACACCGATCCTGGGCGATCTGATGGCGGCGCCACAGCTCGAGCCCTTCCCCAATGGCCCGACGCTCCTCGAGGTCGACGACCAGCCCGGACTGACGGTCAGCGAGCTTGGCGACGGATGGGTCTACACCTTCGCGTTCGACTTCGGTTGCACGGTCACCGGGCTCCAGCAGGGCCTGCCCGACGACGCCATGCGCTTCGGTCGCGAGGCCGAAACCACCTTGACGAATGTCTCGGAGCGGGTCGCGCACGAGCGGCTCCTCACCTCACATGTGCCCTACTCGGATCTCCTGGAGCTCGCCGTCTTCCAACGGCTCTCGACCGCGCGACCGATGCCTCGCCTCTGGCTCTATCCCGGCCAGTACGCAGGCGCCCTGATGTTCTCGCACGCCACGCAGGGCAATACCCGGGCGGCCATCGGGTACGCGGACTGGGCGCGCAAACAGGAGGCGCCGTCGACCGTGTTCGTCGCCCCCGACGCGATCTCGCGCACCGAAGTGGCGCTGCTCGACGATACCGGAGCCGAACTGGGCCTCCTCTGGGTGCGTGGGGTAGAGCGCGAGCCACTGACCGAGTCCGTTGGCATCGGCGCCCTCCGCCCGATTCGCCAGGAGCTCTCGCTCGACGAGCAGCGCCAGGAGCTCACGATGAAGCTCGGCGCCGACCAGAACGTCGCGCACGTCCGGGTCGAGGGCTCGTTGTGGACCAACGACTGGTCGACGACCTTCCAGCAGCTCGCCCACGCAAACCTGCGGCTGGACAATAGCTTCGGGCCGACCTCCGCCGACCACTACGGCTATCTGTTCGGCACCGGCTACCCGTACTACCCGATCGACGAGCGAGGCCTCCCACTGCCGGTGCTCGAAGCACCGTTTGTGCTGCACGGAGCCAATGTCGAGCTCGAGAGACTCGAGCGGATGATGGGCAACAGCGCGGCGTTCTTCCATCAGCCGCTCGCCGTGAGCATCCCGTCGTATGCGATGCGCCGTGAGCCCCGCGTCGGCATCCTCCAGGCCTTCCGAAAGGCCTTCGACCTCGCCGAGGAGCAAGACCACTGGGTCACCAGCATCGGCGACTTCCAGAAATTCCTGTCCGCACGACGCAAGTCGGTCCTGACCAGCCAGTGGTCGGCGACGCGACGACGACTGACCATCTCGGTCAACCTCCTGGGTGCGCGAACGAGTACGCTGGAGGGCGGCGCCCTGCCCGGCGTGGCCTTCCCGCGAACCTGGGATGGACAGGAAATCGAGCGCGTCGTCGTAGACGGCGAGGAGATTTCGCCTCGCCGCCTGGTCACCTCGGGGACGAGCTTCGAGCGCATCCTGGAGCTCGGCCCCGGCCGACATACCGTCTCGGTCTTCTACCGCGAACCCCCGACCAAGGACGGCGCGAAGACGTCCGAAGACGATGGAGATGACGGCAAAGGCTCCGAGGATTAGCCCATTCTCTCGCAAGCCTCATGGCCGCTGCTTGTCGACCCTGTGCGCGTGGCCTAACCTGCGATACCCTTCCCACGCGACGATCGAAGCTCGAGCGGTGCAGTGATAGTACCGAATAGACGCTGGCTATGACAGACGACTCCAACTCTCCGACCCTGCTAAATGCATCCGCCGGTGCTCGCCGAGCACGGGACGCGTGGGCCTATGCCTTTGAGATGACCTATTCGGACGAGTTGGTCATCGACCACATCGGTGTCGGCTGTGCGGACCTGCTCGGTTATGCTCCCGACGCGTTTGAGGAGAACCCGGAGCTGATGCTCGAAATCCAGCATCCGGAGGACCGCGAACGCCTGATCGCGTACCTCGAGGGCGGAGAGTGCGCCGACTCCGAGTGGCGCATACGCCTGACCGCGGCCGATGGCGAGACGGTTCACACTCGCCACTCGCTACAGTTTCGCGAGGTTGAGGGCCGTCTCGTCGTGGCCGGTGTCGTCTACGAGGTCCGTGACGACCCGATGCCGACCTTCGACTTCATCGTCGAGTCGATCAACGACAGCATCCTGGTGTGCGACGACGAGGGTGTCATCGTCTACGTCAACCATCGCTTTGCCGAGCTCGTCGAGCGGGAGCGAGCGGAGCTGTCCAGTGGGGCGATGACGATCTTCGACGTCGTCACCGACAGAGGCGCCGAGTTGCTGCACAAGCAACTGGCCCGACGCAGGCGATACGATGACCGCGCCCGCGCGGACTGGGACTACGAACTCGAAGTCGAGACCAGTAAGGGCGATGTACGTATCTGCCTGGTGACGACCACGCCGATTCGCGATGAAGACGACCGCTATACCGGGACGATCGCCGCCCTGACGGACATCACCCAGCGTATTCGTGCCCGCGAGGCTCTGGCGCGGGCTCATGATGAGCTCGACCAACGTGTGCGCGACCGAACCGCCGAACTCGAGACCGAGGTCATCGAGCGCCGAAATGCCGAGGAGCGCGCGCTTCAGGCCAGCCGAGCAAAGAGCGCATTCCTGGCGAATATGACCCACGAGTTGCGCACTCCGCTCAACGCCATCATCGGCTATGCCGAGCTGATCCAGGAAGACCTCGAGCGCGATGATGGGGACGGCTCGAGCTTTGGCGCGCGGGAAGCCGCCATGGGCCGGGACCTGCAGCGCATCGAGTCCTCCGCACATCACCTGCTCGCCATCATCAACGACATCCTCTCGCTCGCCCAGGTCGAGACCGGCGGTGTCGAGCTGCAGGAGTCCCGCTTCGACGTGGAAGCTCTCATCGAGGATGTTGCCTCGCGTGCACGACGCCTCGTCGAAGACAGAGCCAAAGACATCGAGGTGCGCGTCGAGCAATCTGCACGTGGCCAGCTCGAAGCCGACCGTGAAAAGCTCGTGCGCGTGCTGGACAACCTCGTCGAGAACGCCATCAAGTTCACCGATGAGGGCAACGTCATCATCAGGACGCGCCCCGTCACCACGAGTGAAGGCCCGGCCGTGCAGGTCGACGTTCGCGACACTGGCGGTGGTATCGCCCCGGACGAGCTCGAGCGATTCTTCGAGCCCTTCACCGTCGGAGACGACTCCTCGACCCGTATCCACGCAGGCACGGGGCTGGGGCTGACCATCTCGCGGCGCTTCACCGAGCTGATGGGGGGCCGCGTCGAAGCCGAGTCCCGCGAGGGTGGAGGGTCGACATTCACGGTTATCTTGCCCGGTCTCGAAGCCCCGGAGGCCGCGGATGGACCGCTCTCCGACCGGCTCGAGTCGGCTTTCCCCCGGCAGTCAAAAGGTGCGACGGTCCTCTTGATCGACGACGATCGAGACACACACGAGCTGATGCGCCGCTTCCTGGTGCCGCGCGGCTATCGCGTCATCTCGGCCTTCAGCGCGCAACGAGGCCTCGAGTATGCCCGGGAAATGAACCCCGACGTCATCACACTCGACGTCACCCTACCCGAGGAAGATGGCTGGAACGTGGTGTCGGAAATCAAGAGCGACGACGTGCTCTCCGAGATACCGATCGTCATCATGTCGATGGTCGATGATCGCTCCATCGGATACTCCCTGGGCGCGACCGACTTCGTGGTCAAGCCCATTCAGCGCGACCGCCTTCTGGGCGCGCTTGCAAACCTCGACACCGAAGGCGGATCGGGCGCCGTGCTCGTCGTCGAAGACGAGCCCGATATTCGCGACATCGTCTCGCGACACCTCAGGCGAGCCAACTGGCACGTCGAGTGCGTCGAGAATGGACGCGAGGCCATCGACCACCTCGAAAGCTCCAGCGCCGCTGACATGCCCGACGCCGTCCTGCTGGATCTGATGATGCCCGAAGTCGACGGCTTCGAGGTCGCCGAGCACATGCGTGAGCATCCCGCGTGGCGCGAAATCCCGATCATCGTGCTCACTGCGATGGAGCTCAGCGACTCGGATAAGGCGCGCCTTCAGCTATCGGTCGACCGCGTGCTCCAGAAAGGCTCGCAGACTTTTGAAGAAGTCATCGAAGAGATCATCCGGGTCGTCGAGTAACCGCGACAAGTCTGGGAGATACCCACGCCGACGACAAGAGCGCTAAGTCAAAAAATACACTTTTTTAATCGCAGCCTTGAAAGTCGCGTCATATGTCTACATTATACAGCTGCAGGACACGAACCCCCAGCCTCGCGTCAAGGACGTCCAATGCAGCACTTCAAAGCGGCTACAACACTCTCCTCACTTCTTTTAGTGCTCATGCTCTCCTCTCCCTTAGCCGCCGAGGAACCTGAGGCCAACGAACATACAGAAAATGACACGTCGACGATCTCGGCATTCACGGAGCTCTTGGATCAGAAGCGCACCGCCCTCGATGGGTGCCGTGGCGAATGGCGAGGGCGTTCGGACGAGGCGACCATGGTACAGATCATGTGCCGCCAATTCGACGGACCGGGCGAGTTCAAGGGGGGAGGAACCACGGTCGTGTTGATCGGCCAGCGAATCTCCATGATTGCCACGCAGGTAAAGTCGAGCAAAGCCGGCACGGCCAGAGACAGGTTCGAACGCCTGCACGGTCAGCTCGGTGGAGACGGCTCTGGATGCGAGTTGAGCGAGAAAACCGAAAAGCGAGCCAAATATCAGTGCGATGGACATCAGATTAGCATCAGCTACAGCCAGGCTGGAGGCCAGTGGAATACGTCACTGACGCTCGCCCGAAACTGATGACACCAAACCCGGAGCGCGCGCCGTTGCGGCTTTGGCGCGCGCTCCGGCCCATGAACTCTACTGCCCGAGTCGCACGAGGCGGCCCGGCCGTGCTGCAGTGAGTTCATCATCGTCGACCACGACCTCGCCGCTGATGATCGTCGCTCGGTAGCCGTTGGCGTCCTGCAGGAATCGGTGGCCCCCGGCCGGGAGGTCCTGAACGAGGCGCGGCTTATCGATGGTCAGGTTGTCGTAGTCGATCACGTTGATATCGGCCTTCTTACCGATAGCGATCTCTCCACGGTCGTGGAATCCCACGAAGTCGGCCACATCTTTGGTCATCATCTGAATGACACGCGGGAGCTCGAGCTTGCCGGTCGAACCCCGCTGTCGGTCCCGCGTCCAGTGCGAGATCATATACGTCGGGAAGCTCGCATCGCAGATCGTGCCCACGTGCGCGCCGCCGTCGCTCAGCCCCGGGAGCGCGGCGTCGTGGGTCAGCATTTCGTAGAGTTCGTCGTAATTGCCCGCCTGGTAGTTGAACACCGGGAAGTACAACAACGCCTCGCCGTCCTCATCCAGCATCGCGTCGTAGATGGCCTCGAGCGGGTGCACGTCGCGCTCGGTGGCCTCGGCCAGGAGCGATTCGGTCATCGGGGGTTCGTAGTCGAACTCGTCGGTGAGCCGAAAGATACGACTCGAGATGAACTCGATGCCCTCGATGAGCTCGTCCGCCAGGGGTGGAATCGTGCTGCCATCGCCGGCGAGCCGCTCGGGCTCCTCGTTGAGGAGCTGCTCCTTGAACTCCGGGTCACGCATGATCTCGACGCGCTCGGCGAGCGGCTTCTGGCTGATTTCCTTGTAGCTCGGGAAGCCCATAAACGGGTGGAACGAGGCCGTGAGCCCCAGAATCACGCCGATCCCGCGAGCCGCGACCTGAACACGCATATCTAAGCCGTCTTCGTTGGCGGCCTCGACACGCTCGAGGATGTCTTCCCACTGGTCGGTCACGCGTGCGCGCTGGACCAGCGACATCGAAAACTTATGGCCGTCTGCGTTGCGAACCATCTCTTCGAGGACGTCGAACTCCGGGTCGAAGCGCTCCTTGGAGTCGGCGAGGTCGAAGTCGGAGACCGCCTGGAGCACGCCGTGGTCGAGGTCGTGGAAGGCCTCGGCGATGCCGACGAGCTCGCGCTTGGTCGCTTCCGAGGCGGGTGTGGGCGAACCGGTGACGTCCCGATGGTTGTCGCTGCGGCCGGTGCTGAAGCCGACGGCCCCGGCCTCCAGTGCCTCGCGCACCAGGTTCTTCATCCGCTCGATGTCCTCGTCGGTCGCATATTCATTGGCAACCGCGCGGTCGCGCATCACGTACACGCGCAGGACGTCGTGCGGCACCTGAACGGCGAAGTCCATCGTGTGCGGCATATCGTCGATCGCGTCCATATACTCCGGAAACGTCTCCCAATTCCACGGAATCCCCTCCGAGAGCGCGGTGCCCGGGATGTCTTCGACACCCTCCATGAGGTCGACCAGTTGCTGATGGTCGTCCTCGTGAACCGGTGCGAATCCGACCCCGCAACTGCCCATCACGGCCGTCGTCACGCCGTGATAGATGGACGGCGCTAGCTTATCGTCCCACGAAATCTGCCCATCGTAGTGGGTGTGGAGGTCGACGAAGCCCGGCGTGACGATGCAACCGTCGGCGTCGATGGTCCTGTCGGCCTCGGCCTCACAGGGGCCGATCTCGACGATCTCCCCGTCCCGAATGCCGAGGTTCGTCTGACGCCCCTCTGCGCCAGTTCCATCGTAGACCGTTCCGTTGATGATCTTGATATCGAAAGACATGGCGCTCCCTGTCAGCATACTCGAGTTGAGTTCGACCGAGGTGATTTAACCGATCGGTCAAGACTGCGTTAAATATAGTGAGTCAAAACATGACAGACTTCGACCGAGAGTGCAAACGGCGCAGAATAATTGAGGAAACGGGCGTGCGGGGCACAGGTGGGAGCGACGGTGGTGTGGCGCCTCACACCATTAACCCCGAAGCGCGGGTTGCCCCCCGCGCTTCGGGGTCACCAGACGATGGATCACCAGACTATGGAAGGTCGGCGGTACAGCCGCTGCTCCACTCGTCCGTGCAGTCGTAGACGTCGGTCGAGGGCGTGATCTGACCGGAGGGCCACTCGATCGTTCCGATATTACGGACGCTCTTCGGTGCGAGATCAGTGATCTCGATGACCTCGGTCTGGCCATCCACGTTGAGGATGACCTGGCCGTCCGCGTCGGGCGCTCCCGATCCCCAGTGCTCGACCATCACCGTGTAGGTCATGTCTTCGGGCCCGGCGAGGAAGATATTCTCCGGTCCGTAGGCACCGGTATTGTCGACATCCTTGACCGGGTCGTCGGCCGACTCGCCCTGCACACCCCAGTCGGGGCTACTTCCGATGCAGGATGTCCAGGTGCAATCAGTCGCGTCGTCGTTGATCTGGCCCCCCTCCTTGATGAGGTGGAGCTCGAAGTCGTCGCCATCGGCGCCCCACGTCAGCGTCGCACGAATATCCGGTTCCACGCAGTCTTCTGTCGTCACGCGCGTCACGAGGACGTACTCCCCCTCGTCATTGGACCAGATGCACTTTACGAGCTGCTCCCCACAGAAAAGTGGGGCAGTAAATGAGAACTCACCGGTGTCCGTATCGGTCGGAATGGTGCCGATGAGCTGACCGCCCGACTCCGGCGAATAGATGTAGAAAGTCCCGTTGTCTGTGGCGTTTTCGATAGGCGAGGCAAACTGCCGTGCCGTGGTGGCTCCGGCGTTGAGCTCGAACTCCTCGATAGCAGTATCGGGACAGCCCTCGCACGTATATTCACCGGGAGTATTTTTGTCCGGAACCGGATCGAGATCACCGGTCTGAACACCTTCATTGCCGTTATTTTCTTCGGATGGGCCACAGCTGACAACTGCCAACCCGCAGACAATCGAGATACTGACGAGCCACTTTGATGTTTGCATTCCTACCCTCTCGCAAATCGTGAATAAATTTCAACTCGGGAACGGTCAAATTTGCGCGATTCGCTGCCAAAACGCAACAGTTTTCCAGGGGTTTTGGGAGAGCTTTTGCAGGGAAGGCGCCATGGCCCCCTCCGCGCAGGGTTTTGGGTTCGCGGCCTGATGATCATACACAAGTCCGAACTGGCGATTGGGCGGGCCTCGCGACCCGCCCGAATCAAAGTCACCTGATCATCGCCCTGAGCATTAGACCGACACGCCGCAGCTTGTC
>JBNJFZ010000056.1:0-31393 GCA_051747295.1 Myxococcota bacterium
CGTGCAACTGCCCCCGGAGCACGTGTAGTTGGCGACCGCGCCCTCCTGCAAGCAATACGCGACCGTGCCCGAGTCGCACGCGGCGACGTAGTTATTGGGATCGCACGTCGACGTGATGGCGACATTGAACTCGAAGTCTTCGCTGCCAGCAGCCCCGCTGTCGCTCGCCGTATCCGCCGTGATGTAGACGGTCTCGGCCGTCGACGCGATGTAGACTGCCCTGGCCGAGGAATCATCGTGGTTGCCGGCGAGGCACGTGGTCGAGTCGAGGGCTCCGCAGCTCGACTGAATATGCACCGTCGGCTCGGCGGAGACACTCGCCCCGGCGGTATCCAGATCGGCCCGCACGGCTTCACCTGCCTGCAGGTCGACGGATACGACGAAGTCATATCCCTCGGTGTCTACCGCGTCGACCGTGCAGCCGCTGCCGGCGAGGTCGCTGGTAAAATCGCCCCATGTGCCGGTGACGGTCGCCCCACCGACCTGCCTGGCGCGGCTGGTCATGTCGAAGGCGTCAGCGCAGGTATTCGGCGTCTTGCAGGCGCCGTCGTCACACGTCCACGGCGAGCAATCATCCCCGTCGAGATAGGCGGTACCGGCATCGTTGCACGTCTGGACGCGCTCTGCGCCACCCGGATCGCAGCGGTTGGCCGTCGCACCATTCGGATCACAGATAATCTCGATGAACTCGATGGCGATTTCCGAGTCCGCCATCGCCTGATCGGCCGCCGAGTCGGCCACCAAAAAGACCGTCTTCGCGTCGGCCTCGTGGTTCGAGTAGGTCAGGCTCTCGGCGCCATCCCCCGCAGCCGCGTTCGAGCTCGCGAGGCAGGTGCCCTCACGATCCGCACAGCTCTCGACCACGTAAAGCGAGGCTTGCTCGTCGGCCTCCCTGGTCAGCGTCGCGCTCATCGCAAAGCCTGCGGGCACCTCGACCTGGAAGACCTTGTCGGGCCCGCCAGCATGTGTCGAGCCTTCGACCTCCGGCACGCAACTCGGCGCGCCGTAATCGTCGCGAAGCTCGCCCCAGGTGATCGTCTCGGTGGTGTCCGCGTCGATGAGGTTCGTCGTCTCACACACGTCGCCCGAGACCGGGAAGCAACGACCGAAGCTCGGGTCGCATCCCTCCGAGCAGGAGACGGTCGCCACGCTCTCACCGTCCACGCAATACTCCGAGGTGCTCGCATCCGCGCACACGTTCGACGACTCGGCGCAACTCGTCGGTACGACGCTCAGCGAGAGGTCGTAGCGCGCCAGCGTTCCATCCGGCGATGGCTCGACGACGACAAAGTAGGTCCCCGGCGAGAGGAGCAGCCCCGAGATGTCCTCGGTCGCCTCTTGTGTCGCATCCGCGCACGCCTCCTCGGTCGCAGCGATTTCGCAGCGACTGCGGATGCTCAGCGCCGCATTGTCCTCGGTCGCTTCAGGAGTCACCGTGGCGCTCACGACGCTCGGCTCGTCCACGTCGAAGGTGAAGATCTGCTCGGCTCGCCCCGAGTCGCTTGCCACGCAACTGCCGCGATAAAGCGAGCTAGCCGCCCGACGCATGTCCGAGAACAACACTTCTCCGTTCTCGATCGGCCGGGCAGATTCACAGGCGTCGATCGCCGGGTCGTCCAGCAGCTCGACGCTCAGGTTGTAGGTCACGCCGGCGTCACTGAGGTCACCGACACCCCGCACGGCCATCATAAAGTTGCCGTGTTCGGAGGCTCCAACATTGTGGGCGAGAGTCACCTGTCGATCCTGCCCG
This sequence comes from Myxococcota bacterium, assembly GCA_051747295.1. GTDB lineage: Bacteria > Myxococcota_A > Bradymonadia > Bradymonadales > Bradymonadaceae > JBNJFZ01. The sequence continues at coordinate 1,751 of JBNJFZ010000056.1, forward strand.
CGTACGCCTGCGCTCCCGACGCCAATACTCGAGAAGCTGCCGTCGGACTGCTCTTCGAACAACTCGAGCTCCAGCTCACCGAGTCCGCGGTCCCGACTGGCGTACTGCAACTGGATGGTGAGTACGCCACGCACCGCAAACGGCTCCAACGCATTCGAGTCGAACACGTAGTAGTCCGTATCCGCGGCGCACAGGTCGGCCTGCAGGCGCTGGTTGCCCGAGGCCGCGAGAAAATCGGTCGCGGCCGACTCCGAGTTATTGGGCTCGAAGCTGTCTTCGGGACAACTCGCCGCAGCCAGGCACGACTCGCCGCCACACTGGCGGCCGTTGCTACAGTCCAGCGAGGTGGTGCAGACGTCCGGCTCGACGCAAGAGGCCGTCAGGTCTTGCTCGTCGTATTCGCACGTCTGATCGCCGAAGCAACCTCCGTCGCCATGGCCGCTTCCGCACGCCAGCGACTGCAGCGCACATGTACCTTCGACGCACAGGTGATCCGACAGACAGTCGGCGTTGCTCGAGCAGGCATCGGCGTTCTGACACTCGCCGACGGCCGGCACACAGACACCACCGTTGTCACAGGAGACGTCGTCGGTCAGGCATCGATCTTCCTGACACTCGTTGTCCTGGTTGCAGAACTGGCCTTCCAGGCACTCGCTGTCATCACCACCGCAGTCGTGGCTGGCGACGCACGCACCGTCCTCGAAAGAGCAAGTACCACGCTCGCAGGCGAGCTCCTCGCAGAAGTCATCCTCGGTGAGGCACGCATTGTCGAGGCATCGCTCACCCTGAACGCAGTCGAAGATCTGGTTCGCCTCGGTGCAGGACTCCTTGCTCGTGCATTCGCCCGAGCCCGGCACGCAGGCCCCGCGCACGCAGTTCAAACCCGCACATGGATCGGCCTCACAGGTGCCCGCCTCCGAGCAATACGTCTTCGAGACACACTCGTCGTTGGAACTGCACGTCTCGGGGTTCACGCAGACACCCTCCGCACCGCAGACTCCCGCATCGCAGTCCGAATCCGCTGAACACTCCTGATCGGCCGTGCAGGTTCCCTGCTCACAGCTATAGCCGGGCAGGCAATGCGACTGGAATAAACAGGTGCCCCTATTGACACATGTGCCGTCTTGAGCGACGCCAAATGTACAAGGTGGCTGGTCTTCGCCCCCGCCACAGGCTGTCATTATCAGCATGATTGCGGAGACCATCAAAGTCGCAGCAATCCATCGTCGCCCCTGCCCGGGGAACACATTCAACATCTCAAAACCTTAGCGCGTATGTACTTCAGATTAGCAAAAACGATGTTACACGAGGGATATAACAAGCCAAAATGAAAAACGCGTGCGACCAAGATGGCCGCACGACGGGTCTTGGCCATGGAACCCAGGCTGACTTTGCGACCACCCGGTCTCCAGCGCCCGCCAAACTTGTCGCTCGGACGCGAATCGAGTAAGCCTTGTAGCCAACGAAAGTCGTACTCACAACGTGAATTCTCGCGAATCACACCGGGCTCCCACCGGTGGCATCGCAGTCCGAAGGCCGGACGCGTCGATGACGCGATGGAGTCACGTGATGTCGGACCCCATCACTGATGCTCGAAGCGAAAAAACCCTCGCACAAACGATCAGACTTCAGTCGTTGGCGAAGCGGTGGGCCCAACGATCCGCCGATCGACGTCTCTGCCGAGACAAAAGACGCCCCGGGTACGGTCTCGACGCCCTACGGGGACATTCTGTTTTTGAATGTGTTCGGGAGCTACCGGGAGATGGGTGACCAGATGGGCACCCGGATGGGCGACGACATCCGCTCGGGCCCCGTTCCTTTCTTCGCGACCTATCTCGAACACGTCCTCCAGAACTCACCGGTGGGCAAAGTCTCCGAGATACTGCGCTGGGCCACCCACAAGTGGATCACGGGGCGCCTCGAGAAGAACCTCCCGCCGGATTTCTACGAGGCTGTCCGCGCGATGTCGGCGGCCTCCGGACTCAGCACCGAGACGTTCCTGAAGGCGTACCTGATGCCGGAGGGCTTCCTCTGGCTCGTCGGTAAATTCCACCAGTTGACCGGGAGCGGGCGTGCGCACGGCCTGGGTGCACCGCCGGTGTGCGGGTGCACGAGCGCCATCCTCAGTCGTGAAGACGGTCCCTCGCCGCTCCACGGCCGCAACTTCGATTATTTTGGCATCAACTACTGGGATACGAGCACCACGGTCGGCTTCTACCACCCCGACGACGGGATGGATTATGTCGGCGTGGGCGCTGCGGGTATCTTCGGCGGCGGCATCACCGGCATGAACTCGGCCGGGTTGACCCTGACCGTCCACCAGCACTTTGTCGACAGCTTCGACCTCGACGGCATCCCGGTCGGCTATGCCGGCGACCAGGTCTTGCGGCGAGCGCACTCCATCGAAGAAGCGGTGTCGATCCTGCGCACCTACCCGCCGGTCGCCGGGTGGACCTACGTGATGACCGAGGGCGATACGGGCCGCTCGGCGATCTACGAGGTCGCTCCGGGCCGAGAGAACCTCCACACCTTCGAAGCCGGGGAGTCGACCGGCTACGCGAATGTCTACTGGGGAGAGAACCTCGAGCACGCCGAGGTGGACTACTATCCCGAGTATCGACGGTCGAATCACGCCCGGCAAAAACGCGTCACCCGGTGCGTCGCATCGACGGCCAGCGGCGACGCGCCTGCACAGCCGGTCGACGTCGCCCGCATTCTGGGCGACTTCACCGACCCCGAGACCGGACGGCGTCGGCTCTTCGGGCGCTCGATCTCGTCGGTCCATACCGTCGCCAGCGTGGTATTCGAGCCCGCCGAGCGCCGCGTCTGGGTCGCCGCGGGCCGCTCCCCGACCGCCCAGAACTGGTATATCCCCTTCAAGCTCGCTCGCGGCGGCGCGGATGGCGCGCCCGACGCGTCGGTCGTCCCCTTCATCCCCGAGCGCGGATGGCATCAGACACCCCACGGCCAGGCGTTCGAGCTGTACCGAAAAGCCGCCTACCGGTGGTGGGAAGGCGAGACGTCGAGCCGACTCCTCATCCTCATCGAGCACGCGCTCGCCCTCTACCCGCAAGAGCCAAACCTGCACGTACTCGCCGGGCTGCTCGCCCTGCGTGTGGCGCGCGGTAAACGCGCTGAAGGGGCATTTCGGCGCGCGCTCGAGCAGATCACCGACGCGCCGCGACGCGCTGAAGTCGGGTTGTTTCTGGGGTGGTCGCTCGACCTGCAGGGCCAGCGCGGTGCCGCCAAGCATATGTACAAGCGGATCATGCGCGACGACCAGGCCGAGCCTCAGACCCACTCGCGCGCCAGGCAGTATCGCTGGCTGAAGTTCGGCGCCTCTCAGGCCGAATCCCTGGCGATCGACTTCGTCTACGCAGGGGTGCCCTGAGCGGCGCGCCCAAACCATGAGATATCACCGATTCCAACCATCTACTCGAGGCGACGATGACTCAGCATATCTGCTCTATCGATCAGGGAACGACCGGTACGACGGTCATCATTCTCAACGACGAGCTCGAAGTTCTCTCCAAAGTCAATCAGGAGTTCGAGCAGATCTTCCCGCAGCCCTCCTGGGTCGAACACGATCCGATGGCCATCTGGCGGTCGACGCTCGAGACGCTCGCGGCCGCCCGCGAGCAGGCCGGCCTCGGCGAGGACGCCATCGACGCCATCGGTATCACCAATCAGCGTGAGACGACCGTGGTCTGGGATCGTGAGACCGGCGAACCCATTCACAACGCGATCGTCTGGCAGGACCGGCGCACGCGCGGCCAGATCAGACAGCTCGCAGATGAAGGCAACGAAGCATGGGTCCAGAAAAAGACCGGGCTGCTCCTCGATCCGTACTTCTCTGGCACGAAGGTCGCCTGGATCCTCGACCGCGTCGACGGCGCTCGCGACCGCGCCGAGCGCGGTGAACTCGCCTTCGGGACCATCGACTCCTGGCTGCTATGGAAGCTGACCGACGGCCAGGTGCATGCCACCGACGCGTCCAACGCGTCGCGCACGCTGCTCATGAATATCCACGACGGCGTGTGGGACGACGAGCTGCTCGAGCTCTTCCGGGTTCCACGGGAAGTCCTGCCCGAGATCGTCGGCAATTCCGAGCGCTACGGCGTCACACGTGGGGTCGACGGTGTCGCCGACGGCACCCCGATCTCCGGGATGGCCGGCGACCAGCAGGCCGCCCTCTTCGGCCAGACCTGCTTCGAGCCCGGCGAGGCCAAGTGCACCTACGGGACCGGGGCCTTCCTGTTGATGAACACCGGCGATGAGGCCATCCAGAGTCGACACCGCATGCTCACGACCGTCGCCTGGGATATCGACGGGGAGACCACCTACGCGCTGGAGGGAAGCGCGTTTATCGCCGGCGCGATGGTCCAGTGGCTCAGAGACGGCCTCAACATCATCGACTCGGCCGCAGAAATCGAGGAATTGGCCCGGTCCGTCGAGTCGAATGACGGAGTCGTCGTCGTCCCCAGCCTCTCCGGGCTCGGTGCCCCGCACTGGGACCCCGATGCGCGAGGCGTCATCTGGGGGATGACCCGCGGCACCACCCGCGCCCACATCGCCCGCGCGACGCTCGAGGGCATCGCGCTGCAAAACGTCGACATCCTCAAGGCCATGGAAAATGACCTCGGCGAGGAGCTCGTCTCACTCAAGGTCGACGGTGGGGCCAGCGCCAACCCGCTCCTGATGCAGATGCAGGCGGACTTCCTCGGTCGCGAGATCGTGCGCCCGGCCGTCACGGAAACCACAGCGCTGGGGGCCGCCTTGCTGGCCGGACTGGCCGAGGGCATCTTCCCCGACCTCCAGGACATCCGCGAGAGCTGGCGCGTCGACCAGACATTCTCGCCAGACATGGGGCAAGAAGAGCGCGCGAAACACCTCGCGCTCTGGCAGAGAGGGATCGACCGCGTTTAAGATATATGACCGGGGCCCTCGCCCCGAGAAGCCGAGCAGCCAATTTTCGACACGCGACCAAGACACTTATGAGCGAATCCAACTCCAAGCGCGCCCTGCTCCTCGTCCTCGACAGCGTCGGTATCGGCGAAGCGCCCGATGCCGCCGAGTTCGGTGACGTCGGCTCGAATACCGTCGGCCACATCGCCGAAACCGTCGACGGCTTCGAGATGCCGCGTATGCGGCGGCTCGGCTTCGGAAATATCGACGAGTTCGAGCAGATGGATCCCGTCGACCACCCGGCGGCCAACTTCGGCCGTATGCAGGAGGTCGCGCCCGGCAAGGACACCACCAGCGGCCACTGGGAGTTCGCCGGTTTGGTCATGGACGAGGGCTTCCGCACGTTTCCGGACGGCTTTGGCGACGACATCATCGAACCGTTCTGCGAGGCCATCGGCGTCGACGGCGTGCTCGGCAACAAGCCCGAGAGCGGCACCGTGATCATCAAGGAGCTCGGCAAGGAGCACGTGGCGACCGGAAAGCCCATCGTCTACACGTCGGCCGACCCGGTCTTCCAGATCGCCGCGCACGAAGACGTGGTCCCGGTCGAGAAGCTCTACGAGTGGTGCAAAGCCGCCTACGACATCGTAACCCCGCGTGGCATCAGCAGGGTCATCGCCCGGCCGTTTGTCGGCCAGTGGCCCGATTATACGCGCACCTCTCGGCGAAAGGACTTTTCGGTCCCACCGCCCCGCGAGACCGTGCTCGAGCGGCTGTCAGACAACGGCGTACACGTCACAGCGGTCGGCAAGATCGGCAATATCTACGCGAGCAGGGGCTGCGACACCGAGATCAAGACCGAGAACAACGACCACGGCGTCGAGGTCACACTGGACTGCATCCGAGAGCGAGACGGCCTCATCTTCACCAACCTGGTCGACTTCGACTCCAAATTCGGCCATCGTCGAAACCCGGAGGGCTACGCACGCGCGCTGATGCGCTTCGATCAACAGGTCGATCAGATCATCGATGCACTCGACGACGGCGACCTGCTCATCATCACCGCCGACCACGGCAACGACCCGACCTACACCGGCACCGACCACACCCGCGAATACGTCCCGCTGCTCACGATGGTCAAAGGCGGTAAGCGCGGGGTGAACCTGGGGACCCGCTCGACCTTCGCGGACGTCGGCCGCACCATTGCCGATCACTTCGACGTCGAATGGGACGAAGGCACGAGTTTTTTGGCCGATATTCGGTAAAAACGATAGGACTTCCTCGAAAAACCAAAGTCACACTTTCAATTTTCGAGGATCTCTTGCCGAGTTTGGCGCTCCAATGTAGACTTTCTTGAAAATTGAAACCTCAACTTTCAATTTTCAAGGATCTCTGTGCGACAAGAGCTGCTCTCGAGAAAAAAACATCGGAACCGCGTCGAGACACTGCTCGACCAGTTCCCCGTCGTCGCGCTTGTCGGCCCCCGACAGGTAGGCAAGACGACACTCGCACGGCTCGTGACACGCGAGCGCCAGACGCCAGTCTATCACTTTGACCTCGAAGATCCGGCCGACCGCGCACGACTCTCCGAGCCAGGTTTGGCACTTCGTGAGCTCGAAGGTCTCGTAGTCCTCGATGAGATCCAGCTGCAACCCGAGCTCTTTCCCCTTCTTCGCGTGCTCGCCGACCGACCGGGCAAGCCCGCTTCATTTCTGATCTTGGGTAGCGCGGCACCTGAACTCGTGACGGAGACCTCCGAGACGCTCGCAGGACGAATTGCCTTCCATCGCCTGACCGGCCTGGATATGAGCGAATTGGAGGATGGATCTTGGGAGGAGCTGTGGCTGCGCGGCGGCTTCCCCGACTCGTATCTCGCAACATCGACCGAGGCGAGCGCGGAGTGGCGGCGCCAATTCATTTCGACGTTTCTCCAGCGAGACGTGCCACAATTTGGCATCAATATCGCATCCGCGACACTGCGTCGCTTTTGGACAATGCTCGCCCACTACCATGGCCAAACCTGGAATGCCTCTGAGTTCGCAAAGTCGTTTGGGAAGTCCGCAGTCACCATGCGCAACTACCTGGACATCCTGACCTCGACGTATGTCATCAGGCAGCTTCAGCCATGGCACGCCAACGTCGGAAAACGACAGGTTAAGTCACCTAAGATCTACCTCGATGACTCCGGCCTCATGCACACCCTTCTCGGTCTCGAGACGAAAGTCGATGTGGAGCGGCACCCAAAACTCGGTGCGTCTTGGGAGGGGTTCGCGATGAGACAGGTCGTGGCGAGACTGGGCGCTCGCGACGACGAGGTTTACTTCTGGTCAACGCACGGAGGGGCCGAGCTCGACCTCTTCGTAAAGCGAGGCCAGCAGCGCCGTGGCTTCGAATTCAAGCGAACAGACTCCCCATCGACGACCAAGTCGATGCATATTGCACTGCATGACCTCGAGTTGGAGCGCCTGGACGTCATCCATGCGGGAGACAATACCTTTCCACTCCAAGAATCCATCCGAGCGGTCTCGGTCGACCGGCTTTGGGAGGACGTCGAGCCGCTCGCGTGAACGCCGCGTACGATCACGAGGCCGGCAACTCATCCACCGCCTTCACCCAGCCGCTGTCCTCGCAGGCCGCGCATAGCTGGCGCATGCTGGCGCCGAGCTCGGGGTGGACGAAGTCCGGGGCGATCTGCGCCAGGGGAACGAGCACGAAGCCCCGGTCGGGAACGCCGGGGTGCGGCACGCGTAAACCCTCGACGTCGATGACAGCATCCCCGTAGAAGAGAATATCGAGGTCGATCGGCCGAGGGCCGTTGTTCGTGGTGCGCACGCGACCCAGCTCGCGCTCGATCTCGAGCAGCTCATCGAGTAGGCTCTCAGCGTCGAGGGCGGTCACGATTTCGGCACACGCGTTGACGAAGTCGGGCTGTTCGTGAAACAGCCTCGGTTCGGTCTCGTAGAGGTCGCTGACACGCACGACGCGCGTCGCCTCCACGTCACCGATGCGCTGGATCGCCGCTCGAAGAAATCTGGCTCGATCCCCCATATTCGAGCCCAACCCCAGATATGCCGTCGTATGAGCCTTGCTCGCCATTTAGAAACCGTCGTTCTGTTACTACTGCTGAGCCTGCTGATCGGGTGCGGTAAAGGCACCGTCGATTCGGAGCGGGACCCCGTCTATTTCTCGCCGCTCGAGGATCACGAACTCGAGCCCAAGATCCACGAGGATCCGGGGCCGGCGATGTCGGCCGAGGAGCGGCAGCAAATCCAACCGGTCATCGAGGGCTTTCGCCAGAACGCCCGGCGCGTGCTCGTCAAGCCGGATATCGGTCAACGAATTTCACAGATCGAGTCCATCTTTATCGCGAGTGGACACATCTTCGAGCTGGCCGACATCTATCAAGGACTCGTCGAGGAGGAGGGCGTCTCGAGTCCGGCCGCCCCGCGGCTGGCGTGGATTCTGTTGCAACTCGGTCAGGAAAAGCAAGCGCGTATGTGGATCGACCGACTCCTGGTCGAGTATCCCGGCCGCGCCTCCAGCTGGTATCTCGATGCGATCTACCACCTCCCGCGTCTTCGCGAGAGCAACGCAGCCGCCGCACGCATCGTCTACAGCTGGAATCGCAGCCAGAGTGAGGACACCACGTCCCTCGCGGGCTTCGGTCAACGCCAGATGACGATGGTCGGTCAACAGGTCGCCCAGCTCGAAGAGCGGCTCTCCAAGGCTGCGCTGGACAGAGCCGAGAAAGATCTCGCCGAGCTCCTCGCCACGCCTATTTCCGAATTGGAGACCCCTCCGGGCCTGAAGGACGAAGCTGCCGAGGCTGCGCCCGAGGAAGACCTCGTAGACGACGAGCAGCAAGGACAAGTCGACGAAGGCGCACGCTCCGACGACTCGCCGACCGAACAACAGGAGCAAAACACCGACAATGCGCAGGGCTCGCCCGATGATACCCGGCAGCCTGCGCCTCCCGCGAATCGAAGCGAAGAGAAGACAGAGCCCGTCAAGATCACCGTCGCTCGCGGCACCATCGCACTCGCAAATGACGACACTGAAAAAGCGATGCAGATGTTTCAGGCCGCGCTCCAGCGAGAGCCAGACAACGTAGAGGCCAAGCTCGGGATGGCGCGGGCGGGGTGGACCGTCGAGGAGATGAAAAACCAGTCCGCATCGGTCATCCGTCAACTGGCCGCCCGCGACGACCTCACACCCCGCCAGACGTACGAAATCGGGCTATTCGCGTTCTCGAAGATGGATGACAACGCGTTGGCGACCAAACTCTGGGAGCAGGTCGCCGACGACGACCCCGAGTTGGCGAAGCGCGTCGGCCTAAATGAGTTGTTGGAGAAAGCGCGGCGTTGAGAAACGGCCGGCTCGGCCGGGCGAATCAAACAGCGCGTATCTGCAGCACGCGGACCTGATCCTGCAGGCTTCGCAGTTCGGCGGAATCAGGGAGTGCATCGAGGCGATCGAGTGCCCGGTCGGTCAGTCGATTGACTTCCTGCCTCACCTCTTCGGCGGCCCCGGTCTCCAGAACGGCGATCCGGACCGCTCGAAGCTCCTCCGCGGACGCATCGTCCGTCCGCTCGAACAGCTCCTGCATGGTCCCCGCGAGTTCGTCACTCTTCCGGGCAGCGATGATGACTGGCAGCGTCATGCGTCCCTGCCGCAGGTCGTCGAGCAGTCGCTTGCCGAATCGATCGTCTCCCGTGAGATCCAGCAGGTCATCGGCGATCTGGAAAGCGGTGCCGACGTTCTCGGCGAAAGAGGTCACGGCCGACAACTGCTCGTCATTGGCTCCCGACCAGCGTGCCGCAGCGCGCGTACACCAGATAAAGAGGCTGGCGGTCTTGAGTCGGCAGATACGCCGATAGACGGCTTCGTCGAGCTGCAGCCGGCCGCGGTGCTCGAGCTGTAGGATCTCTCCGTTTACCAATTCTTGGACGGCTCGCAGCGACTCGGACAGCGTCTCGCCGGTGTCGCAGCCTCGGATGAGCTCGACTGCTGATGCCAGGCAATGGTCGCCCGAGAGCACGCTCACCGTATTCGTATAGACCTTGCGTGCGGTCGGAATGCCGCGGCGCTTCTCACCTTCGTCGATCACGTCGTCGTGGAGGAGGCTCGCCGAGTGAATCAGCTCGGCGGCGGCGGCCAGGTCGACCGGCAGCGGCTTTCGGCGGTCCGGATCGAGCACGCGAGCGATCAACAAGCACAGCCGCGGGCGAATCCGCTTCCCGCCGGCGCCCACCAGGTGTTTGATCGGTGCAGCCGCCGGGCCCGAACCCTCTACGACGCTGGCGAGCCGGTCGTCGACCGCGCCGAGCGCGTGCTCGATATCCGCCGACAACTCCAGAGAGCTGGGGCGAGTCTCGCTGGGCCATTCTGCCGGATCGGACGACACCGAACGGCGCTCAGACCCGTCCCCGGTCTCGTCTGCGCTGTTTAAGTCTTCGATGGATTCCTGCATGGCCTGCGCTCACTGCTTGTAACATCGACTCGAGTTTGGGCGAACATCCTCTGCGAGAGCCCGCCGCCGACCGAAAGCTACGCAGTTCTACATAATTTTCAAAAATTTTTGAAACCTCATCTTCCGGCGATGCAACAACTCGTCGGCGACCAGGCTTATTTCGTCCCCGTCCGTAACCGACGGCGGGACGACGATACAACTAATTTTCGAGCACCATGCTGATCTGGTGACCACCTTCGGTGGCCCTCCACCCCGGTGGGATGACCCACGCGCGTCCGCCCCCTTCGAGATGCTCGTGGAGCCGCCCGTGGAGCAATTCATTGTCGGGCTCGAAGATCCACTTGAGCCCATCGGGACGCTCGCCCGCGCCGAATTCGTCATCGCCACGCGCCATATCCTCCATCTTCGAGATCGGAGGCAAGTCCAAACCGTAGACGAAGCTATCTTCGCTGTGTGTGTGGACCGCAGGACGGTGAATCAAAACTTCGAGCGGGCCGAAGCGCACATGAACGCGTATCGCGGGGTTGCTGAACTGCGTCACTCCAATCTGGCGCGACGCATTGTAGACGCACAACCCCAGCGCTTTGGTGCGCGTGGCGATGCCCCGACCCACCAGGTGGCTGTGCAACGAGAATCCGCACACCTCTCCCTGTCGAATGGTCGGGCAGGCGCAGTATTCGGAGACGGGGACATAACCATCGTAGTCGTCGGGCACGCTCAGCTTCTGGACGATCTCGTCCGATACGACATCCCGTGGAAGCATGTAGCCCGCGACCGCCGAGGGCAGGATTCCGCAATCGAGCATCACCCACAAGGGCATCCCCATATCCTGGGGCCCACCGAACGCGTTTTGATTGCCGCGGTTCAGGATGTGCGCGAACTCTGCGTTCGAGTCGTCCTCGATGGCCAAGATCTCGAGGTCGTTGCCCAGATCCAGGTCGAGGTTCAGGTGCTCGACGTTGGACTCGACCGTCAAGACGAAAGGCGTCAACTGAGACGCAATGAGGTCATCTTTCATCAAGGGAAGCTCCCAGATTTCAACAAGTTCGGGTGAATACGTGGTGACCGTCGGTCAGACAGTCGTGGGTTGTCATCTCGAGCGCCGTCCAGGCGCAGCCATCAACCGCCGGAGTGTTCCCGCATCGGACGGCCCATGCGACGAAAGAGTTTTTCCGCGCGATCGGCCAACTCCAGTGCCTCTATCGGGCTACGACTATTCAACAACTCACTGAGTTCGTCGAGTGCAGTCGCCAGGAATTCTTCGGCCCCTATCGCATCGAGCTCGATGCGCTGGAATTCCGCGAGGATCGCATCGACCTCATCGTGTCGGCCCATCTGCTCGAGTACGAGCGCCCTCCAGGCCTCCGCAGCACGAACACCACGGGCGAGCCCGAGGTCTTCATACTCTCGGAGGGCCTCGTCGAAGACCGACAGCGCCTCCCCGTGCTCTCCGGCGAGGCGGGCGAGCCGGCCTCGCACGAGGCCGCAATCAGCCTGGTGGCGGCGGTCTCCGATCTTCTTGAATCCGTTCGACGCCGCGGTCACCAGGGAGCGCGCTTCTTTGGTCCGCCCGATGCTCAGCGCCAGACTCGCCAGATAGAGCTTGCACAGAGTCACCCCACGCGCGTCGTCGAACGACTGGAAGATCTTGTGGGTCTTGCGCAGCGAGCGCGCGGCATCTTTGTACGAACCTCTCAGCCATTGGAGCCAACCGATCCGTAAGCGGCTGTGGCCGCCGGTATGCGACTCCCCGAGCTTCTTGAAAGTCTCTTTGGCTTCGATGAGCGCCTTCATGGCGGCGTCCCCGCGCCCGCGGTCGACGAGAAACTCGGAGACGACCATCTGGACCTCGGCGACCAACTCCCGGTCACCGAGGCTCTCGGCCAAGATGACCGCGCGCTGCTGGAGCTGTCCGGCCTCGTCGAAGTCGTCGTGACGCGTCCGTAGCAGACACAGATCGGCGAGGATCTTCGCCTCCAGGGCACGCTGACCTCGCCCCTTCGCTTTGGCGAGCGCCTCCTCGAACAGCGAGAGCGCCCTCTCGTCGTCCGACCGTATCACCGCGAGTCGACCGAGCTCGTGTAAAGAGAACGCGTCGACGATATCGGCGATTCGCCCCTCCCCGAGGTCCTCTGCGGTGCGAGCCTCGCGGCGGGCGGCCTCGAACCAGCCCTCGGCCTCCTCCATCGACGCCTGACGCTCGGAGAGCTTACCCAGCCCCCACCGCGCCCACAGCGCGATCCCAGCTTCCTCGCTGGCCAGCAGCTTCCGGTAGTGGTCCCTTGCGCTGGCGTACTCGCCGACGCGCCGCTCGAGGTTGGCGACCTCCAGGGCGACCTCCTCCGTCTCCAGGACGTAAGACGCATTGGCGAGCAACCCCTCTGCCTTCTCCGCGTTTGCGCTCTCGGCGAGTTGCTCGGCCTCGCGATAGAGCTGCATCGCTTGCTTGAGGTCGGAGGCATTCGCCGCTGCTCTGGCCGCCTTGAGCGTGTAGATATAGACACCCTTGGGCTCTCGCGCGCGGCGATAATGCTCGACGATCTCGGGCGCCTTGCTATCGACCCGGTCGCCATAGAATTCGATCTTCGACTCCGCGGCCAGCTTGTGCAGAGCCTTGAGGCTGCGCTTGCCGCTCATATCCTGCAACAGGACATCTCGAAGCAGGACGTGGTCGAACTCCAGGATATCCTCGCCGCTATGCCCGACTTCGCGCAGGACTCCGTCGCGCACGAGCCGCTCCAGAATCGGGTCGAGGTCATCGGCCCAACTTCGGCCGGGCTCTCGGGTCACGAGCCTGCGAAGCAGGCGATAGTCGAAGCGGCGCCCCAGGAGTGCACATCGCTCCAGGATCGCGCTCATCGCCCGCGGGTTCTCCGCATTATCGACCATCTGTCGTGCACGGTACCGCATGAGATCGACGATCTCGTCGGGGATCTCGTCATCGATATCGACGCCGTCGTCGAGCCGGAGTTGCCCGTTGTCGTAGACGAGTTTTCCGCTCTCCTGGAGGTAGCGAAGAATCTCGGTCGCGTGCAATGGATTCCCCGAGGATCGGTGCTTGATCGCCTCGATGACCGCGTCGCCGACGGGCGCGAGCTTGGCGATGAGCGACTCGATCTCGGCATCACTGAGCCGCCCGATCTGGATCCGCGTGACGTCCTCGCTGCTAAATCGCCCCAGCCGCTCGAGGGCCTGGCCCATCTCGTGCGAACCGCGAATCGCCCCGGTTCGGAACGATCCGAGGACGATCAGCGGAATCGGGTTGAGCTGCAAGCCGAGGGCCAGGTGCTCCATGAACGCCGCCGTGGGGCCCGAGGCGTACTGCAGGTCTTCCAACACGACCATGAGCGGACGTTCCTGCGCCGACCGCCGCAAGACTCGCTCGATCGTCGAGAACACCCGCTCGCGACGCTGTGCTTGCCGGTCGGCGCTGGGCTCGGCCCCGGCGAAGACGGCTTCCTCGCCGCCGGGCTGCATCAACTTGACGGTCAATTCGATCTCGCTGTCGGAGAAGTCCCAGCGCTCCAACTTACCGCGCACGATGTCGGGGACGTCGTCGTAAGCGGCATCGCGCGTGTCGAAGAGCTCGTCGAGCACCGCACGCACACCGCTGAACCGGCCGCCAGACTTGCTGTAGACGCCGCGAACCACGCGCATCACGCCCGATTCCTGGACGCGAACGCCCAGCCAATCGATAAGTCGGCTCTTGCCGACGCCGGCCCCACCTTCCAGCAGTACGAGGCTTCCCTTTCCGTGCTGGACGGCCCTGCGGATTTGTCGCTCGGCTGCCCGGCGCTCATCGGTCAGCCCGACCAGAGGCGCCTGCTGGTTCGCGCCTCGTCCCAGGCGTGAGCTACCTCCATTAAGAGCCGTCGGCGGAATCGTCTGGCCGCCATATCCGCTCAAGAACCCGGGCGTCGACAGATTGCCGGGGTGTCCGCTCGCCGATGGATCGTCGATGCGCGGGCCCATCACCATCCACGGGACGTAGCTGAACTCGTTGATCACCGCCTGGAGCGCCTCGCGAGTTTCCGCAGCCGACTGGAATCGCTCGGAGACATTCTTGGCCAGCAATCGATAGATGACGCGCTCGAGTTCTGGCGGCATCTCCCGGTCGTCCCGAGCGCGCAACTGTGGGATCGGCTCGTGCAGATGCGCATTCATCAACTCGCGTGGGTCATCGCCCGGATACGGCGGTTGACCCGCCAGGATCTCGAAGAGCATCACACCGAGGGCGTAGAGGTCGACACGCGGGTCGACGGGCTTTCGCTTGAAAATCTCGGGCGCCATGTACCGCGGCGTCCCCAGGATCATGCGCTTTTTGTCCCCCTCGGACTCGTTTTCGATGCCCCCGGGCGCATTCTTGAGGTTCAAGTCGCCGGATTGAGTCGCTGCCAGGCCGAAGTCGACGAGCTTGATGATCTCGCGCCCCTCGTCGTCGCGGGTAATCAGGACGTTGGAGGGCTTCATGTCACGGTGGATGATGCCGCGGGCATGGGCGGCCGACAGTGCGCTGAGCACCTGATCACAGACCGACATCAGCCGAAGGATGTCGATATCATCGCGCTTCATCCGGCTCATGCTGTAGCCATCTACCATCTCCATGGCCAGCCACAGCGTCTGCTCGTCGTTGTCGGTCCCGAAGTCGAAGACGCTGGCGATGTGGGGGTGATTCAGGCGTGCGATAGCCCGCGCTTCGCGCCCGAAGCGCCGCCTCGCGCGCGCGGTGAACGCAACCTCGGAGTGCAGGACCTTGAGAGCAACCTCACGGTCTAGCGACGTCTGGAGGGCTCGGTAGACCGCCCCCATGCCGCCTTCACCCACTCGCTCCACGATAACGAAACGTTCAGCAACCCTGGAGCCTTCTTGATAATTCGACATGCGGCGAAACGTAATCTGAGGCTGGAACGGACTGGCAGTATGGATCGATAAGACGGCACATTGCCACGCGCCGTCGGCGTCGCAGTGTCCGAATGCGGCCGGTTTTCGCGTATTGGCCGACTGGCCAAGTGAGCCACGAGATCGTCCCGTGACGCATTATTGCAAAGGTGAACTCGCCCACCTCAAAACCTAACCGATCATCGCTCAGATCACCAGACAAACCGCGACGCACGCGCAGCTCGAGCTCACCGAATTCCAGGGTCGCCACGCACACATTCGGCGAAGCCGGCGGACTTTAAGAAAGTTTTAGCGTGTTCGGAGGTTGGCGACGCGTGACGTCGGGCCGACTGATTGATATGAACATGGCGTCGATTCACGAATGTTGTCGCGGTTTCCCCGGCCGAAAGGTCGTGTCGTAACCTCGCTGGAAGAATTCTAAGGAGAAAAATCATGTCAAAGACCAAGCAATCCCCCTTTCGAAAGCGCTTTACTGCGTGGCCGATGCTGGTGGCGCTCGCAGTGGCGCTGTCGTTCGGCTCGATGATGACCGGCTGTAAGGACAAGGGCGAGATGCCCGACTCCGCCGAAGCCCGCGTCGAGCAGATGGGCAACCGCCTGCCTGCCGACACCGAGCTCGCCACCGTCGTCGGCGACCTCGCCAAGATGCGCGAGTCGATCACCACCGCCAAGGACAAGCTCGGCGATACGGTGCCGATGACCGACCTGTTCGAAGAGCAGGCCAAAGACGAGCTCGGCGTCGACATGACCGACCCCGAGAGCTGGAAGAAAGCCGGCATCGCTCCCAACGGAGGCCTGACGCTCGCCGTCGTCAACGACCGGCCGGTCTTCATGACCTACGTCAAAGACAAGAAGAAGTTCGAGAAGCACTTCGCCGACCAGATCAAGAAGAGCTACAACATCGAGGGCATGCCCAAGACCGAGGGTGGCGACACCAAAGTCAAGGTCATGGGCAAAGCGGACGGCGATCAGATCGCATGGACCTACTTCGGTGAGCTCGCCATCGTCTCGTTCCCGCCTGCAGACAACTTCGAAGGCGAGCCGGGCCCCATCGTCGACACGGTCGAGACCGTAGCGACGACCAAGGAAGAAAACGCACTCGCGCAGACGCAGGGCTACAAAGACTTCACCAAGGCCCTCGCCAAGGACAACGCCCTGGCCGTCTACATCAACACCGGCAAGTTCCTCGATGAAGACCGCATGAAAGAGATCGAGTCGAATACCGACGAGCTCGGCATCGCCAGCGCCAAGTGGATCCAGGAGAACGTCGACGGCGCCGGCCTCGGCATGAACGTCGATGGCAATAAGGCCACCGTCCGCGCGTGGTTCGGCTTCGACGATGAGACCAACAAGACGCTCGAGGCCGTCAACAAGCCCACCAGCGCCGCCCCCTTCAAGAACCTCGCCACGCAGAACACCCTCGCGGGTCTTCGGATGTCGGTGAACTGGGACGAGTTCTGGACGCTCTACATGGACGCGATGCCCGAGGACGAGCGCAAGCAGTTCGAGAAGCAAATCGCCCAGGCCGGACAGATGGCCGGCGAGGAGCTCGACGTACAAAAGGACGTCATCGACCAGCTCTCCGGCAATATCGGCGTGTTCTTCTACGGTGCAAATATCGGCGAGATTCTGAACGCCCGCGGTCGCGGCATGGCCGGCACGATTCCACACCTCGGACTCATCGCCACGGTCGAATTCAAGAGCGCCGAGGCCCTCGACAAAGTCGCTAAAGGCATCATCGCCGGCAGCAAGGGCGCCGTGGAGCGCCGACCACTCCAGCTCGACGACGGCGAGTCCGCCGACAAGATCGAGGTCCTCGCGGTCAAGAATATCAAGGAGAGCCCCGGCCAGCTCTACATACAGGGCACCAAGCTCGCCTTCGCGACCAGCGCGCTCTCCGAGCAGTCGATGTTCGAATACCTCACCGGCGAGCGCGACGAGGGTAACCTCGCCGACGCCGACAACCTCGACCTCGGCGAGAACTTCGCCGGCGAGGAGAAGTACAACGGGCTCTACGTCAACGTCGTGCGCGCCAAGAACCACCTGATGGGCCAGAAGGATAAGAATCCGATGATCGCTCAGATGGTCAACCCCGCAGAGACGTTCCTCAATACCGTCGAAGAGATGTCGCTGACCTCAGAGATCACCGACATGGGCGGCTTCATGACCTTGACCGTGGACATGGTCCCGGGTGCGGCCGAGAAGTCGGGCGATTCGAAGGAATCGGACAAGGAGTAAGAGCGGTGCAGTCGACCGGCCCCCTCCCGGGGCCGGTCACACCGATCCATCATGGACATTTCAGTCGAGAACCTCTCGAAGTACTACGGTAAGGGCGACGCGCGAACCCTCGTCCTCGACCACGTCGACCTGACGATCGACGAAGGGGAATTCGTCGCCATCATCGGCACCTCCGGTAGCGGCAAGACTACTCTGCTCAACATCCTGGGCGGGCTCGACCGTGATTTCGACGGAAGCGCGCGCGTGGGCGACTACGAACTCTCGGAGCTCGGAGAGCGCGAGCTCGCCGGCCTCCGAAACCAGGAGTTCGGATTTGTCTTCCAACAATTCAACCTGCTCGATCACCTCTCTGCGCAGGAGAACGTCTTCCTCCCGGAGTATTTCGACCGTACAGGCCAATCCGGCGGAGAAGCGCGTGCAGGTCGGCTCCTCGAGCGCGTCGGGCTCGGCGACAAGCTCGACGAACGCCCTCCACGCCTGTCGGGCGGCCAGAAACAACGCGTCGCGATTGCTCGCGCACTCTTCAATCGCCCAACGCTCATCTTCTGTGACGAGCCAACCGGCAGCCTCGACCGCAAGACCGGCCTCCAGATCATGAAGGTCTTTCAGGACCTGAACAGAGAAGACGACATGACGCTCATCGTGGTCACGCACGAGGAGCATATCGCGAAGATGGCTCGCAGAATTATCCGGCTAGAAGACGGCTCCATCGTCGCTGACGAGCCCAATGAGCCGGTTCAGCCCGACGAACTCGGCCTGTTGAGGCTCGGAGACGAAGACCCCGACGATCTCGTCGACCGACCATCGCTGCGCGAGGAGGTATCGTGAGGCTGAGCCGACTCACCCGCATCGTCGTTCAATCCATTCGACGTAACCGCCGCGACTTCCTGCTCTCGAGCATCGGCATCGTCGTCGGCATCAGCACCCTCTTGTTCTTCACCGCCCTCGGCTCCGGGATCAAGCAGGTCGTCCTCGAGGAAGTCTTCGTGGTGCGACAACTCGAGGTCGTCAAGAAGAGCTACGGCATCGGCGGCTTCGACACCGGCGGCCTCATGGGCCAGAAGCGCCTGAACGACAAGACCGTCGAGCGCCTCGCCAGAATCGAGGGCGTCGAGGAAGTCTACCCGAAGATGAAGTTGACCTTCCCGGCGAGCCTGCGCGGAGGCGAAGAGCTCGTCGGCCAGGACCTCGTCGCCGAGCTCATCGCCGACGGCATTCCGCCCTCGCTGGTAGGGACCGAGCTCGATGGGGAGTACGAATTCCGCGACTGGGAAGCCGAGATCTCGTGCTCCAGCGCCGACGACTGCCCCGGAGGACACGCCTGCGAGAGCGGAGTCTGTGAGTCACTCGACTGCACGCCAAACGCCGAAGACAGCCCCTGCACCGGGGGCTCGTACTGCGAGAAGGAGACGCGAACCTGCAAGATGCCGATCCCGGTGGTCGCCAGCCCCAAGCTACTCGAGATCTACAACTCGAGCTTCCAGACCGCCATGGGTGGTGCTCAGGGCATGATCTCGAAGCTCCCCGACCTCGACGAGGACATGTTGATCGGGTTTACGTTCGAGGGCGTGTTCGGATCGAGCTATCTGGGCCGTTCAGCCAAGGGTGGGCGCTCGACGCGACGCATGCGCTTCGTCGGCTTCACAGACAAGGCTATCGACCTCGGCGCGACCATTCCCATCGGATACGTCAAGCGCCTCAACGCCCGATTCCGCAGCGACGACGCGGCCGACGAGTATCACTCCATCGTCGTCGAAACCGAATCCAACGAAGCGGTGCCCCGCGTCGCGCAGGCCATCGAGGAGATGTCCGGGCTGACGTTGAGCAGTCGCTACGAGAACGCGCAGCGAGCCGGGCTTCTCGTGATGCTGATGACGATCATCTTCAACCTGATCAGCCTCATCATCCTGGGCATCTCCGCGGTCAATATCATGCACACGTTCTTGATGGTGATCCTGGAGCGCCGTCGGGAGATGGGTTTGATGCGCGCGCTCGGCGCGACCCGCGGCAACATCCGGCTGATCGTGCTCGGAGAGGCGATGGTGCTCGGCATATTCGGCGGCATCCTCGGCCTGGGCGTCGGGGTGGGCGTCATCCAGGTCATCGACTACCTATTCGCCACGCAGGTCGGCAACTTCCCGTTCAAACCCGATAGCCTCTTCATCATCGAGTGGTGGATGATAGGGGCAGGCCTCGGCGTCGCGGTCGTGTTCTGCTGGCTCGGGGCGCTGTTCCCGGCCATCCGTGCGAGTCATATCGACCCCGCCCAGGCGCTCTCGGGGCGCTGAAGGCCGCTCTACCAGCGCGACAGCGCCTCTTCGACGTGATCCTGGATCGGTTGCAGGCGTTCTTCGACGCTCGGGGCGTCCTCGGATTGCTCGTGCCACTCGTCCAGCACGCCGGGAGCGAGTTTATAGACGGTGTCTCTGCGTCGGATGAACCCGGCGCCCTCCATCGACTCGACGAGCAACTCGTCGGTCCCGAAGCGCGCCGCCTCGACGTCGTCGACGACGTGCGGGACCTCGCGGCCGAGCTCTGCGCCCAACCTGCCGACGAGCCGCTCGATCACCTCGAGCGGCGCGCCGAGCTCCTTCTCCTTGTACCAGATGCGGTAGCCGTACATATCGTGCGTCAGGCGGACGTGGTGGCGCTCGAGGGGGTCACGCAGCGACAGGAGCACGGTCATCAGCGTGATCACCGGTGCACACACCAGTAGGAGTTCCCTGAGACCTCGCCCTCCTCGCTCGCCGCGCTTTAGCGTGACGTCGTTGACTGGGATGGAGCCGAACCAGCGGCCCTCGGGCTCGAGTTGGTAGGACGCGCGTCTCCACCTGTCGGCGTCGATGCCACTGCGGTCTCCACAGACGAACTGCCAGACCTGCCGGGGAAACCCGATCTCGATCCGCCGCCGCATCCCCAGCTCCATCGCGGCCATCGCCGTCAGAAACGACTCGCCCTCGAACTCCAGCGGGGCGTGCTTGTAGGCCTCGAGCGACTCCCCGGTCTGCCAGTCGACGTGGCTCGGCTGGTACGCGACCTCGACGAGCCTCGCCAGTGACGAAGCGCGGCGTCGAGCGGTCGACTCCGACAACTCGGTCGTGCGCTCGATGGCGCGTCGGCAGGCTTCGGTGGTGGTCAACTCATTGCCGGCTTCATCGGCGGTTCGCTTGATCTCGTTGGCGAGTTTGACGATCTCGCGCTTGAAGACGGCATTCGAGAACAGCCGGCCGCGCGCGGGGACGCTCTCATAGAAGGAAAATCCGATCTCCGTGAGGGCGGGCCCCTGTGCGTCGCGCCGCACGAAGCCCAGCCAGCGCGCCAGGTCGACGTAGTACTGAACGGTGCGAACCTCGACGTCCATGATCGTCGCGAGGGCGTCCTCCTCGCGGGCCTCCCGGCCGATGGCGACCATCAACGTGACCAGCTTTGCCACGCTATTGGCCTGCGGGACCTCCTCATCTGCGGCGAGCAGGCTGAGTTGTAGCGGTTCTTCGGGTAGCATGCTCGGGAGTATACAGGATCATGGCTCAACAGGCACGAAATGCCCGGAGCGCCCCAATCACAGCCGCTTTGCGGGCAGGGCGCGACTGTTCATTCCCCCCTCTTATATGATACCTGTCGTGGACAAAGTTGGTCCCAGACATTCGATCATACCCGAAACTCAGAGACATCCGCTCATGAATGCTTCATCGCGTCTATGGCATATTGGCCTTCCCTTGCTGATCTCGCTCAGCGTCGGACTGCTCGGTTGCACCAGTGAGAAAGAAAAGGCGCGGAAAGCGCTGGAAGAAGCGGTCCAGAAATGCCGCGAGGCCGAGGTCGACGGGCCCTATTACGAAGTCGACGTCGTCGGCGGGGAAACCGACGAGGTCCTCGCGCTGACGTGCGACGAGGAGATCACCGACTTCGAGATGCTCGACGAGTTCGAGGCCAGGGCCATGACCGGGCCGACCGAATGGCGAGTCGCCAGGGATTCTGAGACGACGGTCTGGGTGCCTATGAGCGCGGAGTGGCGCGACCTGAAGGACGCGCTGAGCTCGATCAACGAATCCGATCCATCTCAGGAATCGCTCGAATACGCGGAGAACCTGCTGGGGGAAGCACAGAAGACGGTCCCCGAGAGTAGCTTCATCCGCCTCAAGCGCATGGAGAACCTGCTGGACCTGCGGGCAGCCGAGCGACGTGACGTCAAAGAAGAGCCGTGGAAGCTCGGCGACGCCGCCCAGTCGCACTTCGAAGAAACCGTGTCGTGGGCCAGAGAAAACGACCAGCTCGACCTCGCCGTCGAGGCACGCCTGATGGTCGTGCGCAATGCCCAGGACTATCTGGACTACCTGGACCAGGCCCTCGACTCGCTCGGCTCGCAGGACGAGTGGCTCGAGAAGTCGATCAAAGCCTCCGAGAAGCAGGGAGACGAGGAAGCGGCCGAAGCCACGCGCGAAGAACTCGAGCAGATGCGCGAGGATCGCCCCCGCAAGCGCGAGATGATCGAGGGGCGCAAAGAGGCCACGAAGGCCTTCCTCTGCGAGCATGTCTCCAAGCTCTCGCCGGCCGGCGTCTCGGACCCGCAACTCAAGAAAATGGTCATCTCGACCAAAGAGTCCATCGACTGCATGAAGTCCGCGGACGACGCCGCAGGAGACGATCAAGCTGGAGAATAGGGACAGTCATGACGCGTAACGAACACATCGCGAGCCTGGGTTTTCGACTCTCGAAGACCAACAACCTCGATCGCGTGGAAGCACTCCTGAAGGCCACCGGCCTCGAGACGATCGCCTCGCCGACGAATACCGTCTGGGACGAGTCGGAGTACCTCGTCGCGGGCACCACCGCCGGCGGCATAGCTGCGTGCGTGGGATGGAATCGAGCCCCCGAAGACATCGTCATCCACAGCCTCGCGGTCGCCCCATCGTCGCGCGGCAGCGGCATTGGAGCATCGATGCTCGCCGAGGCGATGGCCGAGCTGATCGACGAGGACCCTGTCGACCGGATCTTTTTGTGCACACGCGCCGCTCGTAGCTTCTTCGCGCCGTTCGGCTACAGCGCGATCGCCTTCGACGAGCTGAGCAAGCACGTCCGAGAGCATCCGTCGTTTATCGGATGCCAGTCCGAGTGCACCGCGATGGTACGCCGATATCACCCCGTGACGCGGGGGCTGGACCAGCGAGCTTTTCGGCTCATCCACAACACCACGACCGACGCGACGGTTCCCCCCGGTGCGGTCTTCTTATTCAAGCAGTCCGGCTCGATCCTC
Organism: Myxococcota bacterium; assembly: GCA_051747295.1. Taxonomy (GTDB): domain Bacteria; phylum Myxococcota_A; class Bradymonadia; order Bradymonadales; family Bradymonadaceae; genus JBNJFZ01. Next base: position 24,517 of record JBNJFZ010000056.1, read on the forward strand.
GAGAGCCACTACCGCGGTGGTCCCGTCCAGCGCGGACACCTCATCGGATCGATTCAGGGAAATGAGCTCAACTTCCTGTGGCAGCACGCCATCGAAAACGGCGACCTCATGCGCGGAGACGGGCGAATCTTCGTCGATGAACTCGGCGACGGGCGCCGCGAGCTGCGCGAACGACTCTCGGGTGGCGCACAAAACCCCGGTGAGTTGCTCCTGCGCGAAGTGTAAAAAGTGTAACCGCGGCCTCGCCGGGCTATCGACCGGTCTGATAGAAATCCAGGACGTGATCGAGAAACCGGCCCGGGTCGTCTTCCATCGGGCAGTGACCGACTCCATCCAGAACTCGCAGATCCGATCCGACGATCATCGAGTGTAGCACTCGGCCGGTCTCGACCGAGAGCAGGTGGTCGCGATCTCCCCACAGGATCAACGTCGGGATGTCGATATCCATGGCGCCATGCATGCGGTCCGGCTCCCGAACCAGATCCACTCCCAACTCAATGATGAACTCGAGTCGCTCTCTTTCTTTGAGCGGCTTCAAATACGAGCGCATCTCGTTGGACGTCATCCGCGACTTGCGCCACTGAATCGGCTCGTAGAGGCGAAGGCCCAGCGAGTTGACCGAGAGCCTCGCCAGCGAGGTCGGCAACAAATCGAAGAAGCGCGCGGTCCAACGCGGCACGTCGATGCGCACGCCCGGGCTCACCAGCGTGAGCGACTCGATCTTCGCGCTGTCGGGCGGCTGGCGAGCCGCCATGAAGGTCGCCAGCGCCCCCAGCGAATGTCCCAGCAAGTGTACCGAAGGAGCCCCCACCGCCTCGATCAGACCGTGCATCCAGGTAAAGAAGCCCTCGATCTGGGGCTCGAGCTTGCCACAGCGAAATGTCTGGTCCCGACCGTGTGCCGGCAGGTCTGCGATGACCACCCGGTATCGCTCGGCCAGCCGGCCAACGACCTTTCGAAAGGCCATCGAGTGCGCCAGAATGCCGTGGATCAGGACCACGGTTTCTTCGTGCTCCCAACCCGCCTCCAGCCAGTGAAAAGGCGCGGAGAACTGGGACGCGCGTCGATAGACCGAACGAAGATTGAGCTCGTCGCTTTTTTCTGTCTGAACGAAAAACAAGATGACTACTACTAGCGGGGAAGAAAAAGCCGGTGGATCCTCGCACTGCCAGCCCACTGCGGGACCTGCGGCGCTGGCGCGCTCAGCCCCTTTCGCGAGTCGCCCTGACCGGCACCAGGGCACGATGCCACCTCCCCGTTATGCACGTTTCCGCATGCAGTTGTAAAGTTTGTGTGAGACTGTTTGGCCGCGATCGCCCTCGTTCCTCGCCAATCGGGGATATGGGAAATTGCACCCACGTACCAGTTTGGCCTATCATGCGAGCAGATTTACGGAATTGATGAGACTCGCGCAAAACTTGACGCTTCGCGGCCCCATTGATACTTGTTCAGGGTCTTCGAGGCATATTTTCACTTCGACTTTTCGCCCGGAAGACGAGCGGGTCGACACGCACAGCGCGGCCGGAGGATATTGAATGATGCCGAAGTTCAGACGCGTATTGGCTGTTGTAGTTCTGGGCGTTGGAATGCTCGCTTCGGCTCCCGCTCTGGGCGGCCCGAATGACTTCGATCTGTCGCGATTCGCGACGTTCGAGCCGCATTCCGACCCGGACAACAACAATTCTATCACCGCCTGCGACGATGCATGCGGACAAGCGGTTGCCGACGAGCAGAAGTTTCAGGACTTTGCCACCGACGTCGGCCAGGTGTTCGCACCACGCCTGGCTGCACCCGCCGAGACCCTCGGCGAGGCGGGCTTCGCCGTCAATATGATGACCAGCTTCTCGTTCATCCCGAACGACGAGCCCTATTGGCAAGACGTCGTCCAGGATCGAGACCCGCCCGGGACCCTGCTCACCGCGCACCTCCAGGTCCGAAAGGGCCTGCCATTTTCCTTCGAGTTTGCCGGCGACATGATGTATCTGGCCGGCAGCGAGATGTTCAACCTCGGCACGCAGCTCAAGTGGGCGCTCAACGAAGGCTTCTATTATTTCCCCGATATTGCGGTACGTGGCTCGGTCAATACGCTGATGGGCAACGAGGACCTCAACCTGCTCAACGCCGGTTGGGACGTCTCCGTGTCCAAGGCCTTCGACCTGGGCGGCGTCATGTCACTGGCCCCCTACGTCGGCTACCAGCAGCTCCACGTCATCGCCTCGAGTCGACTGCTCAACGCCTATCCGCAGGACCCACGGCCGCCGCAATTCGATAACGACAACGTCCAGAATGACGGAAACCCCGATCAAACCTTCGCGCCCGAATTCGTCTTTTCGCAGTACCACCAGGCGGTCAATCGCTTCTTCATTGGAACCCGACTCAACGTCTGGCTCGTGAGCATCACCCTCGAAGGCGTGCTGGCCGAGACCGTCAATCAGTTCACCGTATCGGCCGGCGTGGACTTCTGAGATACGCCACCCGCGCCAACAAGCTCACCTCGTCGGTCGAAGCGGGCTCGCGCTCCACATGACCGACGACATCTCTTCCCCCCTCGATTGCGACCTATGACCAAGATCATCAAGCGCTACCCCAACAGGAAGCTCTACGACACAGACCGAAGCACCTACGTGACGCTCGATGAAATCGAGCAGATGGTCAAAAAAGGCGACGACGTCAAGATCATCGACAACCAATCCGGCGAGGACATCACGACCGTCACCCTCGCTCATATCATCTTCGAACAAGAGAAATCGCAGAACAGCATGCTCCCGCTATCGGCGCTGCGAGGCATCATTCAGTCGGGTGAGGATTTCATCACCCGGCTGCAGCAGCCAGTGACTCAGTTTCGCGATGAGTTTCGGCGCCGCGCCGAAGCCATCGAAGAGAGCGGACAGGCCGTGCGCGACTTCATCGAGTCGACCCAGCGTTCGGTCGACGAAATGCAGCGTCGCATGGATGAACGCATGCGCGACGCCGTCGACCAACTCACGCACATCCCCGAGATGCGACGCGATATCGAGCGCATGGAGACCCGAGTACGAGAGATGGAACAGCGACTCAACCGCGCCGAGAAGGACCTCGACAAGGAGCGGTCACATCGCACCCCCACGGCGACTAACCCCTTCGAAGATCTGCCATAGACGGCCCGATTCTCGCAGACGAGCACCCCGATCACTGCGTGCTCGCACGCGTCGCCGATTGGAAAATTTCAACGCCGGTAGTACAATCGGCCGGCGTCTACGACAATGTCAGTAAACAAAGGCAACCCGCCCTCGGGCTGCCTACGAGGCGACGACCGGCCTCCCTCGCGGTGTCCGGTTGGGTCGAGAGGCCCGGTAATCGTCTCGATAGTGGCTAAAATAGTGGCTCAATCAGGCTTCGGAGAGGACTGCACATGATCGTTCGGTGTCCCGAGTGTTCTACGGGTTTCAAACTCCCGAAAGACAAGATCACCTCCAAGGGCGTCAAACTACGATGCTCGAAATGCAGTCACGTCTTCCGCATTCGCTCGACCGACGAAGGCGACACTGAAATCTTCTACACCGATGCCGATGATGGGCCACCGAAGGCTGGAGCCGGCGAGGACGACGTCTCCGACGAGGCGGCTGGCAGCAAGACTCAGTTCGGGATGCCCAACGTCAACAAGGACGCCGACGGCGCCGACGAGAGCGCACCTGCCGCGAAACAAGACGAAGATCCAGTCGACGACTCGGCCGGCTCGCGCAGTGCACAGCCAGATTACAACCCATTCCCCCACGCCGGGGACTCGATCAAGCCCAAGAAAGAGAGCAGCTTCGACTCCTCGAGCGCTGCTGTCGAACAAGACGAGGCCGCGGAAGATAGCGACGATGAGGAGAACCTCGATCTCTTCGACGAAGACGATCGACAGGTCATCGAAGACGACCCCTTCGAGGGTGCATTCGACGACGCGCCTGTCGGCGGCGAATCTGAAAAAACGACCCAGGCCCCCGGACCTGCGGCCTCCAGGGACTCCGAACCCGATGACGCCGGTGATTCCGACCCTCTCGAACCCGAAGCGCCCGAGGAGGCTGAAGCACCGAAGATGGACGAGGTTCCCACCGATGACGACTCGGCATTCTGGAGCCAACAGGAAGAAACGGGCTTTGGTTCGGCCGAGGATATGGTCGATCCGGCCTTCGGCGAAGACGGCGCGTACTTCGACCCACAACAAGGCAAGGTAAATCAGCCCCAACAAGACCAACAGGCGCGAAAGCCAGCCAAAAATCCAGAGGCTGCCTCGTCACAGGAACCGAAGGCGAAGGCCGCGGCATCAGGTGGCGGTACCCCCACATCAGGCGGCGGCAACCCCGCACCGGCCGAACAGGCAACGCCCACCGCAGCAAAGTCGGCCTCCAGCAGCAACTCCGGGCAACCTCAATCACCCAGCACCGGCTCGGCCAATAAGAAGACCAGCTGGGACGTCGAGCAACCCCTCGAACCTCACACTGTGGGCGGATCGGGCATGCAAAAGGTCGCGAACTTCCTGTTGATCACCCTCATCGTCATCGGACTTTTCTTCGCCGTACTCGCCGTCATGAGCGGCGGTGTCATCGACTTCAAGCGACTGCCACACACGCTCGAGGTCGCCTTCCAGGGCAAAGAATTCGAACCCCGCGAGGCGTGGATCCCAGAACCACCGCCCGTTCGAAAGGCGCCCGTCGAGGATCCCATTCGCTTCGAAGGGGTCGTCGGAAACGTCATCGAGGCTGACGACCAGCAGATGCTGGCCGTCCGAGGACGCGTCAAGAACGCGGACGATACCCCGTACGAGGGTGTACGCGTCCGCGCGATGCTCCAGGACGGCAACGGCCGTGTCGTCACCGAACAAGAGGCACATATCGGGAAGCGCTTGGACCTCGAGGCCGTCATGGCGATTGAATCCGTCGAGGAGCTCCAACAATTGATGCCAGCTGAGTCACCAGACGTGGCGCCCAACTCCAGCCAGCCCTTCACCATTGTCTTTCCTGCGATCCCGGAGCGTCTGCAGAAGTCCGCGGACCTGAGCTATAAGGTCGAATTGGCCGCCGGTGACCCGGTGGGTGGCGTCGACGGCAGCAAGACCGGCGAGTAGACAATGAGCGCCGAAGACGAAGATCGGAAATCCGAAGACAGCACCGATACCCTCTCCGCAACGGAAGACGATCAGCCCGCACCCGGCGAATTGTCGTCACACGACGACATTCTGGCGTATCTCGCCGACAAGAATCCCGGAGCCAACGCGCTTTTCCAGCGCTTCAAGGCATCCCTCCATACTATCGGGTCACTCCCCGAGTTGAAGATGCGCGCTGCCAAGCTCGGCGAAACGCTCGAGGCTCTGCCGGTCGATGAAGCCTCGTGGTGGCTAGATCAGCTCGTGCGCGGCGCAATCTGGGGCCATGAGCCCGAGTATGACGCGATGCTCGCCTGTGGCTTCTGGCTGATTCAAAAGCGCCAGGAAGACGACTACAGCCTCTTCGAGCGACTCTACAGACAGGCGCATAAAGCAGGCCGCGAGGTCGTGCTGAGCCTGCTCCGAGACCCTCCGCCGCACCAGGCGCTGCCCGAGGGAAGGCGGCTTCCCGAGCCTCGGCTCCAACTCGATCGCGAAGTCTCGGTCGGCGAGCGCCGCCAGATGGCTCGGAGTGCCAAGCGCAAGATGATCGACCAACTACTGCTCGATCCCAACCCCCTCGTAGTCTCTCAGGTCTTGCGAAACCCCGTCGTGCGGGAATCCGACGTCTTGCAGATCGCATCCAGGCGCCCAAACACCCCGGAGATCCTGTTCGAAGTCATCCAGATCATTCGCTGGTACAAGCGCAACAAAGTGCGGGAAGCACTGGTCATGAATCCGTATAATTCGACCGGACAGTCCTTGCGACTACTGCCGACTCTCGGAATTCAGACGTTGCGATCGGTTCGAAACAGCCGCCATATCCACCCGGCGGTCATCGAGACGGCCGGCTTGCTCGTCGAACTACGCGAGCAGCGAACCGCACCGTGGAAGGTATGACGCCCCGGCGCGCCCACTGAGATGTCTGACTTAGAGCGCTTCCTCGGCGCGTTCGATCGCCTCTTCCAGACGCTGTAGATACTCATCGCGCTTTTGGGGCGAGGTCGCCTCGACTCGGAGCACGAGCACCGGCTGCGTGTTGCTCGCCCGCACCAATCCCCAGCCATCGTCGAACTTGACGCGAACTCCGTCGATCGTGACGACGTCGTAGTCCCTCGCAAACTCGTCTGCGACGAGCCCGGGAATCTCGAACTTGAGATCTTCGTCGCACGGCTGACGAATCTCGGGCGTGGCAAACGTCTCCGGGATGCCCTCGAGCAACTCGGAGAACTGCTTGTCCGTATGCGAGAGAATCTCGAGGACGCGACACGTGGTGTAGAGCGCATCATCGAAGCCGAAGAAGCGGTCGTTGAAGAAGATATGGCCGCTCATCTCCCCGGCGAGCTCGGCATCGGTCTCTTTGATCTTCGCCTTGATGAGGCTGTGGCCGACCTTGGCCATGACGGCGCGACCGCCGTGCTCTTCGATGTCGTCGTAGAGCGTCTGCGAACACTTGACCTCACCGATGACCGTGGCGCCGGGGCGCTCCTCGAGGAGTGCGCGGGCCAGCACGATCAAGAGCTTGTCGCCCCAGATAACGCCGCCGTTTTCGTCGACGATACCGATGCGGTCACCGTCACCGTCGTAGGCAATCCCCACATCGCACTGGTTCGATTTGACCGCTTCTCGAAGGTCTTCGAGGTTTTCTTCGACCGTCGGATCCGGGTGATGGTTCGGAAAGGAGGCGTCCGGCTCGGTGAACAGATCGATGACGTCGCCGCCGAAGACCTCTCGGACGAGATCCGGGGCTACCACGCCTGCAACTCCATT
>JBNJFZ010000057.1:0-18035 GCA_051747295.1 Myxococcota bacterium
TCGCCGTCACCGGCCCTGGTTCCCCAGGCTTCTCAAGCGGCCGCAAAATTGCTATCCGCGACTCGCGCCACGCTGTGAATTCAAACCCGGGTGATATCGATGGGCAACGATGTTGGACGAAACGATCCGTGTCCTTGTGGAAGCGGACAGAAATACAAGCGCTGCTGCCTCAGAAAAGCCAAGCAACAGCGCGGCACGCCGAGCTCCCCAAAGCCCCCCAGTTGGGCTTCGAGGTTTGAAGAAGCCGTCCAGGCGGGAAGGAAAGCCAGAGGCGGCGACGCTATCGACGCGTGGCTTAAAGCGTGGACGCACCTTCGAGAGGGTGTATCCAACGACGCCCATACGATCGAGAAAGCCCAGGAGGAATTGGGCGCGGGGCCTCCTTACATCAACAACTGGCTCTGGGATCTTCTGAACGAGTACCGCGGACTCCTGGCGTCCACCGATGATACCGATCGGGCCCAAGAGGCCGCCGACTTCGTCGCCGAACTCCTCGATGTCTTCGACGGTGAGCCCGAGGACACGCGAGCCCAGCTCCTCGCCGAGCGGGCGTATTTCATGGGTAAGGCCGGCGACGTCGCCGACGCAGAGGCTCTGTGCAACGCGCTGATCGAGGACCACCCCGAGCGCGCCTGTGGCTATTGCACCCTCGCCGACGTGTACCTCGACGCCGACCCTCCGCGGTACGAAGAGGCGCTCGATGTACTTCAGCGCGCTGCCGATGAACCGGTCGAAGACGCCGACGCCTGGGATCTCTCGATCAGAATCGAATCGGTCGAGGACAGCCTCCAGCAACGATCGTATCGTGAATCAGAGCACTTTATCGAGTGGTCCGAATTCTGGGATGAATTCGGCAAGGCCGACCTCGACGAACAACTGGAGATGGTTCGCGACCGCATCGAGAACGCCCCCGATTTCGACGGCGAGTGGGCGTTCCAGCTCATGATCGAAGGTGTGCGGGCGGCGTGCATCAGGAAGCGACGCGGCGAAGACTGGCTCGCGTTACTCGAGAGTCTGCGCGAGGAGCGCCCGGAAGTCGCGCTGGACGAATCCGGCTTCCTCGCCAACTCGGGGATCGGCTTCGCCCTGGAGGTCGCGCCCGAGCGAGTCGACTCCATGGTCGAATTGCTCTTCGCGCGTCCCGCCGAAAATCCCGACCTCATCTTGCGCAATATCGAGCTCCTGGCGAGCAAGGGGTGGAGCGCGGTGCGCGACTACCTCGTGGACGATTGGGAGACCATCGAAGAATCCGGCAACGTACAAACGAGCGATCGCATCGCATGGGCGGACTGGACGCTGCTCGCCCAGATGGCGACCTGGGCCGACGAGGACATCGAGCGCACGCGGTCCCTCGCCGAGCTCGAGCAGGAGCTGGGCCCAATCCTCGAGGAAGTCGGCATGGGTCGCCCCGAAGACTACCTCGAGCCGTTCTTCGGTGAAGATCGACCGGATGCAGCCGCCATGTTCGAGGACATGCCCTCCGAGCGTGCGACGACCAGGCTCATCGCCGCGTTCGCGCACGACCTGGTCGTCGAGCACGATTGGGCGGCGTTCGAGGCGCTGGGGGCGACGACGTACCTCGACCAATTCGTCCGACATTGCGCCAGCTGCGAAGACCCATTTGGCGATCGTTACGGCACCCGAGAAGCCGGAGGCTCACGCCAATACCGCGCCAAGCTCAAGACCATCCGCGAGATGTGGAAGGACGACTTCGAGTTCGCGCCGCACCCCGACCTGGCGGTTGGCTGGGCCCGCGCGATCTGCGAGCAGGACATGCTCGGCCGCGCCCACAGCTCCTCGTCCTTTTTCGCGGCTGCCGCGCAACTGACGCCCTGGCTCGATCGACAGGACCTTATCGAGCATCCGGAGTTGACCGACGCAGTCCAGCAACACTTTGCCCTGCGCTTTCCCGACGTCGTAGACGAGTTCAGGCGACGCGCCGTCTTCCCGCGATTGCTCGATGACCGGGCGGAAGCGACTCGCGACTGGCTCGAGCAGTGGGTGGAGTAGCGCCAAGCGGGGCGCAGGCAGGTTCACGTCGCGACCCCGCCCCGGGCTTTCCCCGCATTTCGTTTTCGGTACAATGGAGGTACTTCCGACCTCACACCCGAGTACGCCATGCGTCTGCGCCTGCCAGTCCTACTCGCCGCTGCTTTACTCGTCACCGGCCTCGCCGGATGTCTTCCAGACGGCAACTCGAACGTGGAGACGTGCTCGGATGGCATGGTCTACAGTTCCGAGCGTGACGAATGCGTAGACGACGCGTCACACACGGACGCCGGCACCGACGATGCGTCGGCCGACGGCGACGACGGCGAGTCCGATGCGACCCCACAGGACACGAGCGCTGACACCGGTGGCGACACCGGCGAGCAAGACACCGAGTCACCGCCCGAGGACACCGGCCCTCAATGCACCGCTCCCCAGATGCTCTGCGGCGAATCGTGCGTAGACGTCCAGACGTCCGCCGAACACTGCGGGGATTGTGATACGCCGTGTGCTGCGCCCAGGACCTGCCAGGGCGGCGAGTGCAAGTGCCCGAGCGGTAAGGAGTTCTGTGACGGCTCCTGCGTCGACTTCAGCTCGGACGTGCAAAATTGCGGCGGTTGCGGCGATGCCTGCGAGGGTGGCTACGTCTGCGGGGACGGCGACTGCCATCCCAACGAAAAAATCGCGGGTGTACTCACCGCAGTGAACGAGGCGCGAAGCACACAGAGCGACTGCGGCACCTACGGCGAGTTCTCGGCCGTCAGCCCGGTCAGCGGTCACGCGAAGCTCCACCTGGCCGCGCAGGGACACGCCGACGACATGGCCGACAACGACTTCTTCAACCACACCGGCTCCGACGGGTCGAGCTTCTCTCAGCGCATCAGTGATGCCGGCTATCCCGGTCGGCCGGTCGGGGAGAATATCGCCGCGGCCGGCACAGACCCGGCGAGCGTCGTACAGCGCTGGATGGACTCCGACGGCCACTGCCGCAACATCATGAATGGGACCGCCAACGAGATCGGAGTCGGCTTCGCGAGCAATCCCAGCAGCCAGTGGGGCACGTACTGGGTGCTCAAGCTGGGGCGTCGGTAGCCGATAGCCGCCCCAACGGCGTGTAGCTAGCTCTGCGTGCGCCAACGCCGCAGCGCCAGGAGCCCCACCAGGACGACGAGCGCGGGTGCCGCGGGCGCGGTCGGGCCACCGCTGTTGCAGTTGCAACCGCCCTCCGAGCCCGCCGGGTCATCATCGGTGCCTCCGGTGTCGCTTCCTGCGTCGCTGCCCGCATCGGCCTGCATGCCCGTATCAGCACCCGCGTCCGGACCCGCGTCCCCGGAGCTCTGACAGGCGGGATCTTCGTCGTCGACCAGGCCATTGCAATCGTTATCGATACCGTCGTCGCAGACCTCGGTCGCGTCGGGATTCACGTCGGCATCGGCGTCATCGCAGTCGACATCCTCGCAAAACCCGTCGCCGTCGGCATCCGTGCAGGGAAGGCATGCGCCGACGGTATCGAGCCCGAAGACGGGCGTCGTGCAGTCTTCGTCGTCAGCGCAGTCCGCGTCATCGGTGCAGACCGGGCGGCAGGCACCGGCATCGACGTCGACCGTCGCGCACACCAGGCCGTCCGCGCAGGCGAGTCCGTCCGACCAGTCCGTGTCGTCGGGGTCGCAGGCGGCATCGACGCCGGCGCCGTCCGAGGGCACGCAATAGGCGGCGTCTTCGGCGACCGGCACGCAGGTATCGTCTCCACATTCGTCGGCGAGGAGCTCACATTCGGCCGGCGCGTCGTCGGCCACCGTCGCGTCGATCCAGGCGCAGAAAGTGTCGACACGAGTGTCGAACGAGGTGCCCTCGCAATCCTGCGCGGTGTGCGACGTCACGCCCACGAGTCGCTCTTCACCTGATATGTCCAGAAAACTCGGCGCACCGGAGTCTCCTTCGCACGGGCCGATCCCCGGTGACTCCAGGGTCAACAACGACAACTCGACGCTGGAGATATCCAGCGCTGCGCGACGCTTCGTCCCGATGCCGGTCAGCGGGTCGTGCGAACTGGCGCCGTAACCGACTTTGACGACCGAAGTCCCCACCACACTGTTACTCAAGGACGAGCAGTTGTACGGGGGCGCGGACGTCGCCGCGACACCGTGGACGTAGGCGAGCGCGATGTCGTTCTGATCGGTCTCCGCATCGAAGTTCGGCTGGGGGAAGACCTGGGCGACCGGGTACGCGGCGTCTGGATCGGAGGTGTCGGACCCCGTCAGAAAGTCGACGTACGCCGGCGCGCCCCCGGTCAGGCACCTGGCCGAGCTCAGGACCCAACCATCCGCAATCACGGTACCCGTGCACGTAACCGACTCGCCCTCGGGTGGCGTCAGCACGAATGCACCGACGTTTGGGTACCCGGTCTCGACGGTGCCGCCGACGATGGCGGATTGATGGCGCGCCTCGTCACCCGCCTCATCGCTGATCGGAGCAGGCTCGTCCTCCCAGTTACAACCGGTCACGAGCATCAGAGAGGTACCGAGGATAGACGCAGCGACTTGTAGATGGTCATTCATGGCAGGACCGAGGCAGCAAAGTCATTCTTAGCAGGCATCTTGGGTAAAGTGACGCCATCCTACAGCAACGGGCGCGTCCAGGCGAAGGGGGCGGGGAGCTGCCTCGCCTCGAATACGTGCAGCTGGTGTCCGGCACGCGAGGCGGCGTCGGCCGGGGGCAACACAGCCACACAATACACAACTCAGATATGGGGTTCGCAGGCTGGCAGCCTGCGCGCCACAAGCCGACGGCGCTCAGCAGATCAAAACTCCAGAAAGCGACGTGGAAACGTCGCGCACCGAAACCGCGGATCTCGGTTCCGCTTTGCGTGCTCGAAACCGACTTCGACACCGAAAGCGACAACCGAAAACAGCAGGGAGAGCGACAACGAGGACCGAACACATCGACAGTCTTCGCGAGTGGGTTTCGCAGCCAGTTCAGCCTCCCCGGCGCCCACCCGTCGTGCTTCAGAGATCAGTCGTCCGGGGGCGCGAGGCCAGCTTTACGCATTTCGTCTTTGAAGGCACGCAGGCGGTTGTGCTGGTCGAAGAGCCAGTCGGCGAGCTCGTCCCATTCATCCAGGCGGTCCTGGCCGTCGTAGAGGTCGTGGATGCGGCGGAAGTATTTGCAGGCGCGCTTGTAGTTGCCGCGACCGCGATCGGCGATCAGGGCGTCGGCGCGGCTCGCCCAGATGTCGACGGCGACGTCGGAATGAGAGTCCGCGACCGCATCTGCAAGGTCGTCGAGTATGGGGCGTCTGAGCTGACCGGAGTCGTGGAAGTCGGCCCAGACATCGAGAGCTGCCGAGTGGTCTCTGTTTTCCAAGTGGACGGCGAGAAGCGAGGTCGGCGAGTGCTCACGAAGTCGTTTCAAATGTTCGCCCCGCAGGTCATCCCACCTCTCTAGCTCCCGCGCGATGCTGCGAACCTGGAAGAATTGTGCAGCATCGGGCTGCTCGATGAACGTGGCTCTCGCGTACGGCAATGCCCCCTTGAAGTGGTCATGCTCCACGTAGAACTCCACCAACCAATCCCGCACTCGTCGGGCGACGCGACCATCTACATGCCAGAGGGCGGACTCGACGATTTCTGCGGCGCGCTTGACCTGTCCGTGATCGGCGAAGTCTTCCGCGAAGTCGATCGCCCGGTAGACGTCCTCGAAGTCGCTTTGCTCGTCGACGTAATCGATTGCGAATTCGAAGGCCTCCTCGAAATCACCGTCGTCGAGCAGCGCAGGGACCAGGCCGTCGACGTGGTCGAGCTCTCTACAACGCTCGACCAGAGGTTTCGAATCAGGACGAAGCGGCTCCAGGCGTACGGCAAAGTCAGCGGCGTGATTGCGTACCCAGTCGGCTCCGAACCCCGAGCGCTGCTGGCTGAGCTCATCCAGCAATTGCTCCAGGTGATCGATGAGTTCGTCGGCTTCGCTGGCCGTCACGGCCTCGACCAACGCATCTTCAATGCGGGTCTCCACATCGATGCCACCGTGGTCGATGCTGTGCCGCCAACTCTCCCAGAGCTCTTGGAGAGCGAGCTCCCGCACCGTCGCGTCCTCGAGTCGCGCAAAGACCTTGGCGAGTCCGTCCACCAGCGAAGACATCATCTCGAAGTGAACGAACTGATGAGGGTCGAAATAGTAAAATTGAGATCGCAGCGCTCGAATCAGACCGCAATAGACATGCGTCGCGACCTGGAGTCGCCCCGTGTCCGCGGCATCCTCGGCGAGGCATCGCAAGGGTTGCAGGTCTTCGGTCGCTTCTGCGGAGAGACCCCGGTGCCTGCCGTATTCGTCGGGCCCGACGTAGCGGCCGAGGATAGACACCGCGCGCGACTCGGTGGCATCGGCCGAAAGCTCGGAATTACCCGAAATCGACTCGCCGGCGCCTCGCAGGAAGAATTGGAACTCCAGGACGTCCTCGACGGTCGGATGTCGGTGCACGACGTCGAGAACCAGGTCGACAAGTTCGCTCTTGGACATACTCTCGAGTTGGCGTTCCATATCCATCTTATCCGAGGGACTGACAGGATCGCGGACGAACTCGTAGAGCAGCGCTGCGATATGTTTGCACCGACCATCGACCGGACAGGTGCAAAAGGTGCTGATGATGTCTCCACCTCGCAACTCGATCTGGAGGCGGTAGGGGTCGGGACGGGAGCCGATGCAGTGGGCGGAGAGGCGGTCGTCGGTCAGGCGCATGCGCTGGATGCGGCCGTCGCGTTGGTAGCCGTCGCCGCGACTGGCGCACCCTGCGCGAACAAAGTCGGGGATGTTGTCTTCGGTGAGGTTGGTGAGTTTCATCGTCGGTCGTGTTGGTGGGGCGATTTTGGTGTTTGCGGTGGGTTGGATCTACAACGTGGTGGAAGGCGGCGGCAAGCGCCGCGGCGACGTAGAAACGTCGCGCACCAAGGGCACTTCGCTCCCGTCGCGCTACTCCAGCCAATGCCCCTTCTCGAAGACGTGCAGCCGGTGCTTGGCGCGCGAGGCGGCGACGTATCGATGTTCGCGGGAGCAGCGCGGGTCGTCGGGGTCGACGTCGACCATGATGATGGTATCGGCCTCCATCCCCTTGAAGGCGCTGATGGTCGTGTGCAGCACGCCCTCGCCGGCAAACCAGGCCTCGGGGTCGTGCACGATGGGTTGGCCGTCGAGCTCGGCGGCAGCCTCGAGGCCGGAGTTGCCCGGGCTGTGCGGGGTCAGGATGGCGATGTCGTCGTAGCCGAGGTGTTGGCGCTGGACGAGTTCTTTGACGAGCTCGCCGACCTTGCGCTGCGTCTTGGACGGGCCGGGCTGCTGATAGACCGTCGGCGCCTCGCCCTTCGGGCAGTCGCGATGGGGGCGCAGGTCGATGTCGCCGAGTTCCGCGATGACGCTGCAGATCTCCTTGGTGTTCCGGAAGTTCGTCCGCAGCGGGAAGTGGGCCATATGGTCCGTCGGCACGGGCGAGCCGTGGTCGAAGATGGACTGACGCGCGTCGAAGAAAACGGAGAGCTTGCCCTCGTCGCGCAGGCCGGTCCGGAGGATGGTCCACCACTCGTGGAAGAAGTCCTGCGCCTCGTCGACGATGATGGCGTCCCACCCTCCCCGGTCGTAGCTGCCGTCCTCGAGGGCTTGCAGCAGGGAAAATGGCGCATCTTCCGCCCAGAATCGCCGCTGCTCGTCGAGGGATGCGCCGCGCTCGGGAAAGTCGAGCGAGCCAGGGGGCGCGGCGTCCACGCAGATGCCGTGAAAATTATCGATCAGCACCGTCCCGTCGACATCGCCCCAGCGGCTGGCGACCTGCTGGAGGTGATCGGCGAGCCCGGAGTTGAAGCAGGTGACCAGCACGTCTTTTCCCTGCTTCGCGAGGCGTCGGGCGGTCTCCATCGCGACGATGGTCTTGCCAGTGCCGGCGCCGCCGGACACCGCCACGCGCGGGTTGGCGAGCACGGCGTTGACGATGTGCATCTGGTCTTCGCTCAGCGCCACGAAGCGCTGGCGCTCGTAGTCGAGCCGGTTGGCCAGGTTGGGCTCGGCGTAGAAGGGGCGCATGGCGCCCTCCCAGATGAAGCGCTCGAGCTGGGCGGTCGTCAGCGTCTGAGCGTAGGTGCCGAAGCGCTTGCCGTAGAACTCGAACGCCTCGCGTACGCGCTCGCCGAGGTTGCCGAGGTCGGATTGGTCGAAGATGATCTCGGGCTGGAGGCTGGGCGGCACGTTGACCTCGGTGCGCGAGGTGTAGGGGAAGGCGAGCGCCCAGCCGAAGAGCATCGGGAACTCGCCGCTGAATGAGCCGACGAAGCGGCCGACCTCGCCGCCGAGCCGGTCGACAACGTTGCGAATCTGGTCGGCGGCCTGACTCGCCGGGGTCTTGTGCATGCGCTCTTTCTTGCCGGTGTTCGGGTTGGTGCGCCACCAGTGATCGTTGTGGTCGCGGTAGACGCCCCCGCCCTTGCACTCGACGTTGAGCATCCCCAACTCGCGATGCATGATCAGAAAGTCGATCTCACCCTGAACCGCGTCGTGCGTCAGAAACTCGAGGCCGTATAGGACGTAGAAGTCATCGGGCAATTCGTCGCGCAGGGCGTACCAAAAGTCGTTCTCCGATTCTGTCGAGCCGTACTCGCTCGGCGGCAAACTGGGCACCATCGTGGCCACGGGTCCTCCTGAATTTGGTCGTTGTCGGGTCGGGCGGAGTGTAGATCGAGATGGTGGTGGTTGGCGAGTGGCGAATCGTGAGCGCCACGCACGCTGCGGACTGGCATGCGGCCAGGATGGCCGCATGACACATGACTGATGGCCCGCAGGCTGGCAGCCTGCACATTAGGTGTAGTTCACCGCAGCGCCAGCGCCGCCCGACGGTCTTCGAGGATGTCCAGGTAGATATCCTTGGCTTCATCGGACAAGAACGAGCGCGAGACGAGGTCGCGGGCCTCGTCGTGGTTTGCGGTCATGCGCTCGACCACGCGTTCCGCCCTGCCCTGAACCATGCCGAAGCGGTTTGCGAGCTCCAGAAAGTCGCCTCCAGTGACAAAGCCGTGCGTCTTCTCGCCCATCGAGAACTCGCCGTCCGCGAAGAGGTCGAGCGCGAGTCTCGGCTCCTCGGGCAAGTGCAGCTTGGTGCAGACGAGATCGTAGGCGGGGGTCAGCACGTAGTCACCAAACTCGTCCTGGCGCTGCAGGGAGAAGTTCTTCAGGTGGGCATCCCCATTCGCGACCGCGTAGTTGAAGACAATGAGCTCGAAGAGTTTTTCGATCTGGACCGGATACGCAGCCACGTATCGCTCGAGCGCTGCGCCGAGTTCCTCGTAGCTCGCGTCGTATTTGTAGTTTCTACCATCGATCTCGGGCGTGCGCTCCATAAGCTGGCAGAAGTCTTCCTGGGCAACGCGCCGACCGTCCCGAGTTCGATCGAAGCGACGCGTAATGTAGGCGAGTTCGTCGTCGGAGAGGCGGATGAGCGCGTTGGCGGCCGTGTCGATGCCGTAGACCTGCTCGGCAATCTGCATCGTCAGGCTCTCGTTGGCCGGAACTTCGGACAGGAAGCGCGGAAGCTGCTGGCCGGGAACCGGCTTCAGGATGTATTCGCCACCCTCGGTCACCGGCTCGAGCTCGCCGCGCTTCAGGCGAAGCGAGATCTTCTCCTGAACGCCCGAGATCGACATCTCGGTGACGCTCTTGGCCCGGATCTCCATCACGTCACCGCGATCGAAGGCGAGTTGATGCGGGAACTTGCGTCGGTCGGAGAGGCGCCGCAACGCACCAGAGCTATAGCCTTCGTCACCGAGCTCGACGTATGTACTCAGACATCGTGCCATGGTCCTATTCGCCGTCGTCGTACGGTCCGAGCGTGACGCTGCCGATGGCGTCGGCCGCGGTAGCCACCAGGAGGCCAAAGGCATCGTCTTCATCGACCTTCAGCAGCGCGGATTGAAGGCGGCGCGTGGAACCTTCGGAGAGAAGTCCGTAAAAGAACGCGAACATCTGGTCGGATTCGTACGGCTTGCTTCGCTCTGGAAGGGTCAGGCTGACCGGTTCGGTCTCGGGATCTTCGAGGTAACTGGACTCGTAGGTGAACCGATAGCCGCCGTCGTCGCGTTCCTCGAGTATGCCGGCCAGTCGACCGTGGTTGTAGACTTTTGCTCGACGCATGTGGGCTACTCTCGGCCGTCGGATTTCGTCGTCACGACCAATTCGAGACCGAGCACACCGAGGATGCGCTCGAGTACTTCGAGCGTAGGATTTGCCCGGCCCGATTCGATATTGCTCAGCGTATGGGTCGAGACGCCCGCGATCTCGGCAGCGCTATCCTGGTTGACGCCGAGCGACTTTCGCCGCTTTCGAATCAGTTGTCCAATCTGACGAATATTCATTTCAATGCACTTTATGGGACAGATGTGCCACGGCCCTGCTTTATGTACAACAATTTTCAGTCCAATGCATATTTCCAAACATAGCAGCACCTCCCCGGAAAAAGCGAATCAGATATCCATTGAAATGAATATCGGGCGACAGACGCCGCCCCCCAACCATCATTCAATACGCTCCAGTTGGCCGTCGCGCAGCGCGACGAGGGAGGCGCCGCCGTCGTCGGTGACCTGCATCTCGGCGTACTCGGCCTGCTCGTAGAGCGATGCCTTGCCCTCCTGGAACATGTAGCTGTCCGCGCCGATGTAGATGCCGCCTCGATAGTCCCACTGCACCACGCGTTCTTCGGCGGCGAGCTCGTCGCCATCGTAGATGCGGTCGAAGTGAGCGACCCGGCGCTCGTCGAGGCGAACGACCAAGCGGCCTTCCCTATCGGAGCTATCGAGCTCGCGGTTCTCCGCGCCGACCTCGTCACGGATCTGGTTAGCGACCTCGTATCGCAGCGTCATATAGTCGCCCTGTATCAGCGAGCGGGGGTCGACCGGCGCGAGCTCGAAATACATGGTCTCGGACCGGGCGGCCTCCCGCTCCTTCTGGATGATCAGGCCGTTGAATAACAACAGCACCAGCACGCCAAAGAGCCATATCCAGTGGTGGCGTTTCATGCGGCCTCCCCGGCCCGACGACGGCCAAACCACCAGCGCACGCCCAACAGGACGAGCCCGCTGAGCACCAATACGCCCGACTTCTGGAGCAGCGTGATGTCGAGGTCGTAGTAGTAAAAGCCCAGGTGCCCGGCGAGGCCGAGACCGCCCATGACGATCAGCATGCGGTCGAGCTTCCAGAAACCGAGTGCGGCGACCAACAGCGACACGAAGATGCCGGCCGACGTCGCCAGGCCCAGCGAGACGATCAGTCCCACCGCCGCCAGCAGCGCCGGTCGGCGGTCCGCGTCCTCGTCGGCCAGCTTCAAGGCCACCACGCCGAGGGCGAAGAGCGCGGCAATGCCGCGCACGACCCAGCTCGCGTGGACATCGCCGCCGAAGAGCTCCGGCAGCTCGCCGAGGAGCACCTCGATCGACATCAGCAGCAACCCGAGTGCCCCCACGTAGGCCAGCGGACGCAGCACCCGCCGAGCCTTCCAGTCCAGATCGTCGTCCAGCGCGAAGACAGACGCGACGAGCGCGAAGACAATACCGAACATCGCATAGAAGATGACCGCGGAGAGGCTGGAGCCGACCCCCGTGATCACGCCGAGGGCGACGACGGCGCTGATCACCCGATTCGCGCGATCGGGCAGTGCCGCATACAACACCGACGACACCAGCGCTTGAACCACGATCGTGGGCGCCTCTCCGAGGTCGAGCAGCGCGACGGGCACGATGATCTGCGCGGCCGCGCTCAACGCCAGCGAGATCTGGTGGAGGAAGACGCTGTCGGTGTCGCAGCGGCCGAGTCCGATGGCCACCGCGCCGAATAAAACGGTGTAGACCAACAGCCCGCTATCACCGAATAAGTCCGCGCTCATCGCCAGCAAGAAGCCGATGACGAAGATCGACGCAATCCACGCGCCGATGGCGGCGACGGCGTTGATCAGTCGCGAGCGGTCCGGCCGGGCGAGCCGGTCGGCGAGCATCGAACGCGTCGCTTCGGCCTGTTCGGGGTCGAGTTCTCCGCTTGCTTCGAGTCTGTCGAGGACCTGCCTGTAGCTCGTCATGCGCCCTCCCCTTCGCCCTCGAGTTGGCGATGAATATCCGTGAGCATGCGAACCAGGCCCGCTGTCAGCACGAGCGTGATGATGGCCATCGCGAGAAAGCTGATGGTCGAGCTATCCAGCGCATCGAATACAACCTCGCCGATGAAGCGAAGCGCGATGACGAGCCAGCTCACTGCCACCACGGCCGGCCCCGCGATATCTCGCACTCGCCGCACGTAAAACCGGAGGGCGAGCGCACTCGCGACAGCCAGGACGGCGATCGTGGCGGCGAGCATCCCCGCCTCTACGCCCTCAGGTCGATAAAACACGATACGCAGCGTGAGCGCGCCGAAGCCCGCCACGAGCAGAACCGGCCGCGACCAGGGGAACTCCTCGACCAGCCCGGCGCCGCGCTGGCGCAGGCCTTCGGTCACGACCAGCACGGCCCCGGCGGCGCCAACGACCGTCAATACCTGCCGCAGCGACCGGAGCGCGATGTCGTCCGGCCCCATCGCTTGCTCGACCCCCAGCCACCCCGCTGTCGCGCTGACGGCCCCAAAGAGCACCCACGCGCCCTGCGTACCGGCGAGCAGGGCGAGCGGGAGGAGCAGCGCGCCCCAGTAGGCGAAGAGCTCCCAGGCGTCGGCGGAGGTCTGGTAGACCTGACCGAAGACCGCGAAGAAGACGCCGATGAGCACGCCGGCGATGACCAGCAGGACGCGGGCGGTGACCGAGTGCAGGTCGCGCAGAGTGCCGGCGACCAGCGCCCCGACAAACCCGATCTGGACGAGGCCGAGCTTGGCGAGGTTGGGAATCTCGTCCCAGTTGAAGCCGAAGAAGAAGACGACCCCGACGGCGACGAGGCTCAAGCCGTAGAGCAGCAGCGCGCGGGACAGCCAGCGACCGACCCATCCCGAGTCGGCGACGATGGACTCGACGCGCGAGAGCTTGTCGGCCGGAAAAGCGCCCTCCTCGGCCATCTCCGCGAAGGGTTCGAGCTTCGCAGCCTGGTCGAGGCGCTCCCGTGGCGGTGGTCGGCGATCGTTGGAGTCGGAGTTCATGGCACCAGCGTACCATCCAGCCGCGCGTCGGGAAACGGGGGCGGGCGTAGCTCGCAGGGCGGTCGCAAAGTCGCTCGCCAAGATAGGGTCAACGCGGTGTAGGCTATGCCCGACGGCGAAACCTTGTTGGCGCTTCGAGACGGCCTGGATCGTGCGTCGATGCAGTGGCCCGATGCACCCAGCAACCTGATGCTGCTCTACAAACACACGCCCGCTGGGACTTCGATGCGCAGGATGACGAACTCCGCGGGTTTCAGGGGCGCGAAGCCGAGTTCGATAACCGCGCGGCCGGCGTCGATGTCCGCCGTGGTGATGGTCGTGCGGTCGACGCGCACGAAATAGGCGTCCTCCGCGCGGACGCCCTGCAGACCACCGGCGCGCCAGACGCCATTCAGGAAGTTGTCTGTGGAAGCGGCCAGGTTCGACCACAGTGTCTCATCGTTTGGCTTGAAGGCCGCCCATCGCGTGCCGTGCAGAATCGATCGTTCGATGTACGTCGCGAGGCGGCGTATGGGGACGTACTTCCACTCCGGGGTATTGGCCTGCCGGGTGCGCGCGCCCCAGACCACCGGCTCGCCGTCGACCACGCGCAGCGGGTTGACTTGGGCCACATTCCACGTGTCGAGGTCCGCGTCGTCGATGGTCTGCACGAGTCCCTGGATCCCGCGGATGTCGGCGCTGACGCCGGCCGGGGACTTCCAGATACCGCGATCTCTATCGGTGCGCGCGAAAATGCCGGCGACAGCGCCGGCGGGCGGGATATCGACCGATGTGCTTGCGTTGGCGGCGCTCGTGACCTCCAGCCACGGCACGTACAGCGCCGCGCGGTCGTCCCGGAACCCGACGTAGGGCAGCGGGCTCGATGCGTTCAGGTCGGCTGTAGTGGCTCCGGCGGGCGCGTCGCCCACGAAGAATAAGTCGGCGTTCTCTTCGGCGTTCAGCGCCACCTCGATGCGCTCGAAGCCGTCGCGTCGCTCGCGCTCGGCGGCCGATCCGAGGCCGGGTACCACGAGCAGGCCGCCGTCGAGCGCGGTGACTTTGGCGAGGTCGGCGTCGGACGGCACGTCGTTGGCGGTTGGCACGATGGTGGCGAGCGCCCCGCCATTTGCGAAATACATCTGGACGGACCAGGCGAGCGCGTTGTCGCCGGAGGGGACGAACGTGCCGGCGTCGAGACTGCCGTCGGCACGACCGGTCTCGTCGGCGTCGAATGCGAATTGCTCGCGATAGTCGAGGAAGCTTTCCACCTGAGTCGGTTCCGTGGGGTAATCGACAGCGGGGAGCGCCGGCTGACCCAGGAAGATGGCGCCGGAGAGATCGACGCCGTCGATGGCCGCGCGAGAGGTCGGGCTGTCGCAGAGGTCGGGTTCCGCTGTGGTGTCGGCCGTGTCGGCTGTGTCGGAGGCATCGTCGCCCGAGTCGTTCGCGTCTTCATCGGCGACCTCCGCCACATCAGGGTCCGTATCGGCGACAGACGTATCCTCGCTGACGTCCTCGTCACCGTCCTCAATGATGGTGAAACACCCACTCGTCGAGAGGGCGAGCGCGGCGAGGATGCATACGATGAAGCGTGGGATGGGCATGGTCAATCCGAGTCGATGCGGACGTGCGAACACGGGAAAAGTAACTATCTTCTCATATCGTGCAAGACACGCAAGTCGGCGGCGGGAGCCGCCGCGTCGCCCTGGGCGCGCGAGTCGCTGGCGAATTTTCTGACGACGCAGATCCGGGACGTGGGAATGCACATTCGCGCCCTGGACACTCGAGGACGTGGTCGACACGCTCGCGCAGCACACCGACGAGCCGTGGGTCGGAATGGTGCGGGACCGGTATCTCGGGTTCGAGAGGCTCGAGCGTTTGGGTGGACGATAGCTCAGGCCGCGAACCAACCGCTAATAAAGGATCTTTAATTAGGCTGGCCTGCTAATAAAGGTTCCTTTATTGTCATGATGTGCAATGAAAGGCTCCTTTATCAGGGCGCAGGCGATGGCGAGTCGAGAAGCGGGCAAATATGTGCGGAGCACGGTCGCGGGGGAAGCTGTGGAGGCGTTTGTCCCGGATCCACTGCCGCCGAGCGATCCGCCCTTACAGCTCGACGGGGAGCTCGAGGAGCTTCGCCAACAGGCCGAAGGCGCGCTGTCGCGTCTCGAGGTCGCCGCGCAGATGGTGCCTTCCATCGACTGGTTCATCTATGCATTCGTCCGCAAAGAGGCCGTGCTCTCCAGTCAAATCGAGGGTACGCAGGCGACCCTGGTCAATCTGCTGGAGTTTGAGGCCGAGTCTGACACTGAAATGGATGACGATCTCGAGGAAGTCTGCAACTATCTCGAGGCGTTGAACTACGCGCGAGACCAACTCGGCCGCGATGATGGGCTGCCGATCTCGATGCGTCTGCTCAATGAGACCCACGCACGACTCATGCAGGGTGTGCGCGGCGCAAACAAGCGCCCGGGCGAGGTTCGAAAATCGCAGAATTGGGTCGGAGGAACGCGCGCTGGAAATGCTTCATATGTCCCCCCTCCGCCCCACTTGCTCCAGGAACTGCTCAGCGACCTCGAGCACTACATCCACGGCCGCGACCAACTACCGCCTCTCGTGCGCATCGGCCTGATCCATGTGCACTTCGAGTCACTCCATCCGTACTTAGATGGGAACGGTCGTATTGGCCGACTGCTTATCGCACTCTTGCTCGAAGACTGGAATCTGCTCACACAGCCCGTTCTGTACTTGAGTCTCTTCCTCAAGCAGCATCGAGAAACCTACTACCGGCTACTCGACGACGTACGTGAGACGGGTGACTGGGAGGCGTGGCTCGCGTTCTTTCTGGAGGGTGTCGAGCAAGTCGCCAGTGAAGCCGCGAGTACATCGCGCGCGCTCTTCGACATCGTGAGCGAACATCGGCACAAGGTACTGGCGGCGGGTTCGGCAACGCTCATGAGTATTCGTCTGTTCGAACAGCTTCCGCAACACCCTGTCGTCACCGTCACGTCCGTTGTGGACCTGCTCGATACCACCCGACCGACGGCTGGAAAGGCAATCTCGGTGCTCGAAGACACCGGCGTGCTAGTCGAAGTCACGGGCCGAGAGCGAGATCGCCGTTACCACTACAAAGCATACATGGACCGCTTGCGAGAAGGGACGGAGCTGTAGCCCTACTCCGCAACCACCGTCTCATCGAACGCGGCTTCGGACGCCGCCGGTTCCACGACGAGTACGCGCAGTTTGTAGATGGCCGAACCGCTCGAGTCGTCCCGGATGAGGATCCCGCTGGCGAGGTACGGTAGACCGAGCATTTGCGCGGCATTCCCGAGGCGTTCGACCTCCGTGGCGCCGCCGACCTGCTGCAGGTCCACGCCCTTTCGAGAGGCGAGGCTGTCGAGCGCAGCGACGTCGATCGGGAGTTCGTTGACCGTCGTGGTCTCCATATACGAGCGGAGCGCGGACGCTGGTCCCGCGAGCTCGTCGGAGCCCTCCGTGCCGAACGGATACCAGCCGATGACGGCGGTATTGCCGGACTCCTGAGCGGACAACCAGACCTGATAGACATCGGAGTCTTTTAGAGCTTGTTTCGCGGCCTTCGAGAGCTGGCCGAGCTGCTCACGCGTGGGCGCCTGGGATGCCTCGGAGTCCCCCGCATCGCTCTCCGACGCCCCGCCCTGTTCTTTCTGTTCGTCCTGCTCCTTCTGTTCGTCCTGCTCTGATGCGACCGCCTGCGCGGACTCTGACTCGGAGTCGTCACGCGTTGCGGATTGCTCGCTGGCCTTGCAGCCGGCAGCGACGAGCAGGATGGTGAGGGCGAGGAAGACGAGACGGGTACGCATTGGAGGCTCGTGGCTGTCTGGATTGTGGTTGAATTCTAGTCGACAGATATACCGCAGACAGGCCCGTGGCCAAACCCACGCGGCTTCGGTAGTCTCGGGTCACTCTAACCCGTCAACGAAGGGGGCACCTTGAAAACAATTCACAGAGCGCAAATAGCCCCCCTCATGACCCTCCTTGGGGTAACTTCGGGATACGGTAGAGTCGACGATCGGTGCGTCTCGCTTTAGGCCGACGTTTGTGTTCTCCGTTTGCTCACCCTTTCGTCTGTGAGTGCCACAATATCTCGGCCTTGTCGTCGTTTCCGATCGCCTCTCGTCAAACCGGGCGTGCGGGTCTCCCGCTACCGGCTTTCGGTGCACGTCCTCACGCCTTCGCTGTCGACACGACCGACACGTATTGCGCCGGGTCGGGCTTCGCTCTGGCGTTGAGCTGGCGCGACAGCCTCCGAGCTACAGCACGAGTTTATAGGCTCTCGCCAATCTCGCTGCTCTCGACTGTGTTGCGCAGCATCATCTGACCTGGGGCCCCTTTCCTCGGCCGAAGTTACCCCCTTACGGTACGTACGGCTCGCCGCGTATCCTGCGTATGCTCAAGCGTCGCGGCGAGCGTGTGAGCAAGAAGCGCGTCGCACGACTGATGCGCGAGATTGGTATTGAGGGCGTGAGCCCCCGTAGCGTGCCAACGACTACGACTTCGGGCGACAGCGAGGCCGCTGCGTCGGATCTGGTCGACCGTGACTTCGAGGCCGATGCACCCGACGAGCTGTGGGTGGCGGCGCCCTCCGGGCACTTGGTCGTATCACTCCCGGCGCATCACCTACGTCCCCACGTCCGTCGGCTTCATGTATCTGGCGGTGGTCCTCGACGTGTACAGCCGGCGAATTGTCGGATGGTCGATGGCGTCACACCTTCGCACGGCACTCGTGCTCGACGCGCTGAATATGGCGCTCGAGCAACGTCGCCCTGACAGGGTCGTACATCACTCCGACCAGGGCACGCAGTACACCTCGATTGCCTTCGGGAACCGCTGCCAGGCCGAGGGCGTTCAGTTATCCACGGGTAGCGTGGGCGACTGCTACGACAACGCCA